>CAYFQN010000045.1:0-17756 GCA_964345285.1 uncultured Rhodothermales bacterium
TGGTACCGCCCGGCGGCGTCGCGTGTGATGGTGCAGGACGACGGGGTTTCCGGCATGGCGCGGGACCAGTTGACCTTCAAGAGCCCCGGCATTTTGGAAAGCCTGAGCTTAGGTCCGTGCTCCGTCTCCCGAATGTCGAAGGCTGTGCCGACGTACCGGGCGGCCTGCCTGCCGTGCTTCCGCTTGAACGACGGATACCCGGCGCGGCCCTCGAAGAGGTTGGTGAACGCCTGCTCCAGGTTGCGGAGCGACTGCTGAAGGACAACGGCAGAGACTTCCTGAAGCCATTTGTGATCTGTGTCTTTCTTGAGCTTCGTGAGGCGTTTGGCCGTGTCGGTGTAGGATAGGCTTTCGCCGTCACCGTGGTAGGCGCTGGTGCGAAGCTCTTTGCCCCAGTTGTAGACGTAGCGAGCTTGTAGACGTAGCGAGCACACCCGAAAGCGATATGTATACTCTGTTGCCATGTCTACAAATAAGCCGTCATTGTTTGTAGAATTTCCTGCTGCGGACGTTGAATCCTTGCGAAACCATGAGAAGGGTCCGTGTACCACCCCGTTAAAACGGGGCGTCTTACAAGCCCTTCTCACACTCTACCCGATAGTATCCCGATAGTGTAGAGCACTGCGTGACGCCCTTACTAATTCGCGCGGCGGTTTGTATGTTGCCTCGAATTGATTCTTCACCGCCTTCGCTCGCCATGGATTCCCGCTCGTTCCGCGCGCTGATCAACGACCGCTCGTTCGACATTTCGTTCGAAGACGGCACTCTTCTCCTGGATGGCACGCCCGTGGATCATGGCTTCGAGTCCGTCGGCGACAGCTACTTCTCGCTGCTGGTCGACGGACGCAGCATGCCCGTGGTGGTGACGCCGATGGACGATGGCCGCGTGCGCGTGACCGTTGACGGGCGGACGCGCGTCGTGCGCGTGCAGGACGAGCACGACTTGCTGCTGGAGCGATTCGGACTGGCCGCGGCGGCAGAGGCCGGAGAGCACAAGGTGCGCGCGCCGATGCCAGGGCTCGTGCTTAGCGTGATGGTGTCCGAAGGCCAGTCGGTAGACGAAGGCGATAGCTTGCTTGTACTGGAGGCGATGAAGATGGAGAATGAACTACGTGCTCCAGCGGCTGGCGTCATCCAAACCATTCACGTGGCCGCCGACGAGGCCGTCGACAAGGACGCGCTCCTCATCGAGATCGACGTCGACGCGGACTGACCGGCCCGGCTCCTTGATCGCTCCCCGCACGACGCTCTCACTCCTCACGCTGTGCCTTCCGTGACTACGCTCATCACCGGTGCCACGGGCCTCATCGGGTCCACCCTGACCAAGCAATTGCTAGACGCCGGTGCCACCGACCTCCGTATCGTCCACCGCCCTAGTTCGTCATTCGACCTGCTGGGGGATGCTGCGCAGCACGTCGAGCGCGTGGTGGGCGACCTGCTGGATGCGCGCAGCCTGGCCCGCGCGATGGAGAACGTAGACCGCGTGTACCACGTCGCCGCCCTCCTTGACGCCGAGGGGGATGCGGACACGCTCTACCGCGTGAATGTGGACGGCACCGCGCACGTCGTGAATGCCGCGCTGCGGGCGGGCGTCCAACGGTTGGCTCACGTCTCTAGCATCGCCGCGCTCGGGGTGCCGGAGACCGATGCCATCATCGACGAGACCAGTTCGCACCCACCGGCCCGCGACACCCCCTACGCTCGATCAAAGTATCAGGCGGAACTCGAAGTGCAGCGTGGCATCGCCGAAGGGCTCGACGCCGTCATCGTGAACCCGTCGCTCGTATTTGGAACGGGGCGGCCGGGCACCAACACGCGCCGCATCGTGGACGCCGTACGCACCGGGTGGATGCCCGGCGTGCCGGCTGGCAGCACGAATGTGGTCGACGTAAAAGACGTGGCCGCTGGCCTCCGCCGTGCCATGGCCCAAGGTGCCACCGGTGAGCGGCATATCCTGGGCAGTGAAAATCTGTCGTGGCACGCTATTGTCCGCACATTGGCGGATGCGTTTGGCGTGGAGCCGCCAACGCGAACCATCCCGCCTGCGCTGCTCACTACAGCCGGGGCGCTCGCGGAGGGCGCCGCCTGGCTCACGCGCCAGCCGCCCCGCTTCACCCGATCGCTGGCCCGCGCCGCGTCGAGCGACCGCCGCTACACGAACCAAAAAGCCATCGACAAACTGGGCTGCTCGTTCCGCCCATTCGCCGCGACGGCCCGCCGCATCGCCCGCGACCTACAGCCGGCTCCTCACGCGGCCGCCGACTAGCTAGGCTCCACCAGCGGAATGAAGCGACACACGCCCGGGGTAAACAGCGCCTCACGCAGATCGGGGCTCAGGAAAAGGCCCAGCGACAACCCGCGCAGAATCAGCAGTACGCCGACGATGAAGATGCCGACGGGCATCCACCGCTGGAGCCGCATCCGCCACTCGGCACTCGCGAGCCGCTTCGCCACACTAATGACGTACATGGCTGGCAGCGTGCCCAGGCCGAACGCCGCCATGAACGTCATGCTGCTCGGGATAGACCCGGCCGTCGTGGCTGTGGCGAGCGCAGCATAGACGAAGCCGCATGGGAGGAAGCCGTTTAGCACCCCCACACCGAGCATCGCCCACGCCCCGCCCCGTTGGTATAGGGACTGGATCGGCCCCATCACGTGCCGCACGAACGATCCCGCTCCCTGCTCAATGCGGCCGAGCTTCCGCTGCACCCACGGCACGAGCACGCTCAGCACCATAACCACGCCGATACCAAGCGATAGCCACTGCTGATAGCCGGCCAACGCTACAAAGAGCCCCAATGCGCCAAAGAGGCCGCCCAGCAGCGTATACGTCACGGCGCGGCCTAGATTATAGATCAGCCGCTCAGCCAGGTAACGCCAGCGCACGGCCCCGCCGCCGGGCAGGCTCATGGCCAGCGGGCCGCACATGCCGACGCAGTGCACGCTGCCCACAAACCCAAACGTCATCCCAGCGATGAACCAGTCCATGGCACCAGAGGAAGGCTACTGCGGCGGCTGCACGCGAATCGGCACGGTGAGCGAGCGCGTGCCAGCCTGTGCAAACTGAAAGTCGACCGCCAATGAATCGCCTGGCGGCAGCGGCTGGGTCAGGCGGATGAGCATAACATGGATGCCGCCCGGTTCGAGCGCCACCTGCTCGCCCGCCGCCACTGGCACCGGCCCCATCGGCCGCATACCGCGCGTGCCGTCCTCGTTCTCGTATGATTCGTGGATCTCCACCGTGTTCGCGACGGATGTACGCACGGCTTGCAATGTATCGGCGCCCGGCGTGCCGTTCCGGATGGTGGCGTACAACGCACTCATCCCGCCCTCGCTACCGGGCCGGGCCCACGGCCTCTCAACAGCCACCGTATCCGGTAGCAAAGACGCAGCCGAGTCAGCCGAATCCGTCGCCTCCGAGGAGTCCTCGGACGTGCAGCCTGCCATCAGCCCGGCCAGTGCGACGAGCAGTCCGAAAAGCAGCGAACGCATAGTTAGATCGTTTGTCCATTGCGAAGCTTGTTGATGTCTTCCACCAGAATATTGGGCGGTGTGCGGCTGCCGCTGTAGTGCTGCCGGATGCGCCCGTCTTCATCAATCAGCGTGACGAGGTCGCTGTGGCTGATGAAGAAGATCTGCTCGCCATCGGATGTCGTGGTGGTATCGGTGACCTGATGCCGCACCCCTACGCGCCGCATCATGGCGTTCACGGTGGTAGTGTCACCCGTCAGGAACAGCCAGTCGGTGTCGGCGGCATCCCACGTTTCGCTGTACCGCTGCATGACCGACGGTGTATCGCGGAGTGGGTCAAACGTCACGGTTACGAACTGCACATCGTCCGGCGCGCCGAGCTGTTCGCGCACCTGCTTCATGTTGGCCGTCGTCATCGGGCAGACGTCCGGGCAGTGCGTGTAGATGTAACCGAGCACGATGATGTCGCCCTCCACGTCGCGCGGAAAGGCCACGGCTGAGCTGTCGGTGTTCAGGAGTTGGTACGACGTGTCGCTGAGGTCGTCGATCACGTTGGGCTGCTGGCAGCCGATGAGCCCAGCTGCGATCCCAAGAGCAGCAAGAACACTGAAAATTCGAGACATGACTCCCTCCATGTTGCGGTGGGGAAATCGAGAGCGTGGACTTGTATCACAGGGGTATGGAAAACCACCTATCGGCCGCTTGCGTTTCTGCGCGGTCCCATTCAGCGATCGGTTTTTCCGCCTTCTCGCACGGACTTCGCCAAAAGCGCACACAGGCGGTGCACCACGCTCAAAAATCCACCCGAAGGCCCATGCCTAACGTGCGTCCCGATTCGGCGATGGGAACGCCTGTAAACGGATCGGAAGCGTTGAGTGGATAGGCGTATTGCACATCCGTCACGTTCTCGGCGCGCAGCACGAGCGTTGCGTCGGACGACAAGGCGAGGCCCAGCCGCAGGTCAAGCACGGCGTACCCGCCGGTCGACCGCTCCCCGAAGATGGGGCGCACACGCTCACGGGTCGTGGCGAATCGCGCCGTCACATCCAGGTAGAGGTTTTCGTTGAACGGCGCCTCGGCGCGGGCACTCGCGGCCCCCATTAGCGGAGCCACCTTGGGCGCAGGCGCACCGGCCGCTTCATCTTCTCCCCACGCGTAGCTCGCCCGCCCGCTGAGCGTGAGCAGCGGATTAACAATAAAGCGCCCTGACGCGTCGATGCCGTAAAAAAAGGCCGACCCGTTCACGTAGCGGTACACCGGCTCGGGACTGAGCGGATAGAGAGCAGGCGTCAGCGTGGGTTCGAGGGTGATGTAGTCATCCACCCAGCGGGCAAAGCCGTTCAGGTGGAGCGACCCGCGCTCGAACGTGCCCCGCATCCAGACGTCGACCTGAGTACTGCGCTCGGGGCCGAGCCGCGGGTTGCCGCGCGTCTCCGTTTGCTCGGGCGCCCCGACGGTGAGGAATCGCTCGGCGTAGCGTTCGCGCGCACTTGGCGGCCGCACCGTTGAGCCGACACCCGCTGAAGCCGTCCACTGCGGCGTAAGCGCCGTCGACAGCGTGAGCGCGCCGCTCCAGTCTACAGTGGAGGTTGTAACCGACGGCAGCCCACCCAGTGAGGACCCGCTTTGGTCGGCGTCGGTCTCCATCCAGTCGATGCGTGCCGTACCGGAGAAGTCGACAGGACCGAGGGCCCGCGTCCCATTGGTGAAGCCTCCTATGTTCTGCTGAACGACGCCCGTTCCCACGACAACCAGGACCGGATCAATCCCCCCGGTCAGCACACCCCTCCAGTCTCCACGCTGGTCTGCTCGGTACCCGTCGGCCCCCACGGTGAGCCGCCATCCACTGAGCGGTGCAAACTGGACGGACCACTGGCCACCGAGGGTGTTCTGCTCAGCATTCGCTGAGACGGCAAGCCGGTCATCTCGGTCTCCCGGTAGAGGGCCGTCCGTACGCCGGCTTGCATTGCCCAGGTCGTGGAGCGACTGCGCCGCATGCGCCTGTGCCTGCAGGGTACGGATCAATCCAGCACCGCGATCGAGCCGGTAACGGATGGTGCCATAGCCACGCCGCGCCGACTGCGCATCGAGCGTTCGGCCGGGATACGCAACAGCGCGCTGATCCTGCACGGCACCGCGCACCGACAGCGTCGACATCTCCGTCAATGGCATGTCAACGCGCCCGTGGGCGCCGCCCGCCGTGTAGCCCGCCGGTACAGAGGCTCCCGATCCGGTCGTGTAATCTCTCCCCGCTCGGTAGACGCCCTGCACGCGGTATGACGCCCCAAAGGCACGCCCCTGCAGCGCGCCCGCCGTCTCGGCAGCCGACCCGTTCCCACGGAAGCTGCCGTGCAGCGCGCCCGACCGCGATCCGTCGCCGCTCACCCCGGACGTCTCGACGCGGACGGCACCCAGCGCTCCGCCGCCCTGCATGAGGGCGAAAGGCCCTTTCACCACGGTAATGCGCTCCGCCATCGTAGGATCGAGCACGCCCAGCGCTGATCCTGCTTCGAAGGGGCGGCTAGTCATCATGCGGGCGCCATCCACGAACACGCCCAGTTGGGCGCCCGCCAGCCCGCGCACGACGGGCTCGATCCCAAGGGCGCCGTACCGGACCGCACCGCCGCCTGGGACATCGTGCAGCGCTGCACCAAGATCTGCCACGTCGGCTTCGCGGAGCGCTCGGCGGCCGATCGTTGCACGAGGTTGGAGTGCAGCCGTGTCTGGATCCACCACGGACGCGGCGGCCTCCTCCGCGGTGGGCGTGAGGCGCAACGTGACTTGCGCCGTCTCCCCGGCCGCCACGATCACCGACAGGCGCGCCGTCCGGTATCCGAGGGCGCTTACTTGCACCGTGTACGTATCCGGCGGCAGATCCTCAATCCGAAACGCCCCCTCGTCGTCGGTGGCTGCGCCGTACAGCGTGCCGGCTACCACCACATTGATGTCGGGCAGCGGCGCTTGCGTCTGCCGGTCGACCACCTGCCCGGTAATGGCTCCGGTGTCCTGCGCCCTCGTCCCGGGCGTGGATGCACCAGCCCACAGGATGAGCCCCACCAACAGCATGGAAATGCAAGGGAACGCGGCCAGCGGTCGACGGCTCATGGGCAGGAAGGCGTTGGGTACAGAGAGGCACCTCGGAGGTAGGACTGTGCTCAAACGCCCCACGACGCTTCGGTTCCACAACACCGGTTGCTACGTCACCTCGGCACGACCAGACGACCCGGCCACCCGGCCTTGAACACAAACAGGCTGGACCCGTCTGTCGACGGAGCCAGCCTGCTGACGGGGTATTGAGTGACGACGCTGCGGTGCCGCTAGCGGTACGTGAACTGCGTCGTGATCGTGAGGATGCGCTGCTTCTCGGCGGCAGCAAGCTTCGGGTCGCGGATGATCTGCTCGCCGACCTGCACCACGCGCACCATGTCGCGCAGCGTGTGGAACGAGACCTGGTCGCGAAATTGCAGGAACGCGGCCTCGTTGTACGGGATCGTCGTTCCACCCTCCACGAGGTAGCGCTCGTACGTCTCCGGGTCGGTCAGGTCCACGTACAGTACCGGGATGTCCGTGTCGCTCGCATTCGGGGGGCGAAAGATGAAGTACACGTCAAGGATCTTGTACCGCGTTCCTGCACTTGTCATCTGAAAGTGATACGTGATGAAGACGTGGGTGGCGCTCGCCACCCCCAGACCGTCTTGCGACAGGTCGTTCTGCAGCGCGCTGTACGTCGTCACGGGCGCGTTCGGGCTTTTGCGGACGGGTGCGTTCCGCTTCTCCAGCGAAGTCGCCAACGTGTCGAGCAGCACGCCCGTCACCTCGTTCGTCTCGACGGGGGCAAGGACCTGCACGGTCTGCCGCCACGCGGCCTGCGCGCGGCTCTGCTGCGGCCAAGCACTCAGCCCCAGGAGGCTGAGCGCCAGGGCCGCCGTCCAAAATGAATGTTGACTACATGCGTTCATGGGTTAAAGGGCGGTCACTTAAGAGATTACGAAACCGAAGGTGCGGCTGCTCTCACGCATGGGTACCTCGATGCGCTCGCCGCGGTGGTTGACGCGCACGATGCGGTCCAGCCGCACGGTGATCTGGTCGCCCGGCTTGGCATCGCGCAGCTGTTGCGTGAGCACGAGCCGCCCGTTCTGCAGGTTATAGTCGCCCAGCTTTTGGCTGGCCGTGAGGCCACGGCGGATGTAGACGCTCACCTGCTGCACGCGGTAGCGCGCGTCCTGCGGGTAGCGCGTCTTGAACTCGCGATCCGCCTCAACCTCGAAGTTCAGCATGGCGCGGCGGTTGGAGATCGGATCGCCGCTCGTCAGCTCGCCATTCGGGCCCGAGACGCGGATCTGCGGGCGCGGCGGATCGATAACGGCAAACTCGCGGTCGCCAAGGTACACGTCATCGCCCCCAGAGCGCTCCAGGTAAACCCGGACACGCGCCTGGTTGCCACGCGGACTGATGGTGACCGTGCGGCCCTGCACGCTGCCGCTACTGCTTACGATACGCAGCGGACGGTTTTCGAGGCCTGGCACCGACAGCCGGATGCGGTTGAGGCTGTTGCGATAGAGCGCCTGTGCCTGCTCGGTGCGCGCCACGATGGCTGGGCGACGCACGGTGAACGACCCCGAAATCGGGAAGCGCTGCGTGTCACCGCCCAGTTGCTGGGCGGCGAAGTAGGCCTCGTACGAAACGCGGCGCTCGTTTTCACCGGGCGACAGGAGGTCTTCCGTGTTCATCGTGAGTACGGAGTCGCCCAGCGCGGCGAGGTTGCCGTCGGCGATGAGTTGTGGGCGGATGGTCGAGTCGCTCTCCTGCTTGGCCGAGGCTAGCTCTTCGGCAGCCAAGAAGGCACGTGCCTGGAACGGCTGGCCAAGCACGACGGTCGGCTCACCCACGGATACGGCTTTGTACGACTTCACGGCATACGTCTCCTCCGACAGATCAAACGTGCTGACGGAGTAGAGTAGCAGCGGGAAGTACAGCGCCAGCATCACGTAATATCGAAGTTGCTTTGCACTGCTCATGGATTCACTGCAGAGATATCGGGAAGGGATCGAACGGCGATAAGGGATCGAACGGCGATGAGAGCCCGGCCGGCATCACCTGCCCGCCGGACCGGTGGATTAGCTGACGTGCTTCGCCGTGCCGTTATTACTGTCGGACAGCGAGAGCGGCTGGTTGAAACGCTCCAGCCGGTTGGCTGCCTGCGCGAACTGGGTGCGCATCGCCTTCATCGCCTGGCGGGCCTCCAGGATCTCCGCGTTCAGCTTCTCGGATTCCTGCGTCAGCTCCTCGCGGATGTTGGCAATGGCCCCCGCCATGGGCACCTGCTTCTCGTACAGGCTGTTGAGGTCCTGCACGTTGGCGTCGAGCGCTTCGGCCTGCCCCATGAGGCTGTCGCCGGCTTTGCGGAGGCTGCTGCGCAGTTCGTCGACCTCTTCGGAGAAGGACACGCCAGCTTTCATCGCGCCGTCGGAGCGGTTGACTTCGTCTTCGAGCACCTTGGTCATGTCGCCGAGTCCGCTCGCAGCCTTACTGATGCGGCCCCGGAGCTTGCTCAGCTCCTCATACACGTCGTTCTGGCTGGCCAGCGCCACGCGGATGTTCTGCATCTCCTCGGCCAGGCGCTCGGCCTCCTGCGTGAGCATCTCGGCCGCGCCGCCGACGTGGTCGCCAAGCTCTTTCACAGCGTCCGGGACGTCCTGAACTTCTCGTGCGCCGCCGGACGGCGCGTCGTCCCCGTTGGCCGGGACGTACTTCATCTCGCGCATCATACCCATAATGACAAACACCAGGGCCTCGCCCATGAATCCGACCAGGACGAACGGCTTCCAGGTGAGGGTCATCCCCAACACGGTGGCTTCGAAGGCAAAGATTTTGGCCATTACCCCCAGAATCGCCAAGGCGCCGAAGACGCCGATGGCAAAGTGAGTGGGCGACCATTTACGTTCTAGTTTGTAGCCCGAAGGCACTGACTGTGGCATCGTACTTACAGAGGGTTGCTGATGAGGGGATCGAGAGGGAAATCGGGACACCCGCCGCGGCTCGATGCCACGGCAGGGTCTGGGTTAGTTGCCGCTGCCTGCCGCCGTGGTGGGCGGAGGCGCCGGTGGGGTGACGGGTCCGTTCGGCACGCGGAAGTCCTGCTCCACGACCGACACCTCGCGCACGCACCGGAAGCCGACGGTGGCCGATGGCTGGCTCTTATGCTGCGTGTCGCGTGCCGCTACGCCAATGTAGAAAGCGCTCGACGTCCACGACCCACCGCGCACGACGCGCAGCGGCTGTTCTTCATCTTTGTGGAAGGGGTTGAAGTCGGAGATGTCGTCATACGACGGCGTGTAGGCATCGCGCACCCACTCGGCCACGTTGCCCGTCATCCCGTAGAGGCCCCAGTCGTTGGCCGGGAACGCGTCGACGGGCGCCGTAAAGGCAAACCCATCGGCCGCGTACCCACCGCGAGCCGGGTTGTAGTTGACGAGGTACTTCCCATCGTCGGTACGCGTATCGAAGCCGTCCCACGGATAGATGCGGCCGAGGTGGCCGGCACGGGCGACGTACTCCCATTCGGCCTCGGTGGGCAATCGTTTTTCGAGCGACTGGCAATAGTCGCGCGCCTGCTCCCACGTCACGCCAATGACGGGGTAGTCTTCGAAGAGTGGGCTGCGGAAGTACGTGTCCCAACTTTCCTGACTGCGCACCTCGGCCCAGATGGTCGAGTCGGGCAGGAACAGGTCGCGCTGCTCCCGCGGCATATCGTTGAGGAAGGCGCGGTAATCCGCGTTCGTGACCTCGGTCTCATCGACGTACAGCGAGTTGACCGTCACGTGCTTCCGGCCGGCGTTCTGCAGGGCGAGCGGGTCCTCGGCCGTCAGGCCCATGATGAACATGCCGTCGGGTACGAGCACCATCCCGGGATAGCGATCCGGATCGAAGCGCTGCCCGCCAAATCGGCCGGCTTCTAGCGTATCCGCCGCAATGCTGTCGGCCGCCAGCGGCGGCAGAGTAGGCCTGTCGGCTTGCGGGTCGTTAAGGCGATACGACACACCGATGCGAGGCGTCCATGCGCGCTCTTGGCGCGGGGGCTCCTCGAACGCCGACCAGCGGTGCTCAATCTCGATGAAGAGCCCCGTTCGGTCGTTCAGTCGGTACTCGAACCCGAGGCCGATGGGGATGACGGAGGTAGCATTTTGGCTGCTCGCCACGTACCGCCCGAAACCGACCTGCACGTACGGGTCGAGCGTCTGGCCCTGCCACGGACGAAGCGACACCCCACCTTCCAGCGAGGCGCCCGTTCCGTACGTCACGCCGCCATAAACCTGAAAAATATCGGTATACTTCGCGCGGAGGGCGATTTGTCCGCCTATGGTGGGACTCAGGGAACCGCTCGTGAGGCCGTCATGCTCCAGCGTGGAGCCACCGCCGACGTGGAGGTACTGCGCTGAGGCCGCTTGAGGAAGCAGGACGAGACATACCGCCACAAGCGTCCCAATAAGAATGTGTCGCGCCGCGTTCATCGCTTGCATGGAGAGCTGAGGAATCAATTAGTTATTGAAGGAGATGCGGTGCCCGATGGTGACGTGCAGCATAAAGTCGTAGGCCTGCGCGTCGCCTCCAGCGTTGTCGAGGTAGTCGTCTATCACCCAACGCAGCCCGATGCGGACGCGGCGGTCGATGACGACGCCGAACGGAATGGAAACGGCCCACTGATCACTGCCTACGGTTTCCGTCGTGTACTGGGTGCTGACTGCCGCCGGGTTAGTGAGCGTGGGCCGGTGGTTCAAGAAGCCTATCCCGGAGTAGAGCCGGATCATGTGTGGGCTCGTCCAGTCGATGCCGATCCCGCCCTGCATCTCAGCCCGGAGAATGCGATTCGAGAAGCCAAACTGATTATCACGCACCCGTACTCGACTGTATCCGGCCTCTGCAGCGAGGAAGGTGGCCCCAAAGCGACGCTCCGCCCCTATATATAGGTCGAGGCCACTGCGCAGCATCGAGCCCATCGAGGTGGTGCGGAGGCCTCCGTTCAGGTCGCCCCGATACGTGGCAATGCCCCCACCGATGGTGACTGCGTCGATGAAGGCCGTCGTATCGGCGTCCGCGCCGGCACCTGCAGGCCCCGGTTGCGCTGCGCTGGGCAGTGGTATCAGCAAACAGGCGCCGAAGGCAAGCGCGATCCAGCCGCTGAGACGTGGAGTGCGAAGTACTTGTGCGAGCATGATCAGTCCGTCGATGTGAGGCGTTCGAGAGTGGGCAAATGGGATTGCGCCCTCCACTTGCGCAATATCTATTCCCGTCTCTCATCCATTGGATGATGCCCAGCCATCACGGGCACCCACCGCGCTGGCCAGGCGCCTCAGTTTATCTTCACTCCCGTCCCAAACACGCCTTATCGTCTCTATTTGCCTTTTCTTCGTGCCCTGGACGCTGCACGGGCCGGCAGCTTCGTTTCAATATCGTGCGACCTCTGTCCAATTTCTTCGACCGACGTCCTCTCCGGCCTCTCTTCTCGGCCCCGAACCGATAGATTTTACCACACCGGATGCGCAGTTTCGTAACACCCATGGATCCTTGAGGGGCAGCGAAATAGGCCTCCAGCGTCGCCTGAGGCAGATTGGGCCGGTACGGAACGAGGCTTGCGCCCAAGGGCCAGTGAACATCGTCGGCGCCACGGGGCCATGAGCGGCTCGCACCGCGACGGCGATTCCACCAGAGCGAGAAGCTCACACACCCGACCATAACGAGCTCCTGAATCACCAGACGGCACAAGGCCCATGAAAACGCTCAAGACACTTACCCTCCTTCTCACGCTCACCATTGGTTTCTCCCTTTCCTCACAGGCCCACGCGCAGACGGCCTCAGCGAGCGGCCTAGCCGTTGCTGAAGTGCTCAGCACCGGGCTGGACGTCCAACATCGCTCCGACCTGAACTTCGGTACGGTCGTCACCGGCACGAACGACCAGCAGGTCACGCGCAACCCGAACACAGGCGGCCAGGATATTGCGGCCTTCAGCGTCACCGGCGAATCGACAGCTTCGGTACTGCTGACCATCACGACCGACGATCTCCAGGACGACCAGGGGAACACGTTGGCTTACTCGCCGGAGGTCCGCGGCTACGGATTTGACAACCAGGAAGCGGCTGAATCCTTGAGCCTGACGGACCAGGTGAATCTGAATCAGGCAGGCGAATATTACGTCTGGGTTGGCGGCGCCATCACCGTGGGTGCGGACCAAGCACCGGGGGCCTACGAGTCGACGATCACCGTGGGCGCGGAGTACTTCTAACCGCCCCTTACTCTACGGCGCCGTTCCATTGTAGAGAGGGCGGGTCAGTTCATACGGCTGGCCCGCTCTTTCTCCTGCAGCCGACTGTCGCTTGTTCACCCATCCCCCTCTAACGCCATGCTTGCACGCTGTATGCTTTCTCTCGGCCGCCGCGGTTGGCTCGCTGCCGCCCTGTTGGTTGCGGCTGGAGCGCTGGGGCGCCCAGCCGCCGCGCAGGTCGTGGTCGCTCCCAAGATGATTACGCTGAGTGACCAGGAGCGCTTTGCGTCGGTCTATGTCGAGAACCGTACGAACCGCCCGCAGGAGGTGCAGCTCGACTTCCAGTTTGGGTATCCGGTGACCGACTCAGTGGGTACGGTGTCGATGGAGTACAACGATGCCGCCGCGGCTGACTCGCTCGACATCGGTCGCTTTGTGCGCACGTATCCAAAGCGGTTTCTGCTACCGCCGGGCCAGCGCCAGCGCGTGCGCCTCGCTCTTCAACCGCCCGACGACGTACCGGATGGCATGTACTGGTCACGGCTGTCTTTTATCGCCAGCCAGTACCAGGAGGAAACCCCGCCTGCCGAGCGTACGGCTGTGCAGACCCGCATCCGCTACCGGTTCAAACAAGTCATCTCGGTATTCTACCGGCACGGCAAGCTGGCTACGGGCCTGCGCTTTGAGAAGATGCGAAGCTCCCGCGATCAAGAAAACGTCTACATCACCTCACAAGTGGACCGAACCGGCAATGCCCCCTACCTCGGCACCGCCACCCTGGAGGTGGTTGACGACTCCACTGAAGCCGTCGTAATGACGCAATCGAATAAGGCGGCAGTGTACTTCGGCATGACGCACCGCTTTGCGATCGCCCAGCCGGACTTACAGGCCGGGACGTACCGCGCTCGCCTCACGTATAAAACGCGCCGCAAGGACCTCCCATCTTCCGAGCTGGTCCCGGCCGAACCCGTTACTCGCACGCTGATCTTTGCCGTCAACTGATCAACCTCGTGGGCTGGCGATGGGGCATAGCATTCATGCTGGGAGCAAGCGTATGGCTGAGCGCCGGATCGCTTGCCACGGCACAGTCGCGTCCGCAAGAGCTGCTCATGCAGTTTTCGTATGAGCGGGTCATCGACGAGATGGTGGTGGCCTACTACGACGGGGAGACAGTGTATCTGCCCGTCGGTGGCCTCTTTGAACAGCTCCAGATTGAAGCGCGGGTCGACGCGGAGGAACGCACCATCCGCGGCTTCTTTATCGATCCAGATGCAACGTACCATATCGATGCGGGAGCCGGCACCACCGTCGTCGATGGCACGACGTTCTCGTTTGCCGAGGACGACGTCATCGCCGGGCAGCTGGACTTGTACGTACGCGCCGAGCTGTTGGATGCGTGGTTCAACCTGGCCTTCACGCCGGACTTGCGCGACCTGGAGCTGTCGCTGGATACCCCGCACCGCGTGCCACGCGTAGCGGCCGTCAAGCGGAAACGCCGACAGGAACGACTAAACAACATGCTGGAGGATCGATCGCGCCCGCCCGTCCGCTTCTTCCGCGCCCGCAAGTGGATAGGGGGCGGCGTGCTGGACTCCTCGCTCTCCGCCCGCCAGCGCAGCGAGTTCGACAACGACTACGCCTACCAGTTGCGCAGCGGGGTTGAGCTGCTCGGGGGGGACCTGGAGGGTGGCCTGCAGGGCCAGAAGTTCCGATCCGGCTGGCAGACCGAGCGCACAGACCTACGATGGCGCTACACGCTACACCGCTCGTCCGTACTCAGCCGCATCCGGGTTGGGGACAGTTTTACGAATGGCCTGCAAAACGTACCGTATACGGGCATCAAGCTCTCGAACGAGCCGATGGCCCCCCGCACGCGGTTTTCCACCTACACGATCGAGGAGCAGACCGGCCCCAACTGGACCGTCGAGGTGTATGTAAACGGAAAGCTCGACGGGGTGACGACGGCTGACGAGAGCGGCCGCTACACGTACGACATTCCCCTGCGCTACGGAGCCACGTCCATCCGGCTCCGCGAGTACGGCCCTAAGGGCGGGTACTTCGAGGCCACGCGGCGTGTAAACCTTCCCTTTTCGCTGCTGCCCCCCGGCGAGGTGGAATATGAAATCTACACGGGCCGGCGCCGCGTCGTTGGGGATGGCGTGCTGCAAGGCACGGCAGCGGTGGGCCTCTCCGAGCGGCTGACCGCCCGCGCTGGCGTGGATTACGTGGGGGCGCCGCTGCGCGCTCCGCTTGTGTACGGCGGCGCGGCGCTCCGTATCGGGAGCGCGTACGTGGCGAGCGTCCGCGCCACGCCGGGGTTTCAGACGCGGCTCGGGCTCAACGCGGTGTATCCCTCGCAGCGCCGGTTCGACATCCAGTACACCCACTATCATGGGACTTCGGTGGGCTCACTCTATAACCCGACCGGGCTCATGCAAGAGCTGGCGACTGACGTGTATCTGCCCTGGCGGGTAGGCGGCCAGCAGGTTACAGTGCAGTGGAGCGGCCAGGTGTCGCGCACCGACTCGTATACCGACCTGCAGGCTTTCCCGCGCCTCTCCATCGGCCTCGGTCCACTAGGTATGGCCGGAGCGCGGTTCCGCGCGTGGAACCGGATGCGAGACGGCAGCCTCGAGCCGATCCGGGGCGACCTGACGCTCGATCACTTCTACTGGGTGCCGCGCAACAAATCGATTCCGGGCTTACTACGAGGCGTCTCGCTGCGGTCGCGCCTTACGTACGATACGCGCTTCGATCAGTGGCGCTCGGGGCGCATCAATATCGCGCGGCGGCTGGGCGCGTTCGCCCGGGTGCGGTTCACGATGGGGCGCGACTTCCGGTCCGGATTCAACTTCGGCGGGGTGCGGCTCTCCCTCACCCTGCCCCAGACGCGCGCGGTGACCGAGGCGCGGCAGCGTGACGGCCGCCTCCAGACGACGCAGCGCCTGCGCGGAAGCATTGGCTTCGATCACACGCACGACCGTTTCGTGTTCAGCGACCGGCAATGGGTGGGGGAGTCCGCCGCCTCCGTGCGGTTCTTCATCGACGAGAACGGCAACGGCATACATGACCGGATGGAGCAAGTCATCAAGAGCGAGGCGTACTACAAGCGCCCCGTGCCCACCCGGCAGGGCAACGACCGCGTGATCCGCTCGCAGGGCCTTATCCCGTATGCCATCCACAGCATCGACCTCACGAACGCCGGCCCCGAGAACCCGAAGTGGTCGCCGCGCTACACGACGTTTTCGTTTCGCACCGATCCCAACGTCTTCAAGCCGCTTGACATCCCTGTCTTCGTGGGCGGGACCGTTGAGGGCAATGTCACGTGGCTTTACAAGGGCAAGCAAACACCGGCCAAAGGGTTCACCGTGCACCTCACCGGTGTGAACTCGGATTACGCGGCCTCCTTCCCGGTTTTCAGCGACGGCACGTATTACGGCTACCGCATCCCGCCCGGCACGTATCATGCCCGAGTGGACCGCGGCCAGATGCGCACATACGGCCTGGTGGCTGAGCCGCCGCGGCGCACGGTGCGCATCGAACCCAAAGAGGGCGGCGACCGCGTAACGGGTGTCGACTTCATCCTGATGTCGCCCGATGCGCGCAAGAAATACCGGGCCGAGCGGCGCGGCCCGCCGGCGCGCTACATCGTGCACCTGGGCACCTTCCGGTCGATCGATGAGGCGCGCCGCTTCGTGGGGACGCTGCGCAACACGCAGTCCTTCATGACGGCGGTGGACCGCAACCTGCACGGCCCACTGAACATCCGCCGGGAGTCGACGCGCCAGTACGTGGTGGAAACGGACTCCTTTCGCGTCCGATGGAAGCCGGCCCGGCTCGTGACGCACTTGCAAACCGACCCTGCGTTCGCCGACATTTTCATGATCGAAGCCGACGTGCTGGACCCGTCGACGCCACCCGACTACCAGTTTGGCGTGCAGGCTGGAACGTACTCTACGCGGTCACGGGCCAAGGTGGCCCAGCGCCGTATCCTAGAGCGGGTTTCGATTCCCGTGCGCGCGACCATTGCCGAAGACCCGATCGACGGCGCCTACAAGCTCATCTTCAACCCCGGGTCGACCCGGGCGGAGGCGCAGCGGCTCCGCACGTGGCTGAGCGATCGCGCCGGCATCCTGGATACGTACGTCATCGCCCTACCTGCACGCTTCCTACCGGGCTTCCGCGAGGAAACGAGCGGAGGGCCCGACGACTAACGCGCGGCGCCACCACCCGGGTGGGCGAGTCGCCTGCCCACCCATTATGCGCTCACGAATCGTGCGCTCACGCACACCCGTTGCGCGCCTCTGCACACCGGCAGCGCCTCTGCTGGCGCCCTCGGGCCCCTGTACGCATTGAGGTGGGCTGGTATGCGCCTTGCAAAACCTGGCAATCAAGAACGTGCCCCCTGATTACCAGCCACTGCGTGCCGGACCCGGCTCGTGCCAGTGCGCCCGTCACAGGCATGACTGGTGGCCACTCGTCGAAGCGCGCTGCCAAACAGCGCGTCTACCGAGCCGCCGATGCCCCGCCACCACATGCTTCTGCCCCACTCCACCGTGACGCGCCCCCGACTCATCCTCTTCGTTATCACTGCCACGCTGACAGCCGGCCTGCTCAACGCCGCCACGGGCCAATCGGCCCCGGACCACCCCGCCACCGCCTCTTCCTCCGCTACGCTCGTTGAAGACGCCACGCTGCGGCTTCCCGGCCATTACATCACGCCCGGGCTTGCGGATGCCCACACGCACAACCTGGACCGAAGCTGGCAGCGGAGCTTCGTAGGCCGGTACCTCGGCGAAGGAACGCTCGTCGTGCAAAACCTAACTTCCAAATCAGAGGGCACGCGCGCCTTCCGGGCGTACATGGAGGACGTTCCCTCGCCAAGTGTCCGATACGCCAATTGGGGATTCACCTCCACCCTGGGGCCCCCTTGATGGCATACGAGCCGTATGCGATGGGGCCGAACGATCCCTCGGCCTGGGAGGAGCAAGCCGACGCGATCGCCCAACGCCGGATCGACCTGCC
>CAYFQN010000046.1:0-17632 GCA_964345285.1 uncultured Rhodothermales bacterium
CTTAGGATGAAGGTTTTCACATGATCTGGCGCTCGAACGGCTCGCCTTCTTCGAGGGCATCGGCGAGGCGACGCAGCGCGCTGACAAACGCACTGATCGGGTACGTCTTCTCGACGTCGCGGTGTTCTTTCATGGCGTAACCCCGTCCGTTTGATTGATTGGACGCTGCGCTACTCAGGCGTGGATGGTTTCGAGGACGGCTCGCTAGCTATCACGAGCTCACACAGCAGGCGGCGGCTTTCCAATGCAGGGAGCTTCCACAGGCCTCCAATGGCAGCCGCCCCCATGAAGGCGATGATGAACAGCGCGTTGCTGAACCCACCGGTTAGCACGTCGGGGCCCGACGGATTCAGTAGACCCAGCAGGGCCAAGACGCCAAGAAACACCAGCAGCGCGGCGCCAAGGATGCCCATTGCCTTGCACCACCAGATAGAGCGCTCGATGTCGGGGAGCTTGTTGCGTGCCAGAGCAGCATGTTCACCATTTTTCAATCTCTGCTGGTCGGCGTAGCTCAGATTACCCACCGGATCGGAGAGCGAGTGGACATCGAGTGCCGACTCAAAGCGGGCGAGCAGTTCGTTTTCTACCGAGGAGGGCATTGCAGTTGACGAACGGTATCAAAATCAAGCGGCGCGACTTTTTCGAATATGCCTCTCCGTCCGATGCAGTTCCAGTCCATTAGGCCGGCTCGTCGTGCCCCACGGGCGCTGCCTGTTCAGTCGATGCGACCTGCTTGGCACCCTGCGGGTCCTGCAGCGCCTGCTGAAGCACCTGCGCCGGGTGCAGGGCCGTACGGCCTGTGGTGTCCTTGATCTGCGAGCGGCACGAAAAGCCTGGCGCGGCGATGCACGTGTCGTCGGAGGTGGCGCGGACGGCGGGAGCGAGCACCCGCTCGGCCATCTTGAGGGAGACGTCGAGATGCTCGGCCTCGTAGCCGAAGGCGCCGGCCATGCCACAACACCCTGCGTCCACCGTGTCGACGTGGCTGCCCGGCAGCGCGAGTGCCTTCTCTGTAGTCGTAGTGCCCGCGAGCGCTTTCTGGTGGCAGTGGCCGTGCAGCATCACCCGTGCGGGCCGCCCGTTCCAGGCGACGTTCTGGAAGGCGCCCTCCTCGGCACGCTGGGCGACGAACTCGTCGAACGTCATGGCCTGTTCGGCGAGGGCCTCGGCGCGCGGCTCGCCGGGGAGCAGCGACAGGAACTCGTCGCGCAACGTGAGGATGCAGCTCGGCTCCAGCCCCACGATGGGGATGCCCTTTTCGGCGTACGGATACAGCGCCTCGACCGTCTCCAGCGCTTGCAACTGGGCGTCGTTCACGAAGCCCTTCGAGAGCAGCGTGCGGCCGCAGCATACCGTCTGCTGCGGGATACGGACCGAATGCCCTGTGGCGCGCAGAAACTCGGCGGCGGCCTGGGCGACCTCCGGCGTGTGAAAGTTGTTGAACGTGTCGGCAAAGAGCACGACGTCGGGGCCCTCGTCCGGCCACGCCTGCTTGCTGTACCACTGCGTGAAGGAGCGGGCCGCGAACGGAGGCAGCTCGCGCTCGCTGCTGATGCCGAGCGTCGCCTCCATCAGGGTCCGGATGGGCGTTTGGCGATTTACCCAGTTAACCATGTGCGCGAGCGGTGTCCCGCCAATGAGCCGCGCAAGGCGGGGCTGCTGGGCAAAGAGGCGCGTGCGGAGCGGCACGCCATTGTCCTCCCAGTAATGATGCAGCCACTCCGTCTTGATCTTGGCCATGTCAACGTTCGACGGGCACTCCGTCTTGCACGCCTTGCACTGGATGCACAGGTCCATCACCTCGTACATCCGATCGCTCGTCCACGCCTCGTCTGGCAGGTTGCCCGCCAGCGCCGAGCGCAGCGCGTTGGCGCGGCCGCGCGTCGAGTCTTCCTCTTCGCGCGTGACCATGAAGCTCGGGCACATGGTGCCGTTCTTTAATTTGCGGCAGGCGCCGTTGCCATTGCACAGCTCGATGGCGCCAGCAAAGCCGCCATCGGCTGAAAAGTCCATCTCCGTGGCGATGGGCCGCGTCCGGTAATCCGGCCCCATGCGCAGGTTTTCGTTCATCGGCGGCGCATCCACCACCTTGCCGGGGTTGAGCAGATGCTTCGGGTCGAAGATGGCTTTGGTGCGCCGGTACACGTCGTACAGCTCCTCCCCCAAGAGCCGCTCACTCATGCGGCCGCGCACGAGCCCGTCACCGTGCTCAGACGAGACGACGCCGCCGTACTTCTTCACGAGCTTCATCGAGCCCTCGGCGATGTCGTGCATCTTCTCCACCTCAGCGGCCTCTTTCGTGTTGATGAACGGCCGCACGTGCAGGCAGCCCGCCGAGGCATGGGCGTAGTAGACGGCTTTCGTGCCCGTTTCATCGATGAGCCGGCTCAGGTCCTGGATGTAGTCCGCGAGGTGCTCGACGGGCACGGAGGCGTCCTCGATGACGGGCCACGGCTTGTACTCGCTCTTGACGCCCATGATGAGGCCGAGCCCTTCCTTCCGCACCGTCCATGCGTTTTTGATGGCCGCCGGATCGAACAAGCGCACGACCTGGTAGCCCCGGCTGGCCGATTCCATCACGGCCTCCAGCTCGTCGAGATCGGCGGTTAGCCCCGACCTGGAATCGCCGAAGTACTCGACGATAAGGACGCTGCCGGGCTCGCCGTCGAGAAACGTGAGGCGGTCGCGGAAGCCGGGCGTCTGCCGGGCGCGCTCGATGGCTACGCCGTCGAACAGCTCCACGGCGGCGGGACCGGTATCGAGGATGGAGGTGACGGCGCGGAGTGCGTCGTCGCGCGTGTGGAAGTGGACGATGCCGAGCGCCGTCTGCTCCGGGCGCGGCACGAGGTCGAGCGTCAGCTCGGTGACGACGGCGAGCGTGCCTTCGCTGCCGCAGAGGAGCTCGGCCAGGTTGCGCGTGCCATCGCCGTTCATGCTACCGTTCATTAGGTGCTCGACGCGGTAGCCGCTGTTACGGCGCCAGTGGTCGGGCGTGTCGCGCGCCACGACGTCGCCCTGCTCAGCCAGTAGGGCGTCGAGGCTGCGGTAGATGGCGCCCTCCAGCCCCTCCTTGCGCATGTGCCGCTGCCAGCCGTCGTGGTCCAGCGGCTTGAAGGTCGTCTTCGTCCCGTCGGCCAGCAGCACCTCGGCGGAGCGGATGTGGTGGATGAAGTTGCCGTAGCGGACGGAGTGCGTGCCCGTCGAGTTGTTGGCCATCATGCCGCCCAGCGTGGCACGGCTGCTCGGGGCCGGGTCGGGGCCCACCGTCAGTCCGTGTTCGGCGGCCGCCTCGTTCAGCAGGTCGAGCACGACGCCGGGCTGCACGCGCGCCCACTGCTCCTCGGCATTGATCTCCAGAATCTGGTCGAGGTGCTTCGTGAAGTCGATGATGAGCGCGGCGCCCACCGTCTGCCCGGCGAGCGACGACCCACCGCCGCGCGGGAGCACCGGCACGTTGTAATCGTCGGCCACTTCGAGCGCGACCTGCACATCCCCCGCGTGCTTCGGGATGAGGACGGCCTCCGGCGGAATCTCGTACATGCTCGCGTCCGTGGCGTAGAGCGCCCGCGTCATGTCATCGGTCCGGAGGTCGCCGTCCAGCTTCGGACTCAGTTCAGCGCAAAAGGCGCGAAGTTGTTCGGCGGAAAGGGGGGAGGAGCCAGCCATGGCACAGCGGATGATGCGCGGGGATTGAGGCACCTTATTGAATGAACGCTGCGCAGGCGGGATCCCGGGCCTCGCGTATGGGCGTGTTAGTGTTTGGGGGAGTGGGTGTACTTTCTTCTCTCCCACACTCACATACTCCCACAGTCATAAACCATCTGTCACAGCTCCAACGGCGTGCCCCAGGCTGGCTGATGGATCGTGACGTCTGGATGGTTCTGCTGGATATGGTCCGCCATCCAACCGCGCGCGTCGGGCTCGCCGTGCACGAGCACCACCTGCTGGGGCGACAGGTGCTCGACGAGGCGCAGCAGATCCTGCCGGTTGCTGTGCCCGCTCAGCCGGAACTTGCCGACTTCGGAGTTCAGTGGCTGCGGCCCGGTGTTCTTGTTGAGCATGACGGAGCCGCGGCCGTCCTCCACCGCCTCGATCAGGCGACGGGCGGGCGTGTCCTCCACGGCGTACCCGACGAGCAAGATACCGTTCTTTTCGTCTTCCACGAGGCGCCGCGCGATCATGTTGGAGAGCGTCGGCTCGAACATCATGCCGCTGCTCATCACGTGGATGCTCGGCCCGTCGAGCGAGCGGGCTTGCTGCTGGTCGTTGTACGGCAGGCGATGCTGCTCTACGCCGAACACCTTAAAGTCGGCGTCGTGGCGGGGCGTCGTCTCGCGCGTCTTGTCGTACACGTCGGCGATGGCACGCATGGAGCCGGCCGTGTACACGGGCACATCGGCCGGGATGACGCCCTGCTGCTTGAAGCGGTGGATGAGCGCGAGAATCTCCTGCGCGCGGCCCATCACGAAGACGGGGACGAGCGCCGTGCCGCCCCGCCGGATGACGCGCTCCAGCATCGCCTTGAACTTTTCCACCTCCTGCTGGCGCGTGGTGCGCTCCATCTCCGGGTCGTTGCCCAGCGTGGATTCGAGGATGAGCGTGTCCGCGGCATCGGGATACGTGCCCCCAGGGATGATGGACTGGCCCTGCGCATTGGTGTCGCCCGAGTAGAAGACGCGGCGGGGCTGGCCGTGCTCTTCAAAGCGCAGCTCAACGCCCACGGAGCCGAGGATATGCCCGGCCGGATGGAAGATGGCTTTCACCGGCGTCTCGCCCGCTACGCCCGTGATGTCGAACGGCGTGTTCAACGTATGCGTCAGGTAGAAGTGGCTTTGGTGCTCCACGTCCTCCTCGGTGAAGAGGGGCTGCACGTTGGTTTCGCCCGCCTTTAGCTTGCGCTTTTGCAGGCGGGCCGAGGCGGGCAGCAGAAAGTCGAGCAATTTCCGCGTTGCCTCCGTCATGTGCGCCATCACATGCGGAAACTCCTGGATAAGCACCGGCAGCCCGCCCATGTGGTCGTGGTGCGCGTGGGTGACCAAGGTGTGATCCACGTACCAATCGGGGTGGTCGTGAATGATGTGGAAGCGCGGCATGGAGTCGGACCCTTCACGGCGCGGATCCGATCCGGCATCTAGGGCGAGGCCGGTGCCTGCAATGTCGAGGAAGTGACAACTGGCACCGATTCCGCTCGTGTCGCCGAGGGCAACGAATTTCATGATCAGCTACTGAGATGGGAAGCATTTGATGACGATCTCCGAGCCGCGCGTCGTTTAGCGGGCCTCGAAAGCGAGTGAAAACATAGTGCTGACTTTGATTGTTTCACTTGCGCTCCTCATCCGTTTCCACCTCTCCCGCCGGCCGATGCTGCTCGACCCTCAGCCCCACCCCTGGCATGACCGCCGCCACCACGCCCCCGAGGGCGGCTTTCGCAATCCCGATCCCACCGCCCGGGCAGCCTCTCTCTCTGACGCGGCGTGGTGGATGGCCGGCCGCCTGCTCGGCTCGAAAGACAACGCGCCACCGCCCGTCCACCCGCTCGACCCGGACCGCTTGCGTACGCCGCCCGACGGGCTCCGGATCACCTGGCTGGGGCACGCATCGCTCCTGCTGCAGTGGCCCGGCCTGACGGTGCTCACCGATCCGATGCTGAGCCGCCGCGCCAGCCCGTTCGCCCTGGCCGGCCCGGCCCGCCTGCCCGCGCAGCCTGGCGCTGTGGCCGACCTGCCCCCGATAGATGTGGTGCTGCTCTCGCACGATCACTACGACCACCTCGACCGCGCTACTGTCCGCGCGCTCCACGCTCGGTTCGACCCCCTCTTTCTCGTGCCGCTGGGCGTGGACGCCCACCTGCGCCGATGGGGCATTGACCGCACCGTGGCGCTCGACTGGCACCACGTCGTCGCATGCGATGGGTGGCGGTTTCATGCCACACCGGCGCAACACTTTTCGGGCCGGGGTCTGTTCGATCGCAATGCAACGCTGTGGGCGGGCTGGTTCGTGGAGCCTCCCGGGACCACGGCGCCCTCCCTCTTCTTCGCGGGTGACACGGCGTATGCTACGCACTTTGGCACGCTCTGCACGCGCCTTGGCGCACCCGACGTAGCCTGCCTGCCAATCGGCGCCTACCGGCCGCGGCGCCTCATGCAGCCCGTGCACATGAATCCGGGCGAGGCGGTGCGTGCGGCGCTGGACCTT
Source organism: uncultured Rhodothermales bacterium (assembly GCA_964345285.1). Classification (GTDB taxonomy): domain Bacteria; phylum Bacteroidota; class Rhodothermia; order Rhodothermales; family Salinibacteraceae; genus JAAAPH01. The sequence continues at coordinate 6,196 of CAYFQN010000046.1, forward strand.
GCAGCGCGCCACGTCATCCCCATCCATTGGGGCACGTTCGACCTGGCCGATGAGCCTGTCCAGGAGCCGGCTACTCGCCTGCGCGACCGCGCGGCACACCACGACGTAGCCGACCGGATCCACCTACTAGACATCGGGGCGGCGCACACGTTGGCGAGCGCCCCGCGCCAGCCCTCGGAGCTGTGAGCGCCCGCCCATTGCGCATTCAACCGGTCAGGACCCCTCGAACGCCACCTCGCTTTGTGGAAGCGGGAACATGAGCCAGGCGTCCGCCTCCACGCCGTCTTGCTCCACCGGGAAGTAGTCGTTCAGGCACGTGGAGCGCACCGTCTCGCTCGGCTCGGGCACCGCGTCCGTGTCCGCCGGGCAGTCCGGGTCGTCCTCCCCAAGCAGCCGGCGCACGTCGACCCAGCGGTGACCCTCGCCGTAGAGCTCGTAGCGCCGTTGGTAGAGCAGCTCATCGAGCAGGGCCTCTTGCGTGACGGGGCCCGTGTAGTCGCCCAGCCCGGCTGCCTGACGAATCACGTTCAGGTCTTGCTCTACGGCGTCCAGATCGGGGCTATCGGCCAGCAGGTTGGCCTCGGCGCGGATGAGCACGAGCTCCGCATTGCGGATGATGGGGATGGGGGCCAGCTGATCCTTGTACACGAAGAAGCCCCAGTTCGACTCCAGGTTCGCCCGCTCGAACGTCTCCTCACGCTCGACCACCTTGGCCTCGGGGCCGGCGACCCGTTCGTCGATGATGGCGCCGTTGCCGTCGCGGGCGGCATCGTCCACGAAGCTAGGATGAGCGGCCAGCACCTCACCGGTGTTCTGGGGCGGGATGAAGAAGGGATTTACTGTGTCGACGGGATCGGTGGAGAAGACGTGGAAGACGCCCGTCTGCAGGTCGCCCGCCGGGTCGATGAACGAGTCTTGGAGCAGCGTCAAGGCCTCGTCGTGGGCACCGCGGTAGAGCGCCACGCGGGCCGCCAGCGCGCGGTTGACGGCGAGGAACGTGGCCGGCGTGTCGAAGCCCGCGAAGCCGCCAGAGAGCGTGAAGGGAAACGAGTCGCTCGCGTTGGCCAGTTCGGCTGCGCCATCGTCCAGGATGGCGCCGATATCGGCCAGGGCCTGCTCGTAGTTAGCCACGACGGGCCCGGGCGTGTCGCCGGCGACGTCGATCCGCAGGCCGTTATAGTACGACAAGTTCAGGTTGAGCAGCAGCTGGTAGCCGATGAGCGTCTGGGCAAAGCCGCGCGTGGCGGCTCGTTCTGCGTCGTTGAGCACGTCATCGGCCGCGTTGCCGGACGCCTCGATGAGCAGGTTGGCATTGCGGACGGCGCGGTACCGCTCGTTCCACGGACGCGTCAGGTAGAACGTGTTGTTGTCTAGCACGGCGCCCTCCTGCCCCACGAGGTCCGCCGAGAAGCGTGGATCGGACGAGCTGAAGCGATAGTACTCGCGCCCAATCACTCCAACGTCGGTGAGGTACAGATTGAGATCGGTGCGCATGGCGGCTTCGAGACCCGCGGCGAGGTTGCCAATTTCAGCGCGGCCCGGCGCAGCGAGCTCGTCGGTAGTCAGCCCGTTCGGGTTGCCCGGATCGTCGAGGCCGAGCACGTCGCAGCCGGCCAGCAGCACCGAGGCCATGAGGGAGAGCACGAGCAGAAAAGGGCGAAAGAAAGACATCATAGCAGCAGAAGGCATTGAGACAGGCGGCGGGAGGGCGGCGAGGCAGGCGGGAGGCGTCAGAGGCCTACGCTGAGGTGAACCATGAACTTCTTCGACGAAGGAAACGGCGTGACCTCTACGCCAGTGGCGACGGGCTGGGTGCCAAAGTTGTTAACCTCGGGGTCGTAGCTCTTGTAGGGCGTGATGGTGAAGACGTCATTGGCCGAGACGCCGACGCGCAAGCTGCGCAGGGTACCGACCCGCTCCAGAAGGCGATCGGGGAGGTTGTAGTACAGCCCCACCTCGCGCAGCCGGAAGAACGACGCGTCCTGCACAAACGGACGAGCGGAGACGCCCACCTGGTTGACGCGCTCGATACCGTTGGGGGTGCCGTCGCCGTCATCGTCGTCGTCGTAGTCGGGCGTGGTGCCGCTCAGGTCGTAGAGCAAGTCGGTCAGGTTGAGGTTGTCGCCGCCCTGCTTCCAGTGGGCGAGGAAGGACACGTCGAACTGGCCGAACAGCTGCAGTGTGTTGTAGAACGACATCTCGAAGTCCGGTGCCGTGTCGCCCAGCTGGAAGACGCCATCGGACGTGCCGTCGCCATCGGTATCGTCGATGCCTACGATCTGCGTGGGGCTCTCTCCTTCCTCAATGCGGATCTCGCCGAGGGTCGCCCCGAAGCCACCGCCACTCGCTCCGAAGGGCGGGACGGGCAGGTCCGTCACCTCAGCGCGGTTCGCCCAGAAGTTGGTGCGTGCCTGCCACCGCACCGCGTCGGTGTCGAGGGGCAGCAGCGTGAGGCCAACCTCCACGCCGCGATTGACGAGCGTGCCGCCGTTGAGCGTCTCGATCGCAAAGCCTGACGAGCCCGGCAGCTCGCGTCGCAGCAGTTGATCCGAGATCTGTTTGTAGTAGCCCGTGAGCTCTAGGCTGACCCGGCCGTCGGCCGTGCTCACGTCGAGGCCCCCCTCGAACTCGGTCTGCCGCTCGGGCTTGATGTCGGCAAAGCCGCGCTGGCGCTGGATCACCGCGCCGATGTTGCCGCTGATGGAGGCCGGTGCGAAGGCGGTAAACTTGGTGCCCACCGGCGCGATGTTGCCCGTCTGCCCAAAGGCGCCCCGCAGCTTGAACTGGCCGAGGCCGTCGAACGTCCAGAACGGAAACTCAGCCAGGTTCAACGCCAGCGACGCCTTCGGGTACAGGTAAAACCGGTCGATGGCGCCGTTGATGGAGCTGCGGTCCCCGCGGACGCCAGCCGTGACGATGACGCGGTCGCGCCAGTTGATCTCTTCCTGGCCGAAGAAGCTGCGGTCGCGCTGGATGACGCGGTTCTGGTTGGGCGTCAGCTGGCCGGCCTGGTTAATGTTTTGCTGGCCGGTGATCAGGTTGTTGGCGACGACGTTGGCGTTGTTCTGATCCACGTTGACGCCCGCGATGCCAGCTTGCGTGTTGAGCGTGATGCCGCGCGCACCGGCCTCGTACGTGTGAGCCGCCAAGACGCGCCAGTTGATGTTGAGCGTCGTCGTTGTGCCCAAGATGGACGTGCCGGGCGTGGGGCTCTGGCGCTCGAACTGCAGCACGCGCGGAAAGAGCGCCTCCTGCTCCAGTGCGTAGTAGTCCACGCCGCCCTCGCCAATGAGCCGGAGTAACTGCCGGTCCTGCGCCAGCACCGTGTACTCCAATCGGCTGTTCGTGATCACCCGGTTGTTCGTCTCCTCATTCGTCATGATGTCCCGCGTGTGAAGCGGGTTCGACGTATTGAACGGATGATCGGGGTAATTGCCATTGTCGTCCGGGCGGATGTCGATGAAGTTGGGCGTCGCCGTGAGGGCCACGCCGAACGTGGTGCCCGAGTTGTCATTGCCCGTCAAGCCGCGGCGCGTGGCCGTGTGGACGTAGTTAGCCCCCACCTGCATCGACAGCCGGTCGTTGAAGTCGTGGTTGATATTCGCACGGATCGACTGCTTATCGTAGCCGGTTCGCTTGATGATGCCCTCGTCGGCCTTCCACTGCCCCGATACGTAGAACTGGGTTGACGCGCTGCCACCGCTCGCCGATAGGTTCGTCGTCGAGAGCAGCCCTTCCTGTCCGAAGAGACGCTCTTCATAGTCGATGAAGCCGCGGCCGCTGTTGGCGGCGTCCCACGCTGCCACGCCGCGCTCGCCGAAGGCCGTGTCGGCCTCCGCCCGCGTGAACTGCCGCATGCCCCGCTTCTTGCGGATCGTGGTGACTCCGAGCGACTGGCTGAAGTTGACGCGCGTGGCACCCGCCTCGCCGCGCTTCGTCCGGATGATCACCACGCCGTTCGACGCGCGGCCGCCGTAGATGGCCGCCGCCGACGCGCCCTTGAGCACCTCGATCGACTCGATGTCGTTGGGATTGAGGTCGGCGATGCGGTTCACCGGGTTGTCCTGCCCCTCGCGGTTGCCACCGGTGGCGGCCTGCGTCACGGCGTTCACGTTGCTCTGAATGGACGAGTTGTCCAGGGTCACCCCGTCGAGGATGTAGAGCGGCTGCGAGTTGCCGTTGATCGTGGAGATGCCCCGCAGCTTGATCGAGATGCCCCCACCGGGCGCGCCCGAGTACGAGCGGATGTTGGCCCCGGCAATCTTGCCCGCCAGCGCCTCGTCTACCGTCTGCGTCACCGTCGTGCCCGACAGCTCCGCGGCGCTCACCGTTTCGACCGAGTTGGCCAGGTTCTGCCGCTTGATGCTCGACGCCAACCCTGTCACGACGACCTCGTCTAGGCCCATCACATCTTCCTGCAACTGCACGTCGATCTGCGTCTCGCCGGGCGGCACATCCACCTCGCGCGTCTGATAGCCCACAAACGAGAACACGAGGGTGCGCTGGTCGTCGGGCAGGCGGACTTCGAAGCGCCCCTCGGGGTTCGTCGTGGTGCCAATGGTGGTCCCTTGGACGCGCACGTTCACGCCGGGTAGTGGCAGACCATCCCGGGCGTCCGTGACCGTCCCCTCCACGGCCGTTTGGGCCCACACCGGCTGGCCCCCGAGCAGTCCCAGGCCCAGCAGGCATCCGGCAGCCAGGAGCAGAACCGTGGGTAGGGCTTCGTTTGACCTACACAGATCACGCAGCATAACAGTACAGAGGCATCAGTGAAAGGAGAGCGCGCTCGCCACTTGCTGCCCGGGCAGGGCACTCGATGCTGCCCACGAGCAGTAGGGCGGTTGCCGTAGGTACTATGTAGTGTTTCAGCAAATCGAATGTCAAGAAACAGTTAACAGAAGAGTGCCTGCCTGCGATACGATATTGTGATGTGAATGCCGTTGGGACGTGGGCCTCGCCCGTGATGGGGGCTCTCAACGATCTCGCAATTCGCGTTGCCATTCCGTGCTGCTCCCTTGTGGAAGTCTGCCCGTCCTGCGTTCTTCACGAGGTGTGGAAGGCGGGCGGCACGGGGAGAACGCAGACACGCACGATGCGCCCTCTGATAGGCCGGAGCGGACTGCGCTGACGACGGCTCCCGATATTTTCATGGTTCTTGTGGTACGTTTTGGCAGTACGTTCTGGGGGCCGCCCCGTATTCAACCCAACGCCGCCCTGCGCCTTGCCCGGTTGCCTCACGATCCTGCTCCACGCCGCTGCCGTTTCACTACACGCCCTCACTGCAATGCGCCTCTGCCTTTTCGAAGATGAAGGCACCGCCTACTTTCGTCCCCTCGTCAACACGCGGGCCGTGTACAGCTTGCGCGTGGGGATTCGAACGATGCTGGAGATGACGCGCGACGCGCTCGACGCGCCCCCCACCGTGCTGCATGCCCGCTCGCCCGTTGCCGCTGTAACGGCGCAGGAGCACGCCCTGCCCGTCAACGACGTCGCGCCCGGTGAGGCGACCCTGTTCGTCAACGGCCGCTTCGTGGCGGATGACGAGACGGTGACCGATCGGCTGCGGCGGGCGGCAACGCCTCGTGAACCCGCCCGCGCCTTCGTGCAGCACGACGAGATCGTGGCGGCGTGGGTCCCCAACGTACCGCCCGCCCTGGCCGACCGGGTGAATGCAGGACGTCCCCTCACACCGGATGCGTTCGCCGAGCTACCTGTCGAAACGCTCCAGACGGCTACGCTGGTGCACCGGCTTTGGCACTTACTCGACGCCCTGCGCCCGGCGCTGGAGCGCGACTTCGCGGCGCGCACTGGACCGTACGAAATCCTTGACGACGTTTACGACCGGGCGGGCGCTACCGTCCATCCTAGCGCGGTAGCTATCAACCCCGAGCACATTTACATCGCCCCGGAGGCGCGGGTACGTGCCGGCGCCATCCTCAACGCTGAGAACGGCCCTATTTACATCGATGAGCAGGCCACCGTGATGGAGCAGGCCGTCCTGCGGGGGCCTCTGTACATCGGCCCGAAATCGCAGGTCAAGATTGCAGCGAACCTGGAGGGGTGCTCGGTCGGGCCGTGGTGTAAGATCGGTGGCGAGGTGCACGACACGGTGATGCACTCGCTCTCGAACAAGTCGCACGCTGGCTTTCTCGGCCACTCGTACCTCGGCCGCTGGTGCAACCTGGGCGCGGATACCAACGTGTCGAATCTCAAAAACGACTACAGCGACGTGGCGCTCTACAACCCCGTCACGGAGTCTTTCGAGTCGACAGGCCGTCAGTTCATCGGCTGCTTCATGGGCGACCACTCGAAGACTGCGATCGACACGACGCTCAACACGGGGACGCTGGTAGGCACGTTTTGCAACCTGTTCGGCGCCGGCTTCCCGCCGCGCGTATTGCCTTCCTTCACGTGGGGGGCGCCGGGCCGGTACAGCGAGTACCGCCTCGACAAGGCCTTGCACGTGGCCGAGCGCGTGATGGCGCGCCGCGATACGCCCTTCACTGAGGTTGACCGTGCGCTGCTCACGCATATCTTCGAGATGACGCGCGACGTTCGCTCCGCGATTCATGCGCCGGCATAGCAACCCGCGAGCAGGGCGGCTACTCGTCGCGGTCGAGATGAACGACCTCCATTTCTTTGGCTACCCCACCCTCGACGTGGAGGCGCAGGCACGTTTTCTCCTGATGGAAGCCATGCTGGCCCGCCGCGCCGGGGTTGACGAACAACATGCCGCCGAGGTCGTCCACCCGCTCCACACGCAGGATGTGGCTGTGCCCGCATATGAATACGTCGGGCGTGTCTTGTGCGAGGCGCCAGCCCATGCCATCTTGCCAGCGGCCGGGGCGCCCGGCGATGTGCTTCATCCACACGTCGAGCCCATCGAGGGTGAGGCGGTGATCCTCGGGCACGTGCCGCCGGATGTCTCCCCCATCGATGTTACCCCACACAGCCTGCGTAGGCGCGATGGCCTCCAGCGCGTCAAGCACGTCGAGCGTACCCAGGTCGCCGGCGTGCAGGATGAGATCGACATCGTTGAACACCTCAGCCAATGCCGGATGGAAGTAGCTATGTGTGTCCGAGACAATACCGACGGTCATGCGAAATCTTGGCGTCACGTGCGTCTTGCGGCACGGCATGGGGAGTCATGCCGTTGCCGCCCTCGCACCCTGCGCAACCATTCCAGAGCAAATAACGGGGAGCACCAGCGCGTCGCCTGACGCGTCGTAGGCGCAAAGGAGGCGACCGGGACAAACTTACAACTCTAATGCCGCGCCAAAGGCGAGCACCTCAGCGTCGAAGCCCGCCTCGTTGATGGCAGCGCGCACATCGTCCAGGTCCACCTCGATGAACGGGAACGTGTTATAGTGGACGGGGATGATGGACGTCGGATCCACCATCTCGGCCGCACGGATCACGCCGTCCACGCCCATGGTGACGACATCGCCGACGGGCGCGAGCATCACGTCTACGTCGTACGTATCGCCAATCCACTCCATCTCGACGAAGGGTGCAGTGTCACCCGTGTAGTAGATGGTAGTGCCGTCAAGTTCCAACACGAAACCGCCCGGCACGCCGCCGTACGAGCCGTCGGGGAAGGACGACGTGTGGCGCGCGTGGACGCCCTCAACATGGCCCCACGCGAAGTCGATGGCGCCGCCTTCGTTGAGCGGCTGCACATGCTCGTGGTCGTAGTCCTCACCCACGCGGGAGATGATCTCGAAGTTGCTGATGACAAGCGGCCCGCCCGGCCCGGTGAACGCGCCGACATCCGCGTAATGGTCGAAGTGCGCGTGCGAGACGAGAATGACGTCCGGGTCCAGGTCATCGGGGACCACGTCGGTGTGCGGGTTGTCGTCGAAGAACGGGTCGAAGAGCAGCGTCGTGCCATCCGTTTCGATTTGGAAGGTCGAGTGGCCGAAGTAGGTCAGCGTCATAGGTGTAAGCAATAAGTGGGTAATCGGTCATGCAGCGAATTCCGGCATGCGTCATACGGCGAGGCGCACCGGCGCTGTTTCAAAGAATACCGCTGGGACGCCGGCTGATCCACTACGATTTAGTAACGGCCCCTGGCAGCTTAGTAAGGGCCCTGGCGGCGCAGCGGGCTCCACCAGCACCTCGATGGCTTCCTCCGGCCTCAGAAAGATGCCAAACATGCGGTTCAAGGAGGGATTGCGCGGTGCCTCCGCCACCGACTCGGTGATGTCGCCCAGTGCAAGCCTCCGATCGAACGGGGAACTGCTCACGGTGCCAGTTGAACCCGAACAACGCACCATCGTGTGGATCTACAGGTACGCTCGATGCGTCATGTGCAGCGGGAGCCCCACCAGACCCTGCCGCCCAACTGTTCCCACAAAGTGCCACGTCTTGCATCCGGCGCCTGTGTCTCCGAGGTTGCAGCTACACTTGTTGCCTCTGCGCACTGACGACTCGCCCTACCCGCTGCTCCATGACCACCTATCTGCTGAAGTACATTCTTGTCATCCTTCACATTATCACGGCAGCAGCCTGGTTTGGGCTCGGTCTGCGCCTGAGTGGTCGGGCGCGCTCTGTCCTGGGCTTGCAGGAAGCCGAAGCCCATGTGCTGATTCAGGATACACAGCGTTCGGTGTACTTGATGAACATTTTCATCGTACTCACCCTGATCTTTTCTCTAGGTGCTTTCCTGCTCGGGGGCGGGTTTGCCGTGTACGGCCCAGCCTACCACACGAGCCTCCTGCTCATCCTTCTCATGGTAGCCGCGCAGTTCCTCCTCATTCGACCCGGCTGGAACGGACTTCAAGCGGCCCTAGCCGGACCGCAGGATACCGGAGCTGCCGACCGCTTTCGGAAGCGCATCGCCATGGGAACGGGCGCTGGCCACCTGACGTGGCTCGTCATTCTCGTGCTCATGTTCTGGGACGTGCTGGCACGGGCGTTCTGAGACGATACGGCCCTGCGCGCCAACGCCCCGCAGGGCCGCTCCAACGGCGCATGCTCCCGCTCGGTCAATACAACACCCCACATACGAACGGCGGGCCCGAGCTGCAATGCCCGGGCCCGCCGTGTGTGCGTTCGAATGATCTTCAACCTGCTCGCGGTCACGCTACAGGTCGTTCACTCCTCCGACGCACCTCCGCGTCGGGCGACGCGAGGAAGTCGACAGGAACTTACGACGGCTCTTATCCCTGCTGGAGCAGGGCCAGCCTCACGTGGCGCCGAACCCGCGGCGACGTCTCTTCCTCGGCCCATGTAGCCAGCGTTTGCGACGTCTTCACGCTGTCGGTAGCAAACAGGGCCGATAGCGCTAGGATACGCTGCTCGTCCGCGTTGCGGCTGTCGAAAAAGATGGCGTACAGTTGCGGTCGTAGATCGCCGAACCGATGCGATACCGTCTCATCGTGCTGCAACTCGATGATGAGTTCCATGCCGCGCTCGCGGAGACCGGGAAGGTCCGATTGGATCAGCGTGTTGATCTGGGCTTTAACGTGCGTCTTCCAGTATCCGCGCTCGCCCGGGCTCTGCGCCTGGGTCTGTTTCGGAGCAACAAATAGCATCAGGAGTAAACACATCCCCAGCACCGATAGGGTGCGGCGTAACGGAGTAGGTAGGCCATGATGGCTTGACGATTGACTACGGTTTGCGTGTGTCATTGGAGTCACCTGAAAGCGTTCAAAAGGGTGATGCGAAAGCGTTCACAGCATCGTAGGTCAATCAACGTGCCGGAGCGGCCAACCGGCCGCTGACGCCGTAAGACGCCGTTTGCGGCGACGTCTTTCACCCGTTTGGTGGGCGCTAGCGCACACGACTCGTGCGTTAGCGCTCACTGCTGGGGCTCTTTGTGGCGGCGTCATCCGCCATGCAACCTACGTACAGGCCCCGTCGGGCCCATGCTACAGGCAGCAGGCGTGCAGTCTCACGGCCGGCAAGTCACGTTACTGTCCCAGCCACGCCGTTCTGACACGGCAACTGGAGTGCGCCTGCTGCATGTATCCGACGTATCTTCACAGACAATGGTTACAGCCAAACGGTTTACATGCCCATGAACCGGGGGCTGAATGGCCATATTTGAGTCGGATGCTGACCTATAGCATGCGCGGCGGTGCCACAGCGCCCGCGGCATATCGATCAGGGCGTCGGTCTTTCAGGAAGAGTCGCCGAGCGGGCGCCTGCGCACATGCTCTGAGGTCGATATCGGCGTGCAGAATAGCGTCCTCGCCGCGCGGGGCCTGGGCAACCAGTTGGCCCTCAGGATTGGCCACGAACGAGCCACCGTCGAACGTGAGCACATCCTCCGCACCAACGCGGTTGGCGAGCGCCATGAAGTAGCCGTTCTGGAAGGCACCCACACGCAACTCGGCCTCGAAGAGCCCGTCCGGCCACTCCCCCTCGGCCCCAGCTTGTGGCACCACGACCAGGTCCGCGCCCCCAAGGGCTAGTGCGCGCAGATACTCGGGATAGTGCCGGTCGTAGCAAATGGCCACGCCGATACGTCCGGCCGCCGTATCGTACACGGGCGCCCCCGTGTCGCCCGGCGTGTAGTAGCCCTGCTCGTAAAAGCCATCGTAGTCGGTGATGTGCATCATGCGCGTGCGCCCCAGCAGGGTCCCGTCGGCATCGATGACCGGCGACGTGTCGTAGGCCTCATCGCCGGCCCGCTCATATAGGTTGAGCACCACAACAACGCCATGCTCGGCGGCGGCCTCTTGGAAGACCGCTGTCGTTGACCCGGGGATCGGCTCGGCGAGGTCGTAGGCATCGGGCCCAGCGCGATGCTGCGGATAGAACGGGGTGAAGGCCAGCTCCGGATACACAACGCAGTCGGCGCCCGCCGTGGCGGCCTCAGCCAGGGCATCTAACCCACGCTGGAGATTGGCGTCGAGGTCGGTGGTGGCGTGCTGCTGGATGAGGGCGAGGTTCATGACGCAGGACAGTAAGTGAAGGAAACCGTTCGGGTGGGTACATAACGGTAGCCCAGGAGCCCGCCCCCGCGCAAGGGTGTGGGCCCATGGAAACTCGCCTGGCGCGCGCGGAATACAGGATACTCCCTCTCGGCCGATGATCGTCAAGCGATCATCTCCGCACGCCGCCCCTTCCATCGAGCACACATCCAGCCATGAACTCGAAATATGTGTATTGGGGCTCGACAGGCCTCGTCGCGCTCTTTATGCTCTTTTCTGGCGTCATGTATTTCGTCGCCGATGCCCCGGCTGACTCCTTCGAGCGCCTGGGCTTTCCCGACTACTTCCGGATCCAACTCGGGGTCGCAAAGCTCGTTGGCGGTGTGGCGCTGTTGGTTCCCCTCCCCCGCTGGATGAAGGAGTGGACGTACGCGGGCTTCACAATTGATCTCACCTCGGCGCTCATCGCGCACCTCACTGTGGGCGACCCAGTGTCCACCATGATAGCCCCCGTCGTGCTGCTACTCGTCCTGATGGTGTCGTACGGCAGCTATCGC
>CAYFQN010000047.1:0-17396 GCA_964345285.1 uncultured Rhodothermales bacterium
GTAGACTGCCGTCGCTGCAGGAGCTTTTCTGTACCGACAACCCCTTCCTCTTCTGCTTAACAGCCTTGCCCTCCTGGATCGATCCCGACGCCCCTCCCCTTGCGAAGACCTTGATCTCGGCGACGACGGCCGGCCGCAGTCGTGCCCGAACTGCGGAGCCGATCGGCAGGACCTGTACTGCCAGGGCTGCGGCCAGCGCTTCCTTCGCGCCCGTGTCTCCGCCGGCGAGCTGCTTCGCCTCTTCGCCGAGCGGTTCCTGGAGTGGGAGCGCGGGCTTTGGCCGGCCATTTCCGGGATGATCACCCAGCCGGGGGTCGTCACGCCAATACCTGGGCGGCCAGCGCAACCGCTACGTCAACCCGTTTAGCTACGTCGTCCTCTGCGGGCTCTTCTACGCCGTCGTGGCGCCTGGATCGCTCGTTGAGCCCCCTTGTAGAATCCAATGACTGGTACGGGGAGACTTCAGGATAGCGTTGGTGGTACCCATGCCGACGTCTGGACCTTTCGAGTCTACGGAGGAGATATCTTGCCTGAAACGCTCAGAGCCGTACCCAATCTTAGCGTCACGCCTTGGGAGAAACAATAAAGATAATTTTGGCTAATCGCATCGTGTAGAAATATCGGTTCCTGCAGCTGACCTGCTTCGATCTCTGCCTCCTCAATCTCAGCACCGACGTTTGTGCACCTGACGAAGCTTGCCATTCCGAAGCCACAGTTGGCTAAATTCGCGAGTGTTCGAGGCCTCTCTCAGCGCCTGACGACAAATTACCTCGTCCACTCCATCTTAGCCGAGACGTTTTCTGGCTGTCCGAGCCCATTCGTAGCTCAGGATAAAGGCCGCCTCCTCCGGGTTCTCTTCTACTCGGACGACGGGAAGGATGCGCTCGTCTCGCGGGCGAAGCTGTCCGCCACTCCAGAAGCTTACGAGGCCGTTCGTTGGAGTGAGATAGCGAGTAAACCTCTTCCGGATCCGCTCCCTTCAGGACTGAATCTCGCATTCGAAACGCGTGCCTGCCCAGTTATTCGGAAGTCCTCTGCTAGCAGTGGAGAAAACGAAAAGGGACAAACGCGCACTTGGGATGCGGGAGACGAACTCGATGCTTTTCTCTCAAAGGCATGGTCCACCGATCAAGAGTGGACACGAGAAGAGGCCTATTCAGACTGGATTCGCAACCAATTTGACGTTCGGGGAGGTGCAGAGGTGCAATCCGTGTCGATGACAAGCTTTACGCTGGCATAGATGACCCGGCGGTCCGACAACAAAGGGGATGACCGATCCGAGTACACGTTCCAGCGCCCTGATGTAACGCTCAGTGGCCGACTACAGATCACCGACCCTAGTCCCTTTGAGACAGTCCTCCGCTCGGGAATCGGGCAGCACAAAAGCTTCGGCTACGGGATGCTCAAGATCCGCCCAACCTGACACGATTTCGCATTCTCGCTGATTTCTGTCATTTTGCAATAGGGTGTACCCCGCACACGCGGGGATGCTCCCCGATAACGCCGGGTTATCATCTGTAATTGGTATTAGACCCTTACCGTATATTTCAACATCAATCCGGCCTACCCATTAATGCACCCGTTGCTTCGCGGAAAGCACGCCATTGGTCGCCTCACGCTCTCCGTCGTCGAAGCCCAGCACCTGGCGCATGGCCGCACGAAGCAGGTCCGTTGCGCTGTCCGAGGCCGTCATGTGCCGCCACGCGACGTGCGCGTCAGGGCGCACCAGTAGGCATCCGCCCTCCTCGATCTCTCGAGCATCGGGCCACTCGTTGTAAATGTCGTGGTAGTCGCGACCCGGGCCGATCACAATCGGCTCGATCTCGACATCAAGTTCTTCGGACACCGTTTCGGCAGCCTCCGCCCAGCCTTCACCGCCGATGCCAGTCAGCACAGTGAACCTGCCCTTGCCGACAACGTCGAGGGTGGATACGATCTCGCCTGGCTTCCCCTCCAGCCACTCGTGCGGCAGCCGGGCCCCGGGCCATGTGATCGGGTGGTAATAGAGCTCTGGGTCGCGCATGTACTCCGGCTCTGGTGTGCCGTCCGGCACAATGGCGTCGGAATGATAGCGCTGGTTCATCTCGACACCGTGCGCGTTGAACTCGTACGACTTGAACTGAATTGCCTCGCGGAGCGCTTCGCGTTGCTGGGCCGCCGCTTCAGTGTTTTCCTTTCGCTTTTCCATATTGGCCTGCATCTGTTCGGGGTCGCTCGTGTCGAGCAGGCCCAGGGCGTTGAAAATCGGCTCGAACTCCCGAATCGACTGGTTGGCGCGCGTGACCACCTGCTTGGCAATGGGCGCGCGTTCAGCGTCGTACGTCCTGAGGAGCGACGGATCGGCCTTCCCTTTCAAAACGTGGGCAAGCTTCCAAGCGAGGTTGTAAGAGTCCTGAATCGACGTGTTGGAGCCCAGACCATTGGAGGGCGGATGGCGGTGGATGGCGTCACCGACGCAGAAGACGCGGCCCCGCATTGTTTTTTCGGCGTACATCTCGTTGACCGTCCAGACCGAGGTCGACTCGATATCGACTTCAATCGAGTCGTCCCCAACAAGGTCGTACACGATGTCGGTAGCCATCTCGTCGGTTACTTCCGGGGCGCCTTCGTTGATGTCATAGCCCCAAACGATGAGCCACTTGTCCCAGGGCCGCACCATGCGAACGAGTCCCATCCCAATGCCACCCATGTCGGCCCCAGGCTGCAGAACCCAGTAGAGCACGCTCGGCCGATGGGCAACGAACTCGGACAAATCGGCGTGGAAGACAATGTTCATGCTACCGCGCAGGCCCATCTCGCCGTGAAACGGTAGATCGATCTCGTCGGCCACCTGCGAGCCTGCTCCGTCAGCTCCAACGACGTACTGGGAGCGGATCTCGTACGTCTCGCCGTGTAGCCGGTCGAGGACAGTTGACGTGACGCCGTCGTCATCCTGTTTGAGAGATAAAAACTCCGTGTTGAGGCGAACCTGCGTGCCGCGATACGTGGCGTGTTTGACCAGGACCGGCTCAAGGTAATTCTGCGGCAGGTCACAGATCTTGCAGGGACTTGCAAGGTCGTAATCGGCTTTGCGCTGTGGGTGGTTGCCCCACGAGTAGAGGCGGCCGAGCTCCTCGCCGGCCAGGCTTTCGCAAAACACGTTGTTACCCATCAGCTCCTGCGGCGTGGCGTGAACCTTGGCCTCGTCTTCCACGCCGAGGTCGCGGAGCACCTCCAGGGCACGCTGATTGGTGATATGCGCGCGGGGCTCTTTGACCGTGCCGCCGTACTTGTTGAGCATGATGGTGTCAATGCCGTAGGTCGAGAGCGCCAGCGCGGCGGTCGAGCCGGCTGGACCGGCGCCCACGACGAGTACATCGGTGTCGAAATCTGACATGGTAACTGCTGTGGTTGTAGTGATGGTAAGGCGAGCGGGTGGTGCAACGGGTGGGCCCCATCAGGCGTCGGGCGTGACGGTCGCTGTGGGCGGCCGCGGGGCGGGGCGGCCGGCCTGAGAAGTCGCCACGACCGGATTGCGCAGCCTTCCAACGCCCTTGATCGTGACCGCCACCGTGTCCCCCGCCGCGAGGTAGACGGGCGGCTCACGCTTAAATCCGACGCCCGACGGTGTCCCGGTCGCGATAACGTCCCCCGGCACCAGCGTCATGAGTTGGCTGGCAAAGGCGATGATCTCAGCGACCGAGAACACCATGTCAGCCGTTGAAGCGTCCTGCATGACCCGGCCGTTGAGCCGGGTCGTGAGGCGAAGCGATTGCGGGTCTCGCACGGCTGCCGCTGGCACGAGAGGACTCATCGGCGCAAACGTGTCGAGCGTCTTACCGGCGGTCCACTGGCTTGTGCGAAGTTGGATGTCGCGGGCGCTGACGTCGTTGAAGACGGCGTAGCCGGCAACACAGTCCAGGGCGTCGGCGGCGTCGACGCGCTTGCAGCGCTGGCCGATGACGACGGCCAGCTCTCCTTCGTAGTCAACCTCGCGACTTTCGGGAGGAAGCACGATCGGGCGTGTTGGGCCCAAGAGGGCGTTCGGGTACTTCGCGAACAGAACCGGCACGTCGGGCACGTCCATCGTGGCTTCGGCAGCGTGATCGGCGTAGTTGAGGCCGACGCAAATGATCTTATCCGGGTTAGGGACCGGGGGGCCAATCACAACCGCATCGAGGGCGTGCACGCCTTTGGCGTCGGGCGCCCCAGCCACGAGGCGCTCGGCGTTGGCGACGGCCGCTGCCACGGCGTCCGGCCCCACAACCAGGAGCGCGCGCAGGGTCAAGGGCGAGGCCTCGGTGTCCGAGACCGCATGCAGGTCGACCACGTGATCATCGATCGCCACGCCGGGGCGCAGCGAGTCAGCCGTGGATAGGGCGTAAGAGACGAGGCGAGCAGACCTCATGATGAGGGAACCGCGTTTTGGGTGGAGGATCGGAGAGCCGCCGGCGACGAACCGGTGGGATCGTCGGGGGGCTCCCCGTTCGTCGAGCCTGGCACGAACCGGCGTTGCATTGAAAACAAGGAGGCGCCGTAGCGGTCAACGAGGACGCCGCCCAGGCCGCGCGGCGCGTAGAGCATGACGCCCACCGCCACAACGCCCAGAATAATGAGCGCCACCGGGCCGTACGCCGTGAGCTGCTGCTGAATGCCGACGTAGAGAAGCGCCCCCAGCAGGGGGCCCTCGACGGTGCCGATGCCGCCCACGATCACGATGAAGATCATGGCGACCACCCAGTTGATCGAGAAGGCATCGTTGGGCTGGATGAAAGGCGTATGCACGTACATGATGGCGGCGGTGAGCCCCGTGCCGAACGCTGCCAGAACGAAGCAAATCATCTTGGCGCGGTAGACGTCAACGCCGAGGCTGCCGGAGGCGTCCTCGTTGTCGCGGATCGCCGTGAGCGCAAGACCGAGGCGGGAGCGCAGGAGCCACACCACGCCCAAGATGGCGCCCACGGCAAGAGCTAACGCGGCGTAGTAGATGAGCGTCGGCGGAATGCCGCGGGCGCCGCGCACGAAGAGCCCGCGCGCCATGCCAACGTACTCCCAGTTGCCAAACCCCAGGCGAAAGACCTCGGCCACCACCCAGGTGCCGACCGCAAAGTAGCCGCCCCTCAGTCGAAAGGTGAGCATTCCGATAGGCACGGCGAGCAGCGCGCAGCTCACGGCCCCTCCGACGATTGCCACCCACACGTCGAGTCCCCAAAGCTCTGCCAGGATGACCATACCGTAGCCCCCCAGCCCGACGAAGACCTGCTGCCCAATCGTGATGAGGCCCGCGAAGCCCGCGAGCAGGTTCCACATTTGGGCCATCGCAGCGTAGAAGCAAAGGGTAACGAAGAACGTCATTGCACCGCGCCCTCCCCATACGGGAAGGAGTACCAACCCGACCAGGACGACGGCGGCCACAAGCCGGGTGTAAAGCTGCGCGCGGCCGGTGGCCTTGAGCATCTGTGCAATGCCGGTCGACATGTCGTTGAGTGTGCGCATGGCGGTCGCGTGGCGTGAGGCCGAGCGCGTCTGAGCGGTGTTCAGGCGGTTTCAGGAAGGAGGCCCTGCGGGCGGACAAGCAGCACAAGCAAAAACATCACGTGACCGGCCATCAGGCCGTAGCTGGGACCGAAAAAGTTGGCGCCGAGAAGCTGAGCAAGGCCGAAGAGCATCCCGCCGATCAGGGTGCCCCACAGGCTGCCAAGCCCGCCGATCACAACGGTCTCGAAGGCGATCAGCAGGCTCTCCGCGCCGGTCGAGGGGTAGAATGTAAAGGTGGTGCCCAACAGGATTCCCGCGGCGGCGGCAAAAGTGATCGACAGCCCGGCCGCCAGACCATAAATGTATCTCGGACTCAGGCCCATGAGCTGAGCCGTCTCGGCGTCATCTGAGGTGGCACGAAGCGCTCGGCCAAGGCCGGTACGGCGGAAGAGGAACATCGTACTCCCCACGAGCAGCAGCGCCACAGCCAGATCCACAACGTACACCGTCGGCAGCGTCAGGCCGGCGACGAGTGGGACGTTGCCCGTTGCGAGCGGCGTCTGAAGCGTCTGCGCGTCCGCAGAGAACACAAGCAACATCACGTTTTGCAGGATGATGGCAATCCCGAACGTCACCATGAGCGGTGGCAGGATGCCCCGCCCAAGTGTCTTCTGGATGACGTAGCGCTGCAACACGACTCCAACGCCAAACATGAGCGGAAGCACCACAAGCGCCGCGGTGAGAAGCGACACCCCGGCCTGCTGCGTCAGTACCAGCGTGAAGTAAGCAGACACGATGGCAAGGTCGCCAATAGCAAGGTTGATGACACGCATGACGCCGAAGTAGAGCGACAGCCCAAGGCCGATCGCCCCGTAGAGTCCCCCCAGGAGGATACCGTTGATAATTGTCTGCACCAGGTCCATAGCACAGGACGCTAGAATGGGAAAATCAGTGTGGATGAGACGGCGTCAGACCCCGAAATACGCGTTGCGCACGGCGTCCATCGAGAGCTCCTCGGGGCAGCCTTCCAGGCTGAGGCGTCCGGTGAGGAGGCAGTACACGCGATCGGCAAAGCCGAGGCTTTGCTGCACATTCTGCTCCACAAGGACGATCGTGATGCCGGCGGCGCGGATTTCCTCGAGCTTGTCGTAAACGCTTTGAACGGCCACGGGCGCGAGGCCGAGCGAGAGCTCGTCGAGGAGCAGGACCTCAGGGTTGGCCATCAGCCCGCGCCCTACAGCCAGCATCTGCTGCTGCCCGCCACTCAGGGTGGGACTGGGGGCGCCAGCGTGCGCCTTGAGTGCCGGAAATAGGTCGTAGACGCGCGCCAGCGACCAGTCGCCCGCATCCTGGCGACGGGTGCCCTCTGCCGCAACGCGCAGGTTGTCCTCGACCGACAGGCTTGGGAAGACGCGCCGTCCTTCTGGGACGAGCGCCACGCCCTGCCGCGCGATGGCGAACGGCGCTCGGTCCGCGACCGGCTCGCCCAGCACGGTGATGCGCCCGTCGTTGAGCGGCACGAGGCCACAGATGGCCTTGAGCAAGGTCGTCTTCCCGGCCCCGTTGGCCCCGATGACGGCCACCGTTTCGCCGTGGCCAACGTGCAGGGACACGCCCTGCAGAGCTTGCACGGAGCCGTACGACACGTGGGCCGACTCGACCATGATGGCCGCGTCGTCTCGGCCGGGGGCGGCGCCAGCAGAAGCGGATGATGGAGCAGGCACGTCGGTCATGGTGTGGTTAAGGGTCATCAGGCTGCCACCTCCACCCCCAGGTAGCGCTCTTGCACGTTGGCGTCGTCGAGCACGGCGTCAGGCGGGCCGTCGGCGATCACCGTGCCGAAGTCGATGGCGATCAGGCGCTCAACGCACGATGCCAGCGCATCGACGGCATGTTCGATCCAGAGAATGGTGAGGTCGCCGTGTTTCAAGTCGCTGATGAGAGCGAGCAGGTCGCGCTTCTCCTCGTCCGTGAGGCCGCCGGCCACCTCGTCGAGGAGCAGCACGCGCGGGGCGGTTGCCAGGGCGCGGGCAAGCTCCAGGCGCTTCTGCGCAAGCAGCCCAACGGTGCCCGCCAGCTCGTTGCAGCGCCCCAGCAGTCCCGTTCGTCGCAGGGCCGCCGCAGCCAAGTCGCGGGGCGCGCCCTGGCGGCGTCGCGCGCCGTACTCGGCGCCCACGAGCACGTTTTCGAAGAGCGTCATCTGTGCAAACGACTGCGGAATCTGAAACGTCCGGGCGATGCCGCGATGGCAGCGCTGATGGGCCGGCACCCCCACGATGGAGGTGTCCTCGAAACACACGTCGCCGCCGGTGGGCTGCAGCGCTCCGGCAACCATGTTGAACAGGGTCGTCTTGCCGGCACCGTTGGGGCCGATGACGCCTACCGTCTCGCCTGCCGCGACAGTGAGCGACAGGTTGTCAATCACCTGGTTGCGACCGAAGCGCTTGCTGAGCTGGCGAAGCTCCAAAAGGGGTGGCCCTGCGTTCATGGCTGGAAAAAGGTTGTTGGATCAGTCGGAGTTCAAAGAAGCATTAGGCACCAGCCTGTGCGGTCGCCGGGACCGCGTCGAGAGCTGCGTCAGCCGGGTGTATGGGGATAGAAGGCGACGTCTCGTTGTGGACGATCTCCAGCTCCCACGGATAGGGCTCTTCTCCCCTTGTCCACTGCCCCCCCACCAGAGGCGTGCGGGCGGTGTGGTTCTCTGCAAACTGGATGGGCCCGACGATCGTCTCCAGGTTGGTGGCCGCGAGGGCGTCCCGCAGGGCCGCGGGCTCGGCCGAACCGGCCCGCTGAAGCACATCGGCAGCGACCTCGAAAAGCGCATGGGTAAAACCCATCGGCTGGGTCCACTGCTGGTCGTAACCCTCCGCAAAGGCCTTGGCCGACGTGTCGGTGAGCGAGGAGGTGTACGGGTGCCAGGGGCTCCACCACACTTCGCTGCTGAGTCCCTCGGCAAGGTTCTCGCCCAGCGCCTCGACGGCGGCGGGAAACAGAATCGCCTTGCCGATGCTCGCGACCTTCGGCCGGAAGCCCTGCTGCTGGCACTGCCGCCATACCGACGCCCAGTCGGGCGGGATGGGCACGCCGGTCAGAATCTCGACCCCCTCGCGCTTCCACTGCTGAATAAACGCGGTGAAGTCCTGGGTGCCATTCGGATAGCGACCAGGGTCCACGACGGTGTAGCCTTGGCTGGTCAGCGCCTCGGTAAACGCGCCGGCCCAGGCTGTCCCGTCCGGGTCGTTCGGCCAGAGAGCCCCGACGACCTTGTTGGTTTCGGTGCGCTCCCACATGCCTGTGAAGACATCGATGATGTCGGGCAGGTCCCAGAAGAAATGAAAGGAGTAGTCGTAGGGCCCTCCTTGCAGCCACGGGGCGATGGGCGCGACGGTGGTGAGGCACGGCACCTGGCTCGCCTCGCACACGGCCGCAACGGGGTTTGTCGTGTCGGGGGTGTGAGCGGCCAGCATCATGTCGACGCCGTCCTGGTTGATCAGACGCTGCGCCACCTCGCCAGCTCGCGAGGCATTGCTCTGGGTGTCTGCCGTCACGATCTCGACCGAAACGGGCGTGTCGCCAAATTGCAGATCGGCGCCGCCAAAGGCCTCACGGACGTTGCTTAGGACGTACGGATCGGGCTGCGCGAAGGCCGCCAGCGGTCCCGACTGCGGGCTCACGTACCCGAGCCGAACGGTCTCGCCGGCCGCGCCGCCGTCGGAGCCGCCGCAGGCCATCAGGATCGACGGCAGGCTGACGGCCGCGGTACCGGCCAGCAGGTGCTGGAGAAAGCGGCGCCGGTTCAGGCCAGCGGCGTTTCCGGCGCGGGGGGTCGAGGCATGCGTGCTGAAGGACTCGGGGCGGGTCGTGCGAGAGGACGTGTCAGGCATGGCCGTGCTGGGTGTCGGATGTGCCGGATGCGATGAGGAACCGGGCGCTTGCGCCCGATCAGACGAAGGTCGGGGCGCTACTTCCCTGTGTGGAGCGAGAGCGGAACGTTCACGCGTAGCGTGGCCCGCGTGCCGCTCGGACGGTTTTCGACCGCTGTTTCGAAGACTGTGCTCGCCTCCAGGAAAATCCCGCCGGGCGTGATGAAGCACACGTTCGGGCCGATGGCGAAGGCCTGCTCCTTGGTGTTCCGAATGCCGAACTGCGTCTCGAAGAAGCTGCTGCTGCCATCGGCGGTGTCCTCGGCGAGTTGACGGATGTAGTAGCCGGTCACGCCAAGGCGGAGCGTCTTCCAGACGTTATAGTTCAACGCATAGTTGGCGTGGTACATCGCCCCGGTCCGGAGATTCGTGTCCGAGTCTTCGAAGTTGTAGGTAAAGTGGTGACGCTGCGTCGTTGTCAGCTTGTCGGTGAGAAACAGCGTGAAGGTGTAGTGCGGCTCGATGGTTAGAAAGCCCGAGCTCGGGTTCACCAGCTTGGTGTCGTCGTGGCTGCCAACAGGCAGAAGAAAGTCGACTTCAAGCCGGTGGAAAAACGGCCGCTGGAAGAGGCGCTTGTCGAACCACTGGATGAGCGGCCCGACCACGATGTCGCCGAAGACGCTCTTGTTGCGGGTGAGGGGAACGGCGCCGTTCGGGCCAACCCCCCCGTCGGTGTTGATCGTGACAATGGGGATGAGCGTCGTCCCCCCGAGATGGCCCCCCAGCACGCGCACTGGGGAGATGTAGGCCAGCTGCTGCATGAAGAGCAGCGAGTTCACGCTGGCTGTCCCGATGTCGTTGCCCTGTCCATTCTTGATCGCTGGGGCGTCGTAGTATTGAAGGTACTCGAACCAGTAGAGACCGGGCGCAGGCGGGGCCCCATCCAGCGCGCTCGTCAGCGCAAAGTTGGTGGGCGGCTGCGCCGGATCTTGGGCTTGCGCCGGCGTGGCGGCGAACAGGCCGCCCACGATCAGCGCCGCTGCGACACCCTGGGCGGTAGACCGCAGGTCCAATCCTGTCGCGGAGGAGGATATGACCAGGGCACGAATCACGTCGAGCGCATCCCAAAGGCGTCGGAGAACGGTCATGGCGGGCATCAGTTGATTGGTGATGGATAAGCGGAGGGTGTGTGGCGGACCCAGTGCGTCAGGCACCTGGCGCGTAGACATCCGGCTCGGCGGAGGCATCGCTCCCCGTCCCGTCGTGGGTCAGCACAAAGTCGTAGCGCACCGTCTCGAAGGGCGGGGCCACGCCAAAGTCGCGGGCGGCGTCCGGCGCGTCGCTCATGGCGGTGTGAGTGACCGGGTTGACGACGAGCGAGTCTTTCACCCCGAAGACCGCATCGGAGTCGAGGTACGCATCGCCCTCGAAGAACAGCTCCGTGATGACCGACTGATAGGCGTCGGCCGAGGCAATGACGTGGATGTGGGCCGGCCGCCATGGGTGTCGTCCGGTGGCCTCCAGAAATCGCCCGACCGGCCCGTCGTGTGGGATGGTGTAGGGCACGGGGCGGACCGTCTGGAAGGCAAAGCGCCCGTTGGCGTCCGTGCGGACCTTGGCGCGCAGGTTCATCTCCGGCTGATCCGGGTCCTGCACGTCGTACAGCCGGTTCGGGGCGGTCTGCCACACGTCCAGAAGCGCGTTCTCGAGCGGCTCCCCGGCGTCGTTGCAGACCTCCCCGTGAACGATGAGCGGGTCGCCCTCGTCGACGTGGCGGGCCAAGTTGGCGGGAGGATCGAGCTCCGGGGCTCCCTTCCGGTAGAAGGGCCCGAGCACGCTCGACTCGGTCACGCCCGCAGCGGCTTTGCCGTCGCCGCCCGGCTCGCCATGGGCGTCGGGGTGCTCGTGGTGGGACGTAGCGTGGTTGATCGAGTCGACGAGGATGGTCACACCCAAAACGTCGGACAGCAGGATGAACTCGTCGCGCGACCCGTCGGTCATCTTGCCCACCTGGTTCAGGAAGTCGGTCGCGAAGTAGAGTTCGTCCTGCGTGAGCTCGACGTCGCGGATGAAAGCGTGCAGATGAGCGACGAGGCTCTCGACAATCTTTTGGAGGCGCTTGTCGTCCGCCTCGGTTTGCTGGAGCACGGCCTCGACGGTCTTTTCTTGCGTCAGGTTGCGCACGGGAATCACCTTTTTGTGATGGGAGAATCGAAAACACGGGGAGCAGGCTTCACGGACGCTCGACGATGCAAGCGATGCCTTGGCCGACGCCAATGCACATGGTAGCCAGGCCATAGCGCACCTCGCGGCGGGCCATTTCGTGCACGAGCGTCGTCAGAATCTTTGCGCCGGACGCACCCAGGGGGTGGCCCAGCGCAATCGCCCCGCCGTTCACGTTCACGGTGGCCTCGTCGAGCCCGAGCGCCCGGATGCAAGGAATCGCCTGCGCAGCATAAGCCTCGTTGAGCTCCACGAGGTCAAGGTCGTTGGTGGACAGGCCGGCGCGGGCCAGGGCCGTCCGCGTGGCAGGCACCGGGCCGATGCCCATGCGGTGCGGCTCGACCCCCGCCACGGCGCTCGTCACGACGCGCGCCAGGGGTGTCACGCCGGTTGCCTCGATTGCGTCGGCCGAGAGCACCAGCAGGGCCGCGGCGCCGTCGTTGATGCCAGAGGCGTTGCCGGCCGTGATAGTGCCGTTCGAGGCACGGAAAACCGTCGGCAGTTTCGCCAGCGCCTCCGCGCTTGTGTCGGGCCGCACTGGCTCATCGGTGTCGACCGTTTCCCCGGTGCGGGTTTCGACCGGAATTATCTCGTCGTCGAAGCGGCCTGCTGCGATGGCGGCGGCGGCGCGGCACTGGCTGCGAAGCGCGAACGCGTCCTGCTCGTCGCGCGTGACGTCGAATTCGTCGCCAACAATTTCGCCCGTCTCGCCGAGCGGAGCGGTCCACTGTGCTGGCATTTTGGGGTTGACAAACCGCCAGCCGAGCAAGGAGTCGGCGGTCTCGGGCACGCCGCGCGGATAGGCAGACGGCGGCTTGAGTATCACCCAAGGCGCGCGCGACATGCTCTCGACGCCGCCGGCCACGAAGCGGTCGCCTTCGCCGGCACGAATCGCCTGGGCGGCACTCACGACCGCCTGCAGCCCTGAGCCGCAGAGCCGGTTGACCGTTTGGCCCGGCACGCTGACAGGCAGGTCGGCCAGAAGCGCGGCCATACGTCCGACGTTGCGGTTGTCTTCCCCTGCTTGGTTGGCACAGCCGAAGATGACGTCGTCAATAGTGTCGGGCGCCACCGCGGGCTGTCGCGCCATGAGGCCACGAATCGCCGTCGCGCCGAGGTCGTCCGGACGCTGGCCGGCCAGGGCCCCGCCGTGGCGCCCAACGGGCGTCCGCACGGCATCCACGATGTAGGAGTCACGACTCATGCGTCAGGGGTGGTGGAAGCGGTGAGGTGAGCGTGCGACTGAGGGCGGCGGCCATGATAGGCGTCGTCCAGCAAATGCCGGATGCCCGCCCGCGTGATCGGCCGCGGGTTCGGGTACTGGTTGGCAATGGCCGCGTCTGCTGCCGCGTCAAGGTCGCGGGCCTTGAGGCCAAGCGCCTCGAGCGATGGTGGAATGTCGAGCGCACGATTGAGGGCGTAGAGGCCCTTCGCGGCGTCCTCGGCCCCAAGCGCCCGGGCGACGCGGCGCATCGCCTCCGGCACCTCGGGCGCGTTGTAGGCAGTGGCATAAGGGAGCACGACGGCGTGTGTCGGCCCGTGGGGCAGATTGAACGTTCCCCCAAGCACGTGGCAGAGCTTGTGGTGCAGGGCCATCGACGCGCCGTCGAGCGCTCGGCCGGCGAGGTGGGCGCCGTACAGCGCCTCGGTCCGGGCGTCGAGGTCCTCAGGCTCGGCGACGACGCGAGGCAAACTGGCAGCAAGCGCGCGAATGCTCTCCTCAGCGAAGAGGCTCGTCACCGGGTCGCAGTCCACGGCGTAAAGGGCCTCGACGCTGTGCGCCAGGGCGTTCATGCCACTCGGGCCGCTGATGCTCGGAGGCAATCCCGTCGTGAACGACGGCACGTAAAAGACGGCACGCGGTGCGACCCGCGCAGCACGGCCGGTTCGCTTCGCTCCCGCATCGGTCAGGCCCCAAATCGACGTCATTTCCGACCCGGCGTAAGTCGTCGGCACAGCCAGGATGGGAAGGTCGTCGACCTCCAGAGAGAGGGCTTTGCCGAGGCCCGTCGACGAGCCGCCCCCAACGGTTATGCAGCAGTCGGCCTCGGTGCGCTGCAGGGCCTCCCGTGCGGCCTGAACGGTGCCCACAGGGACGTGCTGGCGAGCCTCGTCGAAGACGCCAGCCTGCCGGTCGCCCAGGTGCGTCGCCACGCGGTTGGCGGTGGCGGCCAATTCGGGCGTTGCCACGATCAGGGCGCGTGATCGGCCCAGGTCATCCATGACTGAACCGAGCGTTTCAAGCGCGTCCTCGCCGAAGACGACGCGGGCGTCGCGGGTGCGGTAGTGAAAGGCGCTCTGCATGGCCGGAAGCGTTACGTGGTAAGTGTTGCGGGGCGCGCCAGGGTCGTCAGGTCGATGCGGGTCGGTGGGCTGCCTCGGTTCCTTCGTTCAGCGCTCGAAGCGTGGCGAGCTCGGCGTCGGTGGGCGGTGGGGTTTCGTCGAGCGAGTCGGCCACGCGCAGCGGCCATCCGGTGGCCGCCCGTACTTCGTCGACGCCAACGCCAGGGTGCACGGTCGTCAGGGTGAGCTCCTTCGTTCTCGGATCGGGCGCCAGGATGCCGAGGTCGGTGATCACCTTGGTCGGCCCGCGACCGCGAAGGCCAAGGCGCTCGCGGGCATCGCCCCCGTCGAGGTGGCCCACCGACGTGACAAAGTCGAGCGTCTCGACGAACTTACGCGGCTCGTGGCGAAGCAGAATGAAGACCTCGGCGGCGTGGGCCGCAATCTCCGGCGCGCCCCCCGCGCCAGGCAGTCGCACGGTGGGCGCGTCGTAGCGGCCGATCACGGTCGTGTTGATGTTGCCGTAACGGTCGATCTGGGCGGCACCCAGGAATCCAACGTCGATGCGCCCGGCCTGAAGCCAGCAACTGAAGATTTCCGGGACGGAAACGACCACGTCGGCCGTCGCGGCGAGCTCGCCGTCGCCAATCGAGAGTGGGAGCACCTCCGGCTTTGCGCCGATGGTTCCGGACTCGTAAATGAGCACAAGACCTGGTGCGTGCGTTCGCCGCGCGAGGTTGGCTGCCGCGCTCGGCAGGCCAATGCCCACGAAGCAGACTGCGGCGTCGGCGAGCGCCCGCGAGGCAACGATCGTCATGATCTCGTCGGACGTCGGCGCGGCCGACGGGTCCGCAAGCGCCGCGTCGGCGTCAGATGCCGGCGCGTCGTTTCCGTCGGGTGCCCCCGACACGTCAGAATGACCATCAGCAGGCGTTGGCATTGCGTCCAAGGCGGGCTCGGTGAACGAGTGACCGTTGGCGAGAGAGTGGCGGAATTCCGCAAAGGTGCGCGTCGAGCGCACGTGGCGGTCGATCCACGCCGCAAAGCGGTCGCGGTCTCGGGAGATGTCGTCCCAGGCCAGGTAAAACCGGTTGTCGCGGTCGTAGTAGTCCTGCGCGTACGACGGGTACGCGCCGCCAGGGACGACACAGACCGCGTCCACCATCCACGCAGGGAGGACGACGCCACCCGCAACGGGCGTCAAGTCCTCGACGACCTCCTCAACGGTCACGACGACGCGGTCGGCCGCCAGTGCGGCCTCCTTCTGAACGCCAACAATGCCCCAGCACTGCACATTGCACGCCTCGTCGGCACGCTGCGCGTGGATGACCGTTGCGTCGGGCCGGTGCGCTGGGACAGTGGCAAGCGTCTCACCCGTATACGGGCACGTAACCGAGCGAATCGAGTCGTTTTGGGCAGGGAGATCATTTCCAGCGTAGGCCCGAAGCGTGGCGAACGGCAGGCGTGAGGCACCTGCCTGGTAGGCTGTGGCCATCGCCGCGTGGCTGTGCTCGACGATATCGATCGGCTGGGGATACTTGTTCTCCACGGCGTCGCGCAGTCGGTGCAGCGATCCCACGCCGGGATTGCCTCCCCAGGAAAACGTGATGCGTCGCGCACAACCTGCGCCAATGAGTTGGTCGTAAATGACGTCGGGTGTCATCCGGATGAGATCGAGGTCACGCTTTTTTTGGCGAATGATCTCGTGTCCGGCTGCATGCGGGATCAGGTGAGTGAATCCCTCCATCGCAACTGTGTCTCCATGATGGATGAGGCGACTGACAGCCGCCTGCAAAGTTGTGATCTCAGCCATGCCAAGTGGGAGACTTCTAGATGCAGGGTCCAGGCCTACCGGAAGGGCTTCCAAGAGCAAATCGCACAGCCGTCCCTATCAATCCTTCATTTTAGGCTAATGTTTTCTTCACAAAAGAAGATATTCAGGATCCCTCCCGATGTCTAATGCATTGTTCTTTATAACCTCATGCACAATCTGCATCGTGCGCCCATGGACCTCCGGACGCTTCGTTCGTTTGTGGCGGCAGCCGAAGAAGAACACTTCGGCCGAGCAGCGAAGGCGGTCCACGTCTCACAGCCTGCGCTCAGCCGTCAGATTCAACGCCTGGAGGCGGAGTTGGAGATCGACCTTTTCGGGCGCTCGGGACAGGGCATCACGCTCACACATGCTGGCCGTGTCTTCCTGACTCACGCGCGCCGCATCCTACGTGACGCCGAGCAGGGTCAGGAGGCTGCCCGTCGAGCAGCCGAGGGGCTTGAGGGGATGCTCAACATTGGGTTTGTCTCGCCCGCCGTCTACAGCAACGTGGTACCCGCACTAATTTCTCTCTTCCGAAAGAAGGCGCCTCGCGTAGAACTGACTCTGCACGAACTGTCTTCTATTCCCCAGGCCGACGCGCTCGATGCCGGGGACATCGACGTAGGGTTTTTGCATCCTCCTGTGCCTGGGAACAGCATCATTTTTCGGACGGTGCTGCGGCAACGTTTTATCGCTGTTGTGCCTCGCGACCACGCCCTTGCCGACGCGTCGGCGATTCGTCCTTCCCAATTGGCCCAGGAACCCTTCGTCATTTTCCCGCGGGAGCGGGGCGCAGGGCTTTACGACCGTATCATCGCTGTTTGCCAGCAACACGGGTTCAGCCCCAGCGTCGGGCAAGAAGCCACGCAGATGCAGACAATCGTCAGTCTCGTTGCAACCGGTATCGGTGTGGCCATTGTGCCTCACTCCGTCCGGCAGATGGGCGACATCGGGGTGTCCTACTGTGACCTGGTCGGCGTAGACAGCGATGCCGTACTGGCGGCAGCCTGGCACCGGCGGAACTCGAACCCAGCGCTTGACTCCTTCATCGATATCTTGGAAGCGCAAACGCCTCGCGACGGCTTTCAGGGCAATCGCATCAATCTTTTCGATTCGGGGGAATAGCGTATGAAGGCCGATTCGAGCGCCGCTAACATCGTCTCGACCTCCCAGCGCATCCGGTAGAGCGTCGTGCCCCTCTCGGGGCCGATCCCCCGGGTGGCCAGAATAAGAAACGCGTCATCGGTTTCCTTTGAGGCCGGCGCAATCCGCTGCACAACTACCTTTGCCTCAACATACTTCTCCCTTCGCCCCATGCAGATAGCGCATTCCACCCAAGACTTGCTCGTCGCTAACTCAGAGCGGATGGGCAAAACATGCGTGCCGTTGACGTACTCCCTGCACTAGGTAGGTCGACAGAACAACATTACTCGTAGCCGATGCCGGCCGTGCGGAGCGCCTGCTGTGGCGAGAGGTTCTGGAAGCAGCGGCGACAGCTTTCTCGAAGCGTGTCGAGGCTTCGCTCCAGGCACGCCGCCATCTGCCTTCAGAGTTCACGCCACAGGTCCTCCATCGGGTTCGCTTCCGGGGCCCGCTTCGGCAGCCTCAGCGTCTCGAAGCGACCCAGGTCCTCAAGGAAGCTCTGGACTTGTTTCGAGGTGTGCCACGAGGCCTGATCCCAGATGAGGAGCACCTTCCCCGTTGTTTGCGACCGGACTTGTTTCAAAAACTCGATGGTGTGATCGGAGACCTCGCGG
>CAYFQN010000048.1:0-1346 GCA_964345285.1 uncultured Rhodothermales bacterium
GCTTGGGGCCGGTACGCGTCGCCGCGCAGCCCGTCGGCCGTCTCGATCAGGTCCCGCAGCGTGCGGATGGGGCCACCGATCTCGTACTGACCCGGCTGGAAGACGGCGCCGCCAATCTTCACGGCGTTCACGCGGGTGTCCACCGTCCGGCTGCCTTGCTCTAGAATGGACGGCACGGTGATGAAGTCGGCATCGGCCAGCGGGACGGTTTCGTTGCCGGCCCGCACTTCGTTGAGGCTGACGTCGATCGCGGTGCGGGCCACCGACGGGTCCTCGCGCTCGTCGAACGGGACGATCCGCTCGATGTGGACGCGGCTGGTGTACGCTTCGGGCTTGAGGCCGCCGGCGTACGTCAGCAGATCGCGGAGCGTCTCGTCGGCCGTCACCTCGAAGTAGGCTGGGCGGCGCACCTGTCCCGTGATGGCCACGGTCTTGCTGCGCGGCGGGATGTAGATGTTGTCGTTGTTCTGCAGCCGCACCGGATCAGAATTGTACCCGCGCATCAGGTAGTCGTAGAGGTCAACGGTGGCGACGACTTCGCCGTCGCGGATGACCTGGATGTTGCGCAGGCTCCCCCGGCGCATCGGGCCGCCCATGCTGTAGAGCACGTTAAAGACAGTCGACCCACTATTGACGGTGTACCCGCCCGGATAGCGCACCTCGCCGAGCACGTACACCTGTACGGGCCGCACGCGCGCCACGGTGAGGTCCATCGAGATCGTCGGCGGGTCGCTCGTCAGGCCGGCATAGCGCTGAGCGAGCCAGTCGCGGAGTTCACTGCGGAGTGCGTCGAGGCGCTTGCCGGCGACGGTGTACTGCCCCACGTTGGGGACAAAGATGCGCCCCTCCGCGTCAACGGTCAGATCGTACTGGAACTGGGCGGCCCCCCACGCCGTGAGCCGCAGCTCGTCGTTCGGGCCGACGAGGTAGCCGTCGTCCACCGGCCCCATCGCGTTGGGCCGGAATGCATCGGGCACGGAGCGGAAGATGTCGTACCCGAAGTAGCGGAGCGTGTCGCGCGGCGCCTGGCGCATGGTGTCACGGCGCGCAAGGTCGACGCGGTCGGAGCGCACCGTCAGAAACTGGTTGGTAGACAGTACCGTCGTGATATCGTCCCGGTCGGTGACTTCCACGCGCAGCGCGAAGACGCCCGCACTCAGCCCGAGGGGCAGGGTGATGCGGCCTTCCCATACGCCGTTGTTCGCCGAGCCGCTCACGCGCCGAATATTCTGCACCCGCAACGTGTCGACGCCCATTGGCCGCTGCCCGCGGAACGATGGCCCCGTACGCCCCGCCGCCCGCTGGCTGTTCCGATTTACGGCCTGATTCTGCCCCACATTCTGCCC
>CAYFQN010000048.1:1446-17230 GCA_964345285.1 uncultured Rhodothermales bacterium
GTTGGGCTGCCCTTGCACGTTGGGCTGCCCCGGCGGGAGGGACTGCTGATTGGGCGGATATTGCTGCTGATTGGGATACTGCGGGTTCGGAGGCACCTGTTGTCCCTGTTGGAATGGCCCGCCCGTCGGCCTACCGGTTGTGCCCTGCACCGGCATCTGCGCGGCAGAGACGAAGAAGGGCCGCACCTGCGTGATGAGCGTCTCACTGCGGAGCCGGACGCGCACATTGACTGTCCGGGGCAGCTCGGCGACGAGTACCGTGTCGGGCGAGATGACGGCGCCGCCGGACAGTGTCGGGCGGAGCTGGGGCTGCGCACCCGTCGTGCCGGCCGCCTGGCCCTGCTGCATCGACTGGTTGTACGCCTGCAGCAACGCTTGGATGCGGGCCTCGGGAATGCCAAGCTGCCGCGCCCGCCGGGCGGCCTGCTGCGGGTTGGAGAGGTCGATGCCGAGCTGCTCGGCCTGTCGGCGCGCCTCTTCGACTGTCATGCCCTGCTCCTGCAACTGCTCACGAACCGACTCGGGGACCTGCTGGGCCCGCGCCTCAACGACGAGTCCACTGCTCAGGAGAAGTCCTCCCACGAGCAGCATTACCACATGCTTCGCCATGAATCCTCGAATGCTCACTAGGGTGCTCTCTTCCTCTATCGGGTGTCAAAAGATGTGCCCTGCCTGTCGGCCGCGACGCGTGCCCGGTCGGACGGTTTGGGCTGGCAGCCGATGGGACCGGGCCCACCGCAGGATGACCCGCTGACGATCTGCGCTCGCTGGGGGCCATAGGATGTATCGCACGTGTAACCTGCGCCGAATTTGTGCCAAGATCAACCGGCATGCGATAACGCGTGCATCCCTCTTCCATCTTAGACCGCTCTTCATGGTGCGGCGACGGCTCAAAAGCACCGCCTGAATTCTCCAAGCGCTCTCGGGCGGCACCCGCCCCCGACAGTGTTAAGTTTACCACCTACTGGTGTCCTTCGCAGTGGACGACCGCCTGCCCCGAGTCGCCGGATCGCGAGCTCGCCGTAGCGGATCGGTCTCCGAAGGGATGGGACACCGCGCAGCCGTGACCGGCACATCTTTCCGGGCCGAGATTCGACCCATTCGTTCCTCGGCACATTCTTCCGGGTCGACGCGGGTCCTTCTCCTTGGTACTGGCGGATGCTCGCCTACAGCCAGAGGGTGCTCACCACCGCAACCGTCACGGCCAGGATGAGCACGCTGAGCGGCCAGCCGACGCGGGTATAGTCGCCGAACCGGTAGCCGCCGGGCGACATGACCATGAGGTTGGTCTGGTAGCCGATTGGCGTGATGAAGCTCGCCGACGCGGCCACCGCCACGACGACAGCGAATGCCTCAGGAGGGACGCCCAG
Organism: uncultured Rhodothermales bacterium; assembly: GCA_964345285.1. GTDB lineage: Bacteria > Bacteroidota > Rhodothermia > Rhodothermales > Salinibacteraceae > JAAAPH01. The sequence goes on from CAYFQN010000048.1 coordinate 2,817, forward strand.
GCTGGATGCCGTTGACAGTGAGACCGGCAGCATGAGCACCGCGGCCGCATTGTTCGTGATGAGTTCGGTGAGCAGGTTCGTCGCCAGATACACAACCGCGCGGGCAGCGATCGGGCCCTGTATCGACTCGTCCTTCCGCTGGATGCCAAGCACCACGCCTTGGTACCGCTCCCGAAAGTTGGCCTCCCCGAGCGTCTTCCCCACGAGGTAGGAGGAGTCGGACACGACGGCCTCAAAGAGCGGCAGACCTTGATAGCCGGCCTCGCTCGGGGGCATCCCGTCGGTGGGGAAGTTGCGCTTGAGGCCGGAGCGGCGTAGCAAGCGCCGGATGGCTGTCGCGCTCGCCGTAAACGCCAGCACGTCGCCCTGATCGACGACCGTTCGAGGCGTTGCTTGGATAACTTTTTCGCCGCGCCGAAGGTGTACGAGGCAGGCATCTTCGATGGAGCGCAGCCCCGCCTCTTCCACCGTCAGCCCAACCAAGGGCGACTGCACGGCGACTTTCAGCTCGAAGAGCCCTTCCTGCAATTTCTCTTCGACCTCGGAGGGGGACTCAGCGCGATCGGGTAGCAGCTTATGGCCGCCTATCATGAAGTAGCTCACGACGCACGCCATGGCCGGCCCCCCGACCCACGTCACATCGAAAAAGCCGAGCGGCGCGTAGCCCTCGGTCTCCAGGAGGCCAGACACGATCAGATTGGTCGATGTGCCGATGAGCGTCAGCATCCCGCCCGATATGGCTGCATGCGATAGCGGGATCATGACCTTGGACGGCGAGAGGCCCCGTTCCTGCGCCCACTCCTGCAACCGTGGCGTGAGCATGGCCACGATGGGCGTGTTGTTGAGGAAGCCGGACAGCACGGCCGTCGGCAGCATGAAGCGCGCGAGCAGCGCGCCGATGACACCAACCGTAAACCATGCCTCCCAGCCGAGCACGCCCCCAAGAAGTTTAATTCGCAGATCGCTGCACGAGACCCTGCCTCGGTGGCTCGGTCGTACCAACCGCCGATCACGGGCATAAAAAACCCGGGGCCCTGCCGGCCGTCGCCAGCAACACCCCGGATGGTACCGTCCGGCGCTGGATCATCTCCTGCGCGCTCACGCGTCCGTCCGTTCGATCAGCCCGGCCTCTTCCAGGTGCTCGATGACCGCCTCAACGCACGCCTCAACGGATAGCGCATCGGTGTCGATGACCAGCTCGGGATCGGCCGGCGGCTCGTACGGGGCGGAGATGCCCGTGAAGTTCTTGATCTCGCCCGACTCGGCCTTCTCGTACAGGCCCTTCGGGTCGCGCTCCTTGCACGTCTCGATGTCGCAGTTGACGTACACTTCGTGGAAGCGCCCATCGGGGAGGAGCGAGCGCACGCGGTCGCGGTCTTCCTGATACGGCGAGATGAAGGTGCAGAGCGTGATGTTGCCCTGCTCGAAGAAGAGGCGCGACACCTCGCCGACGCGCCGGACGTTCTCCTCGCGATCCGCCGCCGAGAAGCCGAGGTCGCCGCTGAGTCCGTGGCGCACGTTGTCGCCGTCGAGCATCATCGTGTGGCAGCCGCGGTCGAAGAGGCGCTGCTCCACGGCACGCGCAATCGTGGACTTCCCGGAGCCGGAAAGACCCGTAAACCAGAGCACGGCGGAGCGGTGTCCGTTCTGCTCTTCGCGCGCCTCGCGGGGGATGTTGAGGCCTTCCCACACGACGTTGGGCGATGTCGTCCGATCGGCCTTCGACTCGCTCTTGGTCCCCACCGGGGCCACGTCTTGCGCGCTGCCGCGAATCATACCGGCCGCGACGGTATTGTTCGTGGCCGGGTCAATGAGGATGAAGCCGCCCGTCTGCCGGTTCACCTTGTACGGGTCGATGAAGAGCGGATCGGCCGTCGTCAGCTCGATCCGGCCGATGTCGTTCAGTTCGAACGTCTCGGCCTCTTCACGGTGCAGCGTGTCGATGTCGATCCGATAGATGATCTTGGACGCAAAGGCTTGGGCGCGGCGCGTGGTGTGCTGGATGATGTACGCCTTGTCCGTCTTCATCGGCTGCTCGCTCATCCAGCAGAGGTCCGCGTCGATGCTGCGCACTACCTCCGGCTGGTTGCGGCTGCGCACGATCATGTTGCCGCGGCTCACGTCGATCTCATCGTCGAGCGACAGCACGACGGCGTCGCCCGGCCCGGCCTCGTCAACGTTGCCCTCGAACGTGGTGATTTCGTCGACCCGCGTCACCTTACCCGACGGCAGGACGGTGACCTCCTGTCCCGGCCGGACGGTGCCCGAGGCTACCTCGCCGGCAAACCCGCGGAAGTCTTGGTGCGGGCGGATGACGTGCTGCACCGGAAAGCGGAAGTCGACCATGTTGCGGTCGGCCGTCGTCTTGACCGTCTCCAGTTCGTGCAACAGCGTCGCACCGTTGTACCACGGGGTGTTGTCGCTTTGGTTGACCACGTTGTCGCCGTGCAACGCGGAGATGGGGATGAACGTGATGTCTTTCACGTCGAGCTGCTCCGCAAAGTCGCGGTACTCGCCTACGATCTCGCGGTAGACGCCCTCGTCAAAGTCGACGAGGTCCATCTTGTTGACGGCGACGACCATGTGCGGAATCTGGAGCAGCGACGCGATGAAGCCGTGCCGCTTGGACTGCGCCAGCACGCCTTTGCGCGCATCGAGCAACACGACAGCGAGCTGCGCCGTCGAGGCGCCCGTGACCATGTTGCGGGTGTATTGCTCGTGGCCCGGCGTGTCGGCGATGATAAACTTGCGCTTGGGCGTCGAGAAGTAGCGGTACGCGACGTCGATGGTGATGCCCTGCTCGCGCTCGTCGCGGAGGCCGTCGGTGAGGAGCGCCAGTTCCAGCTCTTCGTCGGTGTGCGGGGCGCCGTCGCCGCTGGCCTGGCCGTTTGAAGCGTCGCGTATCTTTTCAAGCTTATCGTCGAACACGGCCTGCGTGTCGTACAGCAAGCGCCCGATCAATGTGCTCTTGCCATCGTCGACGCTGCCGGCGGTGGTGAAGCGAAGGAGATCCATGGTTTGTAGAATGCGCGTGTGGGTGTTTGGGTAAGAGGACGGAGGGCCTATTCGTTCGCTCCCTATCGCCCCTCTAAAACAATACAATAAATGACCAATGACCGAATGACGGGAGCGAAGCGAGCTTAAAAATACCCCCGTTTCTTGCGGTCTTCCATCGCAGCCTCGGAGCGCTTGTCGTCGGCGCGGGCGCCGCGCTCGGTGGTCCGGGCTGCGGCCACCTCGGCGATCACTTCTTTCACCGTCTCGGCCTCCGACTCGATGGCGCCGGTGCACGTCATGTCGCCGATCGTCCGGAAGCGGACCGTCTTCGTCTCGTACGCTTCGCCCTCTAGCAACGTAATGTGATCGGACTTGGCCAGCAGCACGCCGTCGCGGTTGACCACTTCGCGCTCGTGAGCTAGGTAGATGCTCGGGATCTCCAGGTCTTTCTCCATGATGTACTGCCACACGTCCAGCTCCGTCCAGTTGCTGAGCGGGAAGACGCGGAAGTGCTCCTTCGGCTGGCTGCGGCCGTTGTACAGATTCCACAGTTCGGGCCGCTGGTTCTTCGGATCCCACTGCCCAAACCGGTCGCGATGCGAGAAGAAGCGCTCCTTCGCGCGAGCCTTCTCTTCGTCGCGCCGGGCCCCGCCGATGGCCGCGTCGAACCGGAACTCTTCGAGGGCGTCCAGCAGCGTAACGATCTGCAGCTGGTTGCGGCTGGAGTTGGGCCCCTCTTCCTCGACGGCCCGCCCCTTATCGATCGACTCCTGCACGGTGCGGACGATGAGTTCGGCCCCCGTCTCTTCCATCAGCCAGTCGCGAAAGCGGATGGTCTCCGGGAAGTTGTGCCCAGTATCGACGTGCAGCAGCGGGAACGGGATGCCGCCCGGGTGGAACGCCTTGCGCGCAAGGTGCACCATCAGGAGCGAGTCCTTGCCACCCGAAAACATGAGCACGGGCCGCTCGAACTGAGCTTCCGTCTCACGCATGACGTGGATGGCTTCGGCCTCCAAGCGTGCGAGGTGGCGCGAATGATCTGAGGTATCGGGCATGGGCAGTTTGGAGTGTTCAGATTTACAGTGCGGTGTACGCAATTGTGCGTGTCACGGGCAAGGGGTCGGGGAACAGCGCCTCTACGCCTTGGTCAGGAGGCGGCCTGGGCCGGCGCCAAGTCGAGCGCCTCGCGGAAGTAGTCGAGCGTGCGCTCCAGCCCCTCGCTCCGACCAACTGCCGGCTGCCACCCCAGGATCTGCTGCGCCCGCGCGATGTCGGGCTGGCGCACCTGCGGGTCGTCTTGCGGGAGGGGCTCGAACGTCAGCTCGCTGCTGGAGCCGGTCAGCTCGATAATCTCTTCCGCGAATTCTTTGATGGTAATCTCGTCAGGGTTGCCAATGTTCACAGGCATCGGCTCGTCGCTCATCAGCAGGCGATAGATGCCGTCGACGAGGTCGTCGACGTAGCAGAACGAGCGCGTCTGGCTACCATCGCCGTACACGGTGAGCGGCTCACCGCGGAGGGCTTGCTCCATGAACGTCGGCAGCGCCCGCCCATCGCCGATGCGCATGCGCGGCCCGTAGGTGTTGAAGATGCGCACGATGCGCGTCTCAACGCCGTGGTAGCGGTGGTACGCCATCGTCATCGCCTCGGCAAAGCGCTTGGCTTCGTCGTAGACGCCGCGCTGCCCGACCGGGTTCACGTTGCCCCAGTAGTCTTCGGCCTGCGGGTGAATCTGCGGATCGCCGTATACCTCACTTGTGGACGCCAGCAGCAGCCGGGCGTCTTTTGCTTTGGCGAGGCCGAGCGCCTTATGCGTCCCCAGCGCGCCCACCTTGAGCGTCTGGATCGGCAGGCGCAGGTAGTCGTCCGGCGAGGCCGGGCTCGCGAAGTGCAGCACGTAATCGAGCGGGCCGTCAACGTGGATATAGTCCGTCACGTCGTACTTAATGAAACGGAAGCGCTCCTGCCCGTGCTCGAACAGGTGCTCAACATTCTTCGTGTCGCCGGTAACGAGGTTGTCCATGCAGATGACGTGGTGGCCTTCTGCGATGAACCGGTCGCAGAGGTGCGAGCCTAGAAAGCCCGCGCCTCCGGTGACGAGTGTGCGTGGTGGTCGATCCATAGGGAATTGGGTGGTGGCTTACGCCGTGCCGTTTTGGGTGATGGCGGCCTCGATGGCCTCCGGATTCTGTTCAGGGGAATGGTGCGGACGGCCGACGCTGTAATACGCGAAGCCCATCTCGGCCATGCGCTCCAGGTCGTACAGGTTGCGCCCGTCGAAGATGACCGGCTCGGCCAGCTTCTCCTGCACCGTCTCGAAGTTGGGCCGGCGGAACTCGTGCCACTCCGTGCAGATGAGGAGCAGGTCCGCGCCGTCCAGTGCGCTGTACATGCCATCGGCGTAGGTGATGGCGTCGCCAAACACCGCGCGCGTTGTCTCGATGGCTTCCGGGTCGAAGCCCTGCACGGTCGCGCCGCGGTCGAGCAGCTCACGGATGATGATGTGCGAGGGCGCCTCGCGGATGTCGTCCGTGTTGGGCTTAAAGGCCAAGCCCCAGATGGCAATCGTCTTGCCCTCGAGGTCGCCGCCGTAGTAATCGCTGATGCGGTCGACCATCATGCGGCGCTGGGCGTCGTTGACGTCGAGCACCGAGTTGAGGATCTGGAAGTCGTAGTCGTGTTGGTCGCCGGTGCGGGCGAGCGCCTGCACGTCCTTCGGGAAGCAGCTACCACCAAACCCGATGCCAGCGTACAGGAAGTGCTTGCCGATGCGGTGGTCGCGGCCGATGCCGAGGCGCACCTTGTCGACGTTGGCGCCAACGCGCTCGCACAGGTTGGCAATTTCGTTCATAAACGAGATGCGCGTGGCGAGCAGCGAGTTGGCCGCATATTTGATCATCTCCGACGACCGCTCGTCGACCACGATGATGGGGTTGCCCTGCCGCACGAACGGCTCGTACAGCCGCTTCAGCTTCTTGGCCGCCTTATCGCTCGACGTGCCGATAACGACGCGGTCCGGCTTCATGAAGTCTTCCACGGCGGCCCCTTCGCGCAAGAACTCGGGATTGGACACCACGTCGACGTCCGTCTCCGGCTCCAGGCCGCGCTCGGCCATCACGGCCTGCACCTTGTCGGCTGTGCCGACGGGCACCGTGCTCTTGTTCACGACGACGCGGTAGTCGCGGTCATCGCCCTCAGCAGCGAGCAGGTCGGCCACGTCGCCGGCGGCTTGGAGGACGTAAGACAGGTCGGCTGATCCGTCTTCGCCCGGCGGGGTCGGAAGCGCCATGAAGATGACCTCCGCGTCGGCAACGGCCTCGGCCAAGTCGGTGGTGAAGTGAAGGCGCTCGTCCTTCTGGTTCCGCTCGAAGTAGCGCGCCAAGTCGGGCTCGAAGATGGGAAGCGTCCCGCTGCGGAGTTTATCGACCTTCTCCGCGTCGATGTCGACGCAGGTCACGTCGTTGCCCATCTCGGCAAAGCAGGTTCCACTGACGAGCCCGACGTAGCCGGTGCCCACAACTGCGATGTTCATAATGCTTTTCGGTTATTCAATGGTTGTCATATACAGGATTTGAGCCCTCTGCTGTGTGCAGCAAAAAATACACCTTGAAAAGATAGACTGCTTACAGCGTTGCTCCTCGGCCCGGTACGGGTGACAGGGCGCTGGACAGGGCGCTGCGCACACGCGAGGGCATCAAGCGGATTATGTTGAGCGCATGCCCGACCAGTACGATCATGTCCGGTGAGTCCAAAAGGATCCGGCTGCCCCGAGCGTTCCAGCATTCTTTCGCAAAATCACACGTTCTCCTCATGCCATGGCGCATGGCGCTTGCGAACCTCCGGTGTTGAGAATAATGATTCTGCAGACGGCATCTTTATCTTTTGGACCCTGAGGGATACTCCTCTAGCTTCTCGGGCTGCGATTTTGGGCCGTCTTTCATACGTTGTTCAACCGTGCTCTTTTCATCAACGTACGTGCCATGTCTTCTTCTGGTGCGACCGGCCCGACCGGCGGCGTGCTCGACGCGCGCCCGTCTTCCTCGCAGGCCATCCCTCTCGCCCGCCCAACCCTCTCAGACCGGGAGCGCAGGTATGTCCAAACCGTCTTGGCGTCCTCGCGGCTAGCGCAGGGACCGTGGCGCGAGCGCTTCGAGGCACTGATGGCGACGCAGTGCGGCACCGACTACGCGGTGGCTACGAACAGCGGAACCGCCGCCCTGCACCTGATTCTCGATGCGCTGGAAATCGGCTCAGGCGATGAGGTCATCACGACGCCCTTCAGCTTCGTCGCTTCGGCCAATGTGATATCCTACGTCGGCGCGACGCCCCGCTTCGTCGACGTGGACGCCGCAACGTACAATCTGGACCTGGAGCGCGCGGAGGCGGCCATCACGCCGGCGACCCGCGCAATTCTTGCGGTGGATGTCTTTGGGCTGCCCGCCGATTGGCCAGCCCTCACGCGCCTCGCCGACACGCACGACCTCTTGCTCATCGACGATGCGTGCGAAGCACTCGGCGCTCGCGTGGGCGATCAGCCGATCGGGCAATGGGGCCACGCGGCTGGATTTGGCTTCTACCCCAACAAGCAGATTACGACCGGTGAAGGCGGCTGCATCACCACGAACGATGCCGACCTCGCCGCGCGCTGCCGGATGCTCCGCAACCAAGGGCGGGCAGACAACGGGGTGATGCGCCATACGGCCCTGGGCTACAATTACCGGATGGGTGAACTCGCCGCGGCCCTGGGCTGCGCCCAGCTCGAGCGCCTGCCCGATCTGCTTCGGCAGCGCAGCGATGTGGCTCGCCGCTACCACGATGCGCTCGTGCCCCTGGCTGATGACGTGCACCGCCCCCCGCACCCCGCCGACCACGCCGAACGGAGCTGGTTCGTGTACGTCGTGCAACTGGCCGATCACTTTTCGGCCGAGGCCCGTGACCAGCTCATGGCAGCACTGCAGGAGCGCGGCATTGGCTGTGCGCCGTACTTTCCGTCCATTCACTTGCAACCCTACTACCGCGAACGGTTTGGATTTACGGACGGCGCGTTCCCCATATGCGAGTCGGTCGCGGCGCGCACGCTGGCCCTTCCGTTCTATCCGGGCCTCGCTGCCGACGATGTGTCTCGTGTGGTGGAGGCGCTAACCGACGCGCTTCCGACGCTTCCGCGCGTGCCGCAGTGAGTCATCGTATCCCTGGCGCCTACCTTATGCTCAAGCGACTGTTTGACGTTCTGACAGCTGGCACGTTGTTGATCGCCGCAACGCCCTTCCTGGGCCTCGTGGCTGTCGCCGTGTGGATCGATGGTGGACGCCCTGTCGTTTTCAGTCAGACTCGCAGCGGCCGTCACGGTGCGCCCTTCACGCTCTACAAATTTCGGACGTTGCATCCCGACACGGGACTCGTCGACGCCCCGCGTGATCATACGACCCGCGTGGGGCGCTGGCTGCGGCGGTGGGGGCTAGACGAGCTCCCCCAACTGTGGAACGTGCTCCGCGGCGACATGAGCCTGGTCGGCCCGCGCCCTACGCTGCCGCAGCAGGTTGCCCGCTACGGGGCCTTCGAGCGGCAGCGGCTGGCCGTGCGTCCCGGACTCACCGGATGGGCGCAGGTTCACGGCCGCAACGCCATCCCCTGGCCCGAACGCATCGACCTCGACGTGTGGTATGTGCACCACCGCAGCCTATGGCTAGACCTGCGCATCCTGCTGCGCACCCCCCGTATAGTATTCCGCCAATCGGGAATATACGGGCTGAACGGAGCAAACCCTGACTTCCCCTAACTCTATTCTTCACCGATCATAGCTCACTCTGTGCTGAATGAATTGGTCATCATTGGAGCAGGTGGCTTTGGACGTGAAACGGCAGCTCTCGTCGAAGCCATCAATGCAGCCTTGCCCCGTTGGAAACTCCTAGGTTTTCTGGACGATGACACCTCTCTGCACACCTCTCAGATATTGGGGTATCCGGTCTTGGGCCCTACAGAGTGGGTAAAAGGCCGATCCACCTCCTACTTCACCGTCGCCATTGGCTCGTCTGCAATCCGACGGGAGATTGCCCAGCGCGTTGAGCAGGCAGGTGGAGAACCCGCAACGCTCGTCCATCCTAGCGTGGAAATCCATCACTCGACAACTCTGGGAAGCGGCTCTATTCTTTGTGCAGGTTGTCAACTCACTGTTGACATCCGGATTTGCGCATACTCCATCTGCAATTTGAACTGCACGATTGGCCACGACACACACGTTCAAGAGTTTGCCACCATTCATCCGGGCGTACACGTGTCCGGCAACTCAACGATTGGTGCAGGAGCGGAGTTAGGTACGGGATCCGTGGTGCTACCTGGTCGCTCAGTTGGAGACCAATCAACCGTTGGTGCTGGGGCCGTTGTGAACCGAGATGTGCCTCCAGGATGCACAGCTGTTGGGGTTCCGGCTCGCCCTCTGCCCGAATGACCGTTTCTCATGCACATCGCCGTCTTCTTTCAGCACTACCACACGCCCGATTGCCCGACGGCGGCCCGGCCCTATGCCCTGGTGCAGGCATTGGCGGCGCATCACCGCGTGACGCTCATCACGACCGACGCGGGACGCCAGCAACGCATCACGCATGATTTCGACTGGGTGGCACCCGGGGTCGATGCCCACTGGCTGCAGGTACCCTATGCCAATACAATGACGACGGCAGAACGGCTCCACTCGTATGGGCAGTACGGCGTCCGTGCGCTCTGGCGGTCGCGGCGGCTCGATCGTCCCGACGTTATATTTGGCTCGTCGACGCCGCTGACCGTGGGCGTGGTGGCGGCCTGTGCCGCGCGCTACTGGCACGTGCCGTGGGTCTTCGAGGTGCGCGACCTGTGGCCCGACTTTCCGATCCAGATGGGCGCTGTCCCGTTCCGCCCGGCGCAGCGGTTTCTGTACCGCATCGAGCGGTGGCTGTACCGCAACGCGGCGCACGTCGTCACAGCCTCCCCCGATCAAGCGGATCACGTCCGCCGTTTCGTTTCGTCATCCGATGCTGTATCAACTGTCGAGTACGGGACAGAGTTGGACGTGGTGGATGCGATCACGCCGGATGACCTCAACGTCCTCCGCGCCCAGCACAGCCTGCCTAACCGGCGCATTGTGTTGTACGCAGGCCGTTTTGGCCGGGCGAATGCGATTCCTGCGCTCATTGAAACGGCCGACCGGTGTGCGAATCGGGACGATGTTTGCTTTGTGGTCACGGGGCGCGGCTTCCACGAGCCGGCGCTCCGGCGTGCGGCGCGCCGCAACCCTGTGCTACGCGTACTGCCGCCACAACCGCGCCGCCGTGCATTAGCCCTCTTCCAACTGGCCGACCTCGCCCTCGTGCCGTTCATCGATCGACCGGTTTTAGCCACCAACGCCCCCTCGAAGCTGTTCGACAGCCTGGCCGCTGGGACGCCGGTTCTCGTCACCAACCCCGGCTGGACCCAATCGCTGGTGCGCCAGCACGACTGCGGGTGGTCGGTCCCTGCAGCGCAGGCCGATCTCTTGGCAGAGCGCATTGCGACATTGCTCGACCACCCGGCTCGGCTTCGGCAGGCCGGGCAGAACGGTGCCGAGCTTGCGAGGCACCGCTTCGACCGGTCGGCTCACATGCGACACCTTCGGACTCTCATCGAGTCGGTGGGGGTCGCGTCTGTGCCTTCTGGGTAGCAGAGCCCAGCGCGTGGTTTGCCGAGCCGCGCGGTGTTGCGTATGCTGATATCGTTCCTATCACCGAGTCCCCCCCTATGTCATCCCCCGCTCCCAACTCGTCCCCGCGCGGCGCTGGGCGGAGTCTGCCGCCCGACCGGTTAGCGCTTGACCTGGACGACCTGATCCCCCGCCCGCCAATGCACCTGGCGCACGAGACCCTGCAGGAGCACCTGGCTGACCGCACGGTGCTTGTAACCGGCGCTGGCGGTTCGATTGGGACGGAACTGTCTCATCAACTGCTCTCGTTACGCCCTGCTGCCCTGGTCCTGGTGGATGTCAGCGAGCACAACCTGTTTGCGCTGGAGCACGCGCTGCCGGAGACCGCGACACCCCTGTCGTTCTGCCTGGCCGACGTCCGCGCGGCTGGTGCGATGAACGCACTCTTCACCCGTCATCAGCCCGACGTGGTGCTGCACGCAGCCGCGTACAAGCACGTCCCGCTCATGGAGCGACATCCCGTCGCGGCCTTTCGCAACAATACCCTGACGACGACACAGCTCCTCCGCCAGAGCATCCGGCACGGCGTCGCACAGTTCGTGCTTATCTCAACGGACAAGGCCGTAGCGCCTGTCAGCGTGCTGGGCGCCACCAAGCAACTGGCGGAGTGGGCCGTGCGCCATGCCCCCGACACGGTGAATGCTCACATCGTGCGCTTTGGCAACGTATTCGGCTCGCGCGGGAGCGTCGTGCCCCGCTTTCTGCAACAGGTGGCGGACGGCAAGCCACTCACCGTGACGCACCCCAAGATGGAGCGGTACTTCATGACGGCGCACGAAGCTGGCGCCCTGACGCTGCAAACCCTGCTGCTCGATGATGCCCCGGTGTATGCGCTAAAGATGGGCGACCCCGTCCGCATCCAGTGGCTCGCGGAAGAGCTCCTTCGCCGGTTCGGCGCCTCGGAGCCGACGGCTGACTCCATTGTGTACACGGGTCGCCGCCCCGGCGAGAAGCTGGCGGAGACGCTGCGGGCCCCTGCAGAAACGATGCGTGCTACGGAACACCCCCGCGTTCTAGGGCTCCACGGCGCCTGCCCGATCCAACAGGAAGCCTTAGAGCGCCGGCTGTCTCGGCTCACCGACCTTGCCGACGCACACGCCAATGCAGCCCTCCGCCAGGCGCTACTCACGAACGACGCCGTCGCCGCGGATGCCGCATAGTGAAGCGTATGAACGTCCTCGTCGTCCACCCCACGCCGCGCCCATTCATCGACCTGGACGTCGATATCTTGCGCTCCGCATTTACGGTGCGGACTGTGCACGTCCGCTTCCACCCCCGCCGCTGTTTTGTGACCGACACGCTCGCTGCTATTCGGAACGCGCTATGGGCTGACGTGGTCGTCGCCTGGTTTGGTGGGGTGCATGCCCTCATACCGTTCATCACCGCGCGCCTTGGTGGAACGCGGTGCGCGGTCATCGCCAGTGGCGTAGACGTTGCGGCCGTTCCCTCGATTCAGTACGGCCACATGCGGCCGGGCTGGCTGCGCAGGGCGGGGCGGCTCGTCTTTCAGCTAGCGCACCGCGTGTTTGCGGTTTCCTCCTTTACCAAGCAGGAAGCCATCCAGAACGCGGGTGTCTCCCCCGAGAACGTAGACGTCATCCCCCACGGACTACCAGTTTATCGGCCTACGCCTCCACCGGGCCGCCAAGGCGTTCTGACCGTTGCCACGGTTGATGATCGCGCAATGCGTTTGAAGGGGATCCGCACGTTTGCTCAAGCCGCTAGGCGATTTCCTAACATCCCCTTTGAAGTCATCGGGGGAGGCGACCCTTCGACATTGCAGATGCTGCGGGACTGCGCGCCTTCGAACCTAAGGATCGCGCCTTGGCTTCCACCCGGCGACCTCCGGTCGCGCATGCTGCAGCGCGCTGTGTACGCGCAGCTCTCGGCGTACGAGTCGTTTGGCATAGCGCTGGCGGAAGCGATGCAGTGCGGGTGCGTCCCCGTCGTTACCCGGCGCGGCGCTCTGCCAGAGGTCGTGGGCGACGCAGGGTGGTACGTGCCGTACGACAACCCCGATGCGACGGCGCAGGCTATCCGCGAGGCGCTCGACGCGCCCGCTGCCGCGTCACAGGCCGCTCGCCACCGCATCACCGATCATTTTCCGCTTGATAGACGCCGGCACGCGCTCGTCGACGCCCTGCGCGCGCTGGGACACTGATTCCACGCACGGCGTAGTAGCGTTGTCACTTTCCGCTTTCGATATGCTTCGGCTGCCCCCCTCCATACGACGTGCCCCGTGCGTAGCCGCGCTGTGGGGCTGGCTCGTCACCGCCTGGATGGTGCTTCCCGTCAGTGCGCTCAGCCAGTCCGCCTACGACGCCTCGTGGTACGATCCAGCCGCACCGCACGTCAAGATCGCCGTGGTGGAGGATGGCGTCTACCGCGTGTCGGCGGATGAGCTAGCAAGCGCAGGCGTGCCCACCTCGGCGGACCCCGCCACGTTTCGGCTCCTGAAAAACGGCCGTGAGGTCCCTGTCGACACCGATGGTGGCGACCTCGTCTTCGTCGGTGAACGCAACCGCGGCGTGCAGGAGGCCTGGGCATACGGTGGCGATGCCTCGGCGCAAAGCAGCACATACTACAGCCTGTTCAGCGACACCACGTTCTACTGGCTCACCTGGGGCGGGGCGGCTGGCTTGCGCTACCAACCGGCAGCCCCCGGTGGCGGCACGGCGACCTCCGCCATCCGCGACACCCTGCGCCGCGAGCAGGACAATACGTACTTCTACGGCCAGGCCTCGGGCGACCCACGGTATACCCTCGGGGAAGGCTACTACTGGACCCGGTTCAGCATCAACACGGCAGGCAACGACATCGAGCGAACGTTTACGCTGGACCTCGACCGGTTCGCGGCGGCGTCCGGCGAAGATGTAACCGTGCGCGTGCGGCTCATGGGCACGTCGGGATCCGACCATCGCGTGCGGCTCGCCGTAGAGCCCGAGGGCGGCGGGGGCACACTCGCCACAGACGAAGCCACGTGGAGTCGCTACGCGCTTGCGACGCTCTCTGCCACCGTGCCTGCTGCGTCGGTGCCGCCCGATGGCGCCCTGCAGGTCCGGCTCACGTCATTTGGCGACGCGGCCTTTGGCACGCCGAACTACGTATCGCTCGACTGGATTGAGGCCAGCTACCCGCGCGCCCTGGCGGCAGATGGCGCATCGGATGCGCAACGCTTCGCGGCGTCGCCGGGCACATACACCTTCACGCTGTCCGGCCATAGCCGCTCGGTGCGCGTGTACGCGCCCACCACGGACCGTCGCTACGCGGCCGCCGCACCGGGCGATGGGACTTTTACGTTCAGCGCGGCACCGACTGCTCCCACCACATTCTGGGCCGTTGGTGCTGACGGATACCGGTCACCAGCCGACGTACGGCTCGACGCGTCGAGTGACTGGGCCGCCCCCTCCAACGAGGCAGACTACGTGATCCTCACGACGCGCGCGCTCCGCTCCTCCGCAGCTGATTTGGCCGCCTATCGCCAGAGTGAGCGTGGGTACGCGACGGCCATCGTTGACGTGCAGGATGTCTTCGATCAGTTCGACTTCGGACGCCCCACGCCCGTCGCCATCCGACGCTTCATCCGCGCGACCCAGGGCTGGCAGACGCCCCCGCGCTTTGTTGCTATCTGGGCCGATGCGCCCTATCCGGTGTCGAAGGCAGACGGCGTGCCGCAGCCACGCCCGCCCTGGGCCGTTCCCTCCTT
>CAYFQN010000049.1:0-16932 GCA_964345285.1 uncultured Rhodothermales bacterium
GTCCGTCTTTGCCGCTGACCTTGACGGCGACGGCGACCAGGACGTCCTCTCCGCCTCATCCGTTGACAACACCATCGCCCTCTACCGCAACGACGGATCGGGCACCTTCTCCCCCCAAGAAATCATCACCGACCAAGCCGATGCCGCCCAGTCCATCTTTGCCGCTGACCTTGACGGTGACGGCGATCAGGATGTGGTGTACGGCGGTGAAAGCACGCTCGAAGTCCGGTCCAACCTCACGCCGCCGCTCCGGCTAGACGTGCCCGAGACGGCCTTCCCCGGCGAGATGTTCACGGTCGACGTCGTGGTGGGCAGCGACGACGGCGTGCTCGTGATCGACGACCCGGAGATCCTCGGCGCCAGCTTCGCGCTCGAATACAGCGCCGGCGTCCTGGAAACGCCTGACGCGGACAACATCGTGGCGGGCTCGTTCCTCGAACCGACGAGCAGCGACCCCACCCCGCTCTTCGACGTGACGCTCCAGCCCGACGACGCCCGCATCGCCATCGGCGCCACGCGCAAGCGCTCTCTCACGTATCCGTTCGTGACCGAGCCCGTGACGCTCGCGCAGGTCACGGTCCAGGTAGCTGCCGACGCGCCCGTCGGCGAAACCGTCGACTTCGCCTTCCGCGACTTCCTCGCCATCGACATCGGCGGCGAGCCAATCCCGCTCGCCGGGATCGACGCGTCGGTCGAAATCGTGGAGCAGGGCGTCGTCGTGTGGCCCGGGGACGCCGACAACAGCGGCGCCGCGAGTCCGTCCGACATCGCCGTCGAAGCCGCCGACCTGCTCCCCATCGGCCTGTGCTTTGGCGTGACGGGCCCGGCCCGGCCCGGCAACTTCAACATCCAGTGGGATCCGCAAAATGCGTCCATCTTCGATTTCCCCACAGACGCGAGCGATCCGTGCCAGGAAGGCGCCGCCGGTCCTGCGTTTACTGATCCGGCGTACGCGGACGGCACGGGCGACGGCGTGATCGACGCGCGCGACGTCCTGCCGATCGGCGCCAACTTCGGCCTGGCGCGCACCCAGACCGGCAACGGCGATCCGCGGTCTACCAGCGCGCCATCGGTGCTGGCCCAGCGGAAGCGCGGTGCGCAGAGCGAATCGGCCGCGTCGATTCGGCTGCCCGCCCCCGAAGAGGGCGCGACGTATCCCGTCACCCTTGCCCTCGGTGAGCCGGCCGAGCGCCTCTTTGGCACGGCGGCGCGGCTGCGGCTGCCAGCCGGCCGGTACACCGTGGACGCCGTTGCGGCCGGCGCGCTCCTCGACGATGGCAACCTGCTCTCCGTCTCCAACTACGACGCCGCGACGGGCGTGCTGGAGGTGGCGTTCACCCGCAAGCGCGGCACAGCCCCCGCGGCCGGCCGTGGCGAGCTCGTTCAGATTACCCTGCGCGCGACCCAATCGGCCAGCGAGCCGACGACGATTCACCTGGATCAGGTCGTGGCGAGTGAGGTAGGCCAAGGCACGATAGCCGTCACCGCGCCGCAGATCGACAGCCCCGTGGCGCTGCCCGATGCGCCGGATGCCTTCGCGCTACAGGCGCCCTACCCGAACCCGGCGGCGCGGCGCGCCACGCTGGCCTACCAGCTTCCGGAGGCTGCCGACGTGCGCATGACGCTCTACGACGCGCTGGGCCGCACCGTCGCCGTCCTCGTGGACCAGCGCATGGAGGCCGGCGCCCACGAGCACATCCTGCCGACGGGCGACCTGGCGACGGGACTGTACTTCTACCGCGTCGACGCAGGCTCACATACGGCCACGCGGAAGCTCACCGTCGTGCGGTGAGGGCGCCGGCGACATCACCAAGGGTGAGCGATTCCAGGGCCTCGTGCACATGCGCGGGGCCCCGGTGTATGTACGGGCTGCGGGCTGGCAGACCGTGACAAACCGTGGTGCACCTGTGACGCACAGTGCCTGATCAAACGGCGCGCCGTATCTGCGCGTGTGGCGCAGATTGGTGTCTGGGAAGCTGCCTGAGCAGGGATGGCTGTTGCTGCGGGAGAAGCGATTCGATATATTCACGATGCAGCTGATGGAAAGGCTTCTCAGTCCGTCTCACTGCATCCCTTCCCCCGTAGCATTTCCTTTGTTCTCCCCCATGTCCGTCTCGTTTACCCAGGAGCAGGTGCGCCAGCTACAAGATACGCAGCGCGCCCTGCTCTCCCTGCAACTCAACGCCGACTTCACTGCGTGGGCCACGTCGGTCTTCGAAGCCCTGCGCCCCCTGCTCAGTACCGCCCACCTGTACTATCTGCAGCCTGCGGACCGTGACGGCTGGCAAAACGAGTACAGCAATGGCGACCCCGCCGTGTCGCACAACGGATTGTCATCCCCGGCGGGCACGACCTCGCCACAGGACCCCGAGCCGGCGCTCATCGTGCATGGTCCATCGCTGGGCGAGGACTTCGCACGGGGGATCAACCGTCATTTCGTTGGTTTTGAGAACGGGTTCTCGACATTCCGCGAGACCTATCCGACTACGATGCATCGCCTCGTCCGGGCCGCTGGCGCCGGCGCCGTTCACGATGCGCCCCTCTACGATCGGAAGCGGCGGGAGCAGCTCACCCTGTACCAAGAGGTCTTCCGCCCGACGCGCGTCGACCGTCAGTTGGCCCTAGCCGTACCGCTCCCTCAGGGTGAGGCCTTGCTCATTGCGGGGTTCAGCGCGGATCGCTCGCCCGATTACGACGGGGCGCGGCACCAAATGATGCGGCTTTTGGCCCCGGCGTTCGAGACGAGCCTGCAGCTCCAGCGGCGATTCGCCATCGCCCATCAGCACGTCACGGCGACGCTGGATGCCCTGCCCGAGGCCATCATCGCGTTTGACGCGGACGGCGCGGAACGCTACCGCAACAAAGCATTCCGCCGCATACCCACCAGCGAAGCCGAACGAGATCCCCTTGCACGAGCAGCTCATACACTGGCGGATGAACTGCGTGCTACGCTCAGACGAAGTGCACCACGCCGCCTGTCGACCATGCAGCGCGACGTGTCGCTCCCATCAGGATGCTACGACCTGCGAGCCTTCTTCGACGTCTCGCTGCTGGCCGACCCGGGCGTACTCGTCATTGTGGAACGCACGTCGCCCCTCCCCCCACCGGTGGCACTGCAGCGTCACTTTGGCCTTACCCCTCGGGAAGCTGAGGTGGCTCTCCTCATGGCCCAGGGACTGCCTGACCGAGAGGTTGCTGATAGCCTTGTCATCAGCCCGCACACCGCGCGCCGTCACGCCGAGAAAGTGCTGAAGAAGATGGGGCTGTCGTCGCGGGCGGGCGTGGCGCTGGCGTGCATGCACGCCTGAAGCGTGATCATATGGATGCACTCCTGGGTCAGAGGCAGTGCACGTTTCCCGCGTCCTCGAACGCGCTCCTCAATCTGTCCCCTCTGGAGTAGGCATCAACGAAAAACGGCCCTCAGCGACGCATTCTGCGCCTGAGGGCCGTCTCGGTTTCAGAGGATGCCTGCCCGGGAGGATTCGAACCCCCGACCTGCGCATCCGTAGTGCGCCGCTCTGTCCATCTGAGCTACGGGCAGTGGTGGCGTGCGGTGGTTGCCATCACTATATGGGATTACGCATCATACGGGGCGTGGTGCCCACCCGCAAATGAATGATGCGTTAAAGGAGGCGCTACGCCGGACGGTCAGGCGCCGTGCCCCGCCACGCGGTATTGCTCCAGCGCGTCGAGGAGGGCGGCGATGTCGCCTGGGGTGTTGTACACGTTAGGCGCCACGCGCACCGCGCTTCCCCGCACCGACACCGATACGTGGCGCTCGGCGAGCAGCGACTGTAGCGCGCGGGTGGAGCCTCCGGCGGGCAACCGAAGCCCAAAGAGGTGCGCCCCTCGCCAGGCCGCGTCTTCCACGCGCAAGCCCATCGTGGAGGCGGCGGTGATGAGGCGCTCCGTCAACCGTGCACAGTAGGCCTGGATGCGCTCGGGGCGCCACGCGAGCACGAGCTTGAGCGCGGTGGCCGTCATGGGCAGGAGGATCGGATTGCTGCGCTGGCCCATGTCGTAACGGGCCATGCCGGGCTGGTACGCCGGCTCGTACTCGGTGAGACCACTGAAGTCGTCGCTGTCACGGCGGCCCAGCCACGTCTCCTCAAGTGGCACGCCGTCGTCGAAGCGTGGCCCGAGGTAGGCCAGCGCCATGCCGTACGGCCCGAGCAACCACTTGTATGTGGCGCATACGAGGGCATCGGGGCGCACCGTATCGACGTCGAACGGTAAGGCCCCCACGGACTGGGTGCCGTCGACGACAAACGCGGCCCCCACGGCCCGTGCGCGCTCGCCAATGGCGGCCAGGTCGAACCGCGTTCCGTCGGCCCAGTGGACGGGGGCGATCGCAACAAGGCCCGTGCTCTCATCGATGGCATCGAGGATCTGCTCGTTCCACTGCGCGCCGCGCGGGACGTCGTCGGGCGCCGGCACCACGCGGATTTCAGCCCCTGACGCGTCGGCCAGCCGATGCCAGGCGTACACGTTGCTCGGAAACTGCTCCTCCACCAGCACGATGGTCTGGCTGGGCTGCAGCGTCAGGTTGTGGGCGACCGTCGCAATGCCGTACGAAACCGCCGGCATGATGGCGATGTGCTGCGGATCGGACGCACCGATGAGCTGGGCAAAGCGGCGGCGCACCAGGTCGCTCTCGGTGAAGAAGTCATCCGACCGAATCCGGGTGGGCACCCGTTTGCGCTTCACGCCCTCAACGCCGGCTTCCTCGACCGCCTGCGGGAGGGGCGACATGTAGGCGCCGTTTAGGTAGTGCTCTCCGTCTGGCAGCGAGAAGGCGTCTCGCTGGCATGGCAGCGCGTGGGCCGTGTGATGGTCGGCTTGGTCAGAAGACGCCATGGGGCTCCATCGTCGATTACTGACGGATGACGAGCTGCTGTCCCGGGTAGATGTTGTTGGACGACAGATCATTCCAGCGCCGCAACTGGCTTACCGTTACGCCGTGCACCTGAGCGATGACCGACAGGTTCTGCCCCTGCTGCACGACGTGCGTACGTGGCACGTTGCCCTCTGCGTAGATGGTGAGATCCTGACCCGGACGGATCGTGGTGCTGCTCAGATTGTTCCAGGCCATCACCTGCCGGGCCGATACGCCGTGACGCTGCGCGATGGCGCCGATCGTGTCGCCACGCCGGACGGTGTAGGTCGTTGTCTGGCCGGAGGAGCTACCGCCTTCGGGCGGCGTCAGCCGCAGCGTTTGCCCAACGCTCAGCCAGTCGCCTCGGATGCCGTTCCACTGGCGCAAGTCACGCACCCACAGGTCGAACCGGTCAGCGATCTCGATGAGCGTGTCGCCGCTGCGAACCGTGTAGGTTTGGGGGCGGCGCGGCGCCGGCGCGGGCTCTGTCGTAGGCCGCGAGGAGGTGCTGCTGGCCGAGGATGAGCGGCGCGGCGCGCTGCTGGCGTCATCGCTGGCGCTGTCGTCGGCGTTGGCGTCGCTGAAGCTTGCTGTGCGGAAGGGCGAGGACGAAGCCGTCTCCGACCCGTCGACGGACTGAAGTACCTGGATGGGGAGCGACGCTTCATACTGCACACGCATGGCTTCGGCATCGGCGACGGCGTCATCGAAGGCGCTTTCGTAGTTGGTGACGGGCACCGTGAGGCGCTGCCCGACGCGAATCATGGACCCGCGCAGGCCATTGATGCGTCGCAGCGTCCGGATGCTCGTCCCGAACCGCTCGGCCAGTTCGCTGATGGTGTCGCCGCTACGCACGGCATAGGTCGTAGCGGGGCGCTTCTTCTCGTCCGGCAGTTGGGCATAGCCCGCCATGAACCGCTGGTAGCTACCCAGCGGAATCCGCAGGAAGTATTTGCCCTTGGATGGCGGGAGCGTATTGCGCCGTAGTTCAGGGTTGAGCGCGCGGATCACGCTGGTGTTTGTGCCCGCCAGGTTGGCAATCTCGCCCAGCGAGATCATGCCTCCCCGAACAGCGACGTAGTCATACGAATAGGCGGGATCTGGATGCACGGCCGGCATCTCGTAGGCCTCCGGGTTGGTCGATGTAACCGCCGCCGCGATAAACATCGGCACGTAACCGCGCGTCTCGCGAGGCAGGTCGTAGTAGACATCCCAGTAGCTCGGGTTGGCCTTCCCGCTACGGCGCACGGCGCGTGCCACGCATCCGCCCCCACAGTTGTACGCAGCCAAGGCGAGATGCCAGTCATCGAACCGGTCGTGCAAGTCGCGCAGGTGGCGAGCCGCGGCGCGGGTGGCCTTCTCGGGGTCACGCCGTTCGTCGACCCATCCATTGACATTGAGCCCGTAGCTGCGGCCCGTGGCCGTCATGAACTGCCACATGCCCACCGCCGACGCCCAACTCCGGGCGCGCGGATTGAGGCCACTTTCGATCATGGCCAGATACTTCAGCTCTTCCGGTGCCCCTTCCTCTTCCAGGATGTGCTCAATCATGGGGAAGTATGTGCCCGCCCGGCGCTGCCACTGCACGTAGTGCTTTTCCGGCTCGCGCTGCAAATAGGCAATGCTCTGCCGAACGAGACGGTTGTCCGTCATCGGGATGACCGTTTCCGGCGCGTTGCGAGCCGGCATCACGTCCTCAATGAGGGGGCCATCCACCTCTTGAAGGGTACGAAACAGCTCCGCCCGTACGGCAAAGATGCTTCCCCGAGCGGTCTCCAGTGTGTCGTTGGGGGCGTAGTCATGGTAGTGGCGGTACTCGGCCGCCAGCCCCCGGTAGACTTCGCGGAAGTCCGGGTCGTCGATCAGCTGGGGGGTCTGCTCTAACAACGTGGCGACTTCAGCCATCACTTGATCGAGCAGCGCGCCCTTTCGCCACTCCGACTGTGCTGCCAAAATCTGTGCTTCCAGGTTGTACAGGCGCATCACCTGCGGATCCATCCGGTCCACCCGCGTCTCGGTGGCTGTATCGGTCGTCTCAGCGGGTTCCGTTGCCACGGCCGTTTCGCGGTCCGCGGATGCTCCTGTCGACTGAGACAAGGTGCTGCACCCGGCAAACGCGAGAGCGCCCCCGAGGGCGGCAATACAGATGACGGTATGTACGGCGTTACGCATGACGATGTAGACCTGTGAAATGGGTGAAGCGCAGTGCGCTATGCGGGAAAGCAGTCGAGTAGCCGGCCGGAAAAACCTCCGGCTTGCCCCCATCAAAAGCAAATGGTGAGCCAGAAGTCCGGGCGGATTGATCCGCCCTACGACCATCCAGGGAGCATCGGCGCGATATGCACTCTCCTAAACGGCGACATGGAGCCGTGCGAGGCATCACGGTGCGCCAGCAGCATGCTCTGCGTGGACCTTGGCCACTTGGTTGGGGTCGAGGTGGAAAAAGTGGTTCGTGGGGCCGTGGCCGCTACCGTAGGGTAGTGCGTGACGGATGGCTTCTGTGACGTACTGCTTGGCCCGCCGGATCGCCTCGATGAGCGGGCGCCCATGCGCAAGGTGCGCCGCAATGGCCGACGCGTAGGTGCACCCGGTACCGTGCGTGTTGCGCGTGTCGATGCGCGCCGCCGGAAAGACCTCCAATTGTGTGCCGTCAAAGAAAACGTCCACGACGGTGGCGTCGTCGTCGAGGTGGCCGCCTTTGACCACGACGGCTTCGGGCCCGAGCTCGAACACAGCCTTGGCGGCGGCCCGGGCGTCATCGACAGTCTCAATCGGCCGGCCGGCCAAGATGGCGGCCTCGTGCGCATTGGGCGTTACCACAGCGGCCATCGGGATAAGCCGGCGACGCAGCGTGTCAACGGCATCGTCTTCGAGCAACTTAAAGCCGCTCTTCGATACCATCACCGGGTCAACCACCAGGGGCTGCAGGTCGTTCGCTTCGACCCGGTCCGCCACGGTCTCGATGATGCCCGACGAGGACAGCATGCCCGTCTTGGCGGCTGCCACGTCAACGTCAGAGGCCACTGCATCGATTTGTGCGGCGATGAGTTGCCGGGGCAGGTTGAACGACATGGTGACGGCCTCCGAGTTTTGCGCTGTGATGGCGGTCACCGCGGAGGCGGCAAACACGCCATTGGCTTCCATCGACTTGATGTCGGCCTGGATGCCCGCGCCTCCGCCAGAGTCGCTGCCTGCGATGGTCAGTGCAATCGGTTTGGTACTCATGAGTTGGAACGGTTGTGGGTATTGACGAGAGCGCTGATGATGTGATCAGACCGGGGAGGCCAGCGCGCGCAGGTAGGCCCGGGCAGCGGCCTGCGGGGCGGCAGCATCCATGATGCCCGAGAGCACGGCCGCGCCATACGCGCCGGCTCGCCGGCAATCGGGAATGCGTTCTGGCGTGATGCCGCCCAGCGCCAACACAGGCCGCGGATGGGCCACCGTGCAAAATGATTCAAGCGCGGCGACGCCGGTGCCCTGATGGTCCGGCTTGCTACTGGTTGGATACACCGGACTGAAGAAGAAGTAGTCCGCGTCGGACGACCGATCGCCTTGCACTTCAATCTCATCGTGCGCCGAGTAGCCGATGAGTGTGTCCGTGCTCACGTGCTGCCGGGCGGCACCCACCGACGGCCCGCGCCGGCCCAGATGGACGTGCACGCCCAAGGACACGGCCACGTTGAGTTGCGTGTTTACCGAGATGCCGATGGCATTGGAAACCTCCCGTAGCTCCCGAATCAGCCGGTGGGCCGCGCGGTCGAACACGTCCAGAGAGGCTTCATGGTCGCGCAGGTGAACCCATCGGATGCCGGCTCGAGCAGCTGCTAACGCACGCTCTGCCCGGTCGGGCTCGGTGAAGCGATCGGCGATGAGAGCAAGCCGGGCAGGAAGCATGGTGTCGGCACAGGACGCGGAAAACGTGGAATACGGTGGCGCGGTGCGCTACGAGCCGACCCGCCCTTCCATGGGCGATGACGCCTGCGCGTAGAGCCGCTGCGGAATGCGGCCAGCCTGGTGCGCGAGGCGCCCTGCCGTCACTGCATAACGCATTGCACGCGCCATGGCCACCGGGTGCTGTGCCTGCGCGATGGCCGTGTTGAGCAGCACCCCATCGTAGCCCAGTTCCATGGCCGTCGTCGCGTCGCTCGCCGTCCCAATGCCGGCGTCCACGATCAGCGGCGCGTCATCAATCAACTCGCGAATGATGCGCAGGTTGTACGGATTCACGAGCCCCATCCCGCTTCCAATCGGGGAGGCGAGCGGCATGACGGCGGCGCAGCCCATGTCAGCCAGCTTGCGGCATGTGATGGGATCGTCGTTGGCATAGGCCAACACGGTAAACCCATCGTCGATGAGCTGCTTGGCGGCCTTGAGGAGCTGCTCCACGTCTGGCATCAGCGTCTCGTCGTCGCCGATTACCTCCAACTTAATGAGGTCGGTGCCAAGCGCCTCGCGGGCGAGCTGCGCCACGAGCACGGCTTCCTTGGCTGTGTAGCACCCCGCTGTGTTGGGCAGCACCGCGTACCCGCTGCGCTGCAGCAGGTCAAGGTGGCTCTCCTCCGCCGGCGCATCCATGTTGACGCGGCGGATCGCCACCGTGACCAACTCGGCCTCGGCGGCCTCCAGCGCGTCCAGCATCACCTGCGGATTGGGGTACCGACTCGTACCCACGATAAGGCGTGACGCGAACGTGTGCTCGCCAATGATAAGCGCATCATCAGTCGCCTCACTCGTCGTCCCGTTCTGTGTGATGGATTCAGTCATCGGACGTTTATCTCGTCAATCGAAAATCGCTGATCGGCACCCGCTGCTAGCCTCCCTGCTGGGCCTGGATAATTTCGACGGTATCGCCGTCATCGAGCACGACGTCGCCCCACTGCTCGCGTGGGATGACTTCGCTATTTACGGCTGCCGCCACACCCGATGCGTAGTCGGGGTGGATGTCGAGGTCGCGCAGCACCTTCGTCAGCGGATAACCAACCGGCACGTCACGGGGTTCGCCGTTGACCGTCACCGTCTGTGTCTCGGGGTGTACCGTCATAAGGTAGGTGTACCTACTGAAGCATCATCGAAGCGGCGAGGAGAAAACGGCTGCAGCCAGCGGGAGGTTTCTCCGGTGCGCACGAGCCGGGCAATCTCCTGCGCGGTAACGGGTGTGAGTAGCACGCCGTGCCGGTAGTGCCCCGTCGCGTACACCACACCGGGCGCCGGCGCCGTACCCAAGACCGGCGCATGGTCGCGACTCGCCGGACGCAGCCCCGCCCACGTGTCGTTCACTGGCAGATCATAGATGCCGGGCACAACCTCCCACGCGCCTTCCAGCAGGTCATAGAGCCCACCCGCGGTGACATCCGTGTCGAAGCCCATCTCTTCGCTCGTGGCGCCGATGAGCAGCCGCCCGCTCGACTTTGGCGCCAGGTAGGCATCTGGCCCGCGCACCACGTGCTCCAGCCCGAACGGCAGGTCCATCTGCACCTCTAGCATCTGCCCCTTCACCGGGCGCACTGACGGCCGCTGCGCCGGCTCGATGCCATCGATCTGGCGCGACCACACGCCCGCGGCCACCACAACCTGCGACGCCTCGACGTGCTGGCCACCCTCCGCTTTCACGGCGGGTGCCGCAGCATCCGGCACGATGGCGTGCACGGGGGTATCTTCGTGCAGCGTGCCGCCAGCTCGCTGAAACGCCGTGCGCAGCGCCTCCAACAGCTTGCGGTTGTCGACCTGATGATCGGACGGTGCGAAGATCGCAGCGGACAGGCGCGGCGCCAGGAACGGCTCGATCTCGCGCGCTTCGGCACCCGTGAGCCATTCGACGTCGAGGCCCTGCTCCTGCTGAAACTCGTATAACCGGCGGATGGACTCGGCGCTGTCGCGGTCGTCGGCGACGATGAGCGTCCCCTCGTCACGGTAGTCGACGTCCTGCCCGCTCGCGGCCTCTACCGCTTGGGCGAAGTCGGGCCAGCGGCGCAGGCTCTCGCGGCTCAGGTCGTACAAGTCTAGTTCTTCAAACCCGATCTCGGCGTCAGGCGCCAGCATGCCGGCCGCGAGCCACGACGTACCACGCCCGGCCCGATCGCGCTCGAACAGCGTCACCGGCATGCCGTCCCGGGCGAGTATCCAGCCCGTCGCCAGCCCAATCACGCCGCCGCCGACAATCACTACGGGTCGTTCCGCCATATCTTGCCTCTGTCAGTATGGTAAGAATCTACTGCTTTGTATGGAACGAGCAACGCGGCTTTCCTTTCCCACTCGGGCACTGCCTCACGTAGATCTAACACACCTGTTCACTTTTGCCCGCGTGCACTATGCCTGATGTAGACGTCGTCATCGCCGGGGCCGGGATCGCGGGTGCCTGCGCCGCGCTAGCGCTGGCCGCCGATCGCTCGGTGCACATCGTCGAGGCCGATCGCCCGGCGGCGGGAGCTTCGGGGGCGGCAGCTGGCCTCGTCAATCCGCTGATGGGCCGCAAGGCCAAAGCCGTCTGGCAGATCGACGAGGCGCTCGGTGCGTTCGAGGCAGTGCTTGAGACGGCTGAGGCCGACTCGCTCTTCCGCCCAGGCGGCGTGCTACGCCCGACTGTCGAGGACAAGCAAGTATCCTTCTTCCAGGACGCCGTCGACCGCCATCCCGAGCTCGCCACGTGGCTGCCGGCCGATGTTGTCCGCGAGCGGTTCCCGGATGTCCGTACCGCAGGCGGGGCGCTCCACATCCCGCGGGGCGGCGCGGTCGACGTGCCCGCGCTGGTCGAGGCCGTGCTAGATGCCGCACAGGAGCGCAACGCGACCGTTGACACGGGCGTGTGCGTCACCGGCTGGGAGGAAACGGGGAATGCCATTCGAGTGCATACTGAGTCTGCGGATGGGGCACCTGTCACGATGACGGCCGGCCATCTGCTGCTGGCCGTGGGGCAAGGCTTTCCAGCTTTCGACGCGCTCACTGGGCTCGGGCTGTATGGCGTGAAGGGACAGACGCTCCGCGTGCGTCGTCCGGACGGGCTTGGGCCGCTATTGCCGATGTCGGGCCGCGGCTACATCGTGCCGGACGGTGATACGCTCATTCTCGGTAGCTCGTACCAGCACGACTTCGACGACCTGTCGCCGTCCGACGATGCCACGCAGTACATCCAGCAGAAAACGGCGCAGATGCTGCCCGGTGTGGACACTGCCTGCGTGCTCGACGTGCAAGTGGGCGTGCGGGTGTACGCGCCCCACTCGAGCCGGCCCATCGTCGGCCCACTGCCGAACCACGCGCGCTGCTGGGCCTTCACCGCGCTCGGCTCGAAAGGGCTACTGACCGCGCCGCGCATTGCCGACGCACTCCCTCGCTACTTAGCCGCCCCCGAGCAGATTCCGCCGGCCCTTCAGGTGCCCAACCCGGCCTCCTGAGATAGATTACGCACCAGGCGTCCAGCGCCCGCATGGCCGTTTATCCCGAAATCCATGGAGGAACGCTACATTATTTTATACCTTCCTCGTACTGAATTGTCGGTATACCCAATTTTCGTGCGACTCCCATTCATCCCTAGGAGGCAACATCATGGCTGAAGTAACGACTACGCGAACGGCGGACCTGCTCGGCGACGAGGCCGCCTCGCTGCTCGATCACACGTGCGAGACGATCACGAAGGATCAGCTGCACCTGCCCGGCTCTGACTTTGTGGATCGCGTATGGCAGGGCTCCGACCGCAATCCACGCGTGCTGCGCAACATGCAATCCATGTTCGACCACGGCCGGCTGGGGGGTACGGGCTACCTGTCGATCCTGCCCGTCGACCAAGGCATCGAGCACTCCGGCGGCGCCTCCTTCGCCCCAAACCCGATGTACTTCGACCCGGAGCACATCATTCAGCTGGCCATCGAGGGCGGGTGCAATGCCGTAGCCACGACGTACGGTGTGCTGGGCAGCATGGCGCGCCAGTACGCGCACAAGATTCCATTCATCCTGAAGTTCAACCACAACGAGCTGCTCTCGTATCCGAACACGTACGACCAGACGCTGTGGGCCAGCGTCGAGGACGCGTTCGACATGGGCTGCGCGGGCGTCGGCGCGACCATCTACTTCGGCTCGGAGGAGTCGCCGCGCCAGATCCGTGAGATCTCGCGAGCGTTTTCCCGCGCCCACGAGCTCGGCATGTTCACCATCCTGTGGTGTTACGTGCGCAACGAGGCCTTCCGCATGAACGGGAAGAACTATGAGGCCTCGGCCGACCTCACGGGGCAGGCGAACCATATGGGCGTGACCATCGAGGCCGACATCATCAAGCAGAAGCAACCGACGCTGAACGGCGGCTATCGCGCGCTCAACATGGGCGACTCCAGCTACGGCAAGCTCGACGAGCGCATTTACACGAAGCTGGCGACGGATCATCCCATCGACCTGACGCGCTACCAGGTGGCCAACTGCTACATGGGTCGCTGCGGACTCATCAACTCGGGCGGCGGCTCGGGCAAGAACGACCTGCAGCAGGTCGTGCGCACGGCCGTCATCAACAAGCGCGCGGGCGGCATGGGGCTCATCTCCGGCCGCAAGGCATTTCAGAAGCCGATGGATGAAGGCGTCGAGATCCTCAACGCCATTCAAGACGTGTACCTCGACGACGCCATCACCGTGGCTTAGTGCCCCAATGTGGCGCACAGACACAAAAAGGGACGGCCGGCGATACTGCCCGGCCGTCCCTTTTTGCTTGGCGCGAGGCCTCGGTGCCGACCCGATACCGAACGGACCCGCGATGTCGGTAGGGCGTTGCTACTCCATCACGTCGCTCAGGAACGACGGGCCCGGCGAGCCGTCGCCGCTGGCTCCGCTGCGCTTCTTCAACTCGTCGAGTTCGTTCGCCCGTACGCGAACCGGTCGCTTGGTTGGCGGCTTCTCCTCCAGCCCTGTCGCGATAACGGTGACCTGGAAACGGCCCTCCATGGCGTCGCTGATGACGGCGCCGAAGATAACCTCGCAGTCGTCACCGGCCTCGTCCTGGATGACCTCCGTAGCAGCCATCGCCTCACGGATGCCCAGCGACGGGCCGCCCGTTACGTTCACCAGCACCTTCTTCGCGCCCCGGATCGAGCGCCCGTCGAAGAGCGGGCTCGAGATCGCCTCGATCGCTGCCTTCTCCGCGCGGCTGCCGATCTTGATCTTACCCTCGGCGCTCTTGCCGACGGCGCCGTGGCCCTGATGGGCGATGCTGTACTCGGTCGACATGCCCAGCAGCGCGACGCCGCCGTTCTTCATGGTCGTCTCCACGTCGGCAAAGTCGAGATTGATCAGCCCCTCGTGGGTGATCAGGTCACTGATGCCCTTTGTCGCGTCGTAGAGCACGTCGTCGGCCTTGCGAAACGCCTCCACGAGGCTCGTCCGCTCATTGGCCAAGTCCAACAGCCGCTCGTTCGGGATGACCAAGAGCGTATCGGCGTGCTCACGCAGCTCCTTGATGCCGGCGTCGGCCGCCTTCATCCGCGCCGGGCTCTCGCACGCAAACGGCCGCGTCACGATGCCGACGGCCAAGACGCCCAGTTCGCGCGCAATCCGGGCTACGACCGGCGCGCCGCCCGTGCCCGTGCCGCCGCCCATGCCCGCAGTAATGAAGATCATGTCATAGCCTTCGATATAGCGCTCAATCTCGGGGCGGCTCTCCTCAACGGCCTTCGCGCCGACGTCTGGGCGCGCGCCGGCGCCGAGGCCGCCGGTGGTCTCTTTGCCGGCCTGGATGCGGTAGGAGGCCTTGTTGCTGGCCAGGACCTGCGAGTCGGTGTTGATGGCGATGAAGTCGACGCCGTCGATGCCCTGCTCAACCATGTTGTTGACGGCGTTGCCGCCGCCCCCGCCGATGCCGACAACGGCAATGCGCGCGTCGCTGCGCGGGCCGGTCTGGAAAAAGCGCCGAAGGGTCTCGTTGTAAAAGTCGGTAAACATGTTCACCTCGCTCCAATGTGTACAAGAGGCTTCGCCTGGCCGTGATGGCCTATCCCGAGCCGGCGAAGCGCTGCGCTCGATGGTTTTGATCAGTACGTGGCTTAATAGGTCGAAATTGCCCAAAATCTGTCCTCCGGGTTCGGTGCGGTTCGCGCACTGCTTCTTTGACCGACCCACCCGATCCGAACCTTCCGCCCACCCCCCACAAATGGATGACCGGGCTCGGATATATGGCCTACCTGAATCCTGTTCTTCCACACACCGTACCAGTGCTTGTCCTGACGGCGGCCTCTCCATTCGTTCTCGTACTGCCCTATCGGCTCTATGTCTACCGACCCCTCTTCCTCCACGGATACATCCGCGCCCAACGCCTCGCCCCCCGAAGAGGCTGCGCCTAAATCGCGCTCTCCGCAAGCGAACTCGACCAACGCCGTGCTGGAGCGCATCACGGCACACTATCCAGACTGGGCCAAGCAGTTTGCCCGCAAGTACTTCACGAAGACGCTCGCGCAGTTCATCCTGCACGGCGACGTCCGCGACCTCGTCCCCACCGTCACGCCCGATGGCGCCGACACGTACGTGCCGCTTCCGCGCTTTCTAACAGAGGACCTCTTCGCCGCGCGTGACATCACGATGCTGTACGACCGCGCCTCGGGCATCCACTTTGCCAACGACGCATCGCAGAAGGATTTCAACCGTGCGCTCTCCGGCTACGATCACATCTTCGGCACGGAGTACGCGCAGAAGATGCCGAAGGACCCGGCGCGCGTCTTTGCTCTGCTGGAGAACTACTTCCGCCTCCGCCTCGCCGACGGGAAGCGCATCGCCTGCATCATCGACTACGCGGAGACGATCGCGCCGATGGCCGAGGCGTCGATGTACTCGTCCGAGGACCGGCAGTCGCTCGTCTACCTGCAGCGGTGGGCACGCGACCCGCTTTTCCTCGACAGCGACTTCACCGCGTGCCTCATCACCGAGAACCTGAACGACCTGAACCAGCAGCTCGTCCAGAGCCCGCACACCGCCGAAATCTACATCCCCATCCCCGACGAGGCGGACCGCCGCCAGTACGTCGACTGGTCGGTGGACGGGCAGGAGGATCTGTTCAACGCACACTCGGAAGTCTCGGCGAGCAGCCTCGCGGAGAACACAGCGGGGCTCAACTTCACGCAGCTCCGCACCATCCTAGCCGACGTGCTGGAGAATCGCAACACGCTCACGTACGGGACGCTGTCCGAGCTCAAGAAGGAGTTCATCGAGGCGGAGGCGTACGGGCTGCTGGAGTTCATCGAGACGGACTTCTCGCTCGACCTCGTGGCCGGGCACGGCGAGGCCAAGAGCCACCTCCGGCAGGCGTCGCGCGCGCTCAAAGCCGGCCGGCCCGACGTGATGCCGATGGGCTACCTGGTGAGCGGCCCCGTCGGCTGCGGGAAGACCTTTATTATCACGTGCTTCGCCGGTGAGATCGGCATCCCGATGGTGAAGCTCAAGAACTTCCGCTCGCAGTGGCAGGGCGTGACGGAGGGCAACCTGGAGAAGATCCTGAACTTGCTCGAAGCGATGACGCCCGTCGCCGTGATGATCGACGAGGCCGATGCGGCCCTCGGCGACCGCGACGCGTCGGGCGACTCGGGCGTGAGCCAGCGCGTCTTCGCCCAGATTGCGGCGTTTATGAGCAACCCGAAGCACCGGGGCCGCGTCATCTTCTTCCTCGTCACCGCCCGCCCCGACCTCATGCCCGTCGACCTCAAGCGGCAGGGCCGCGCCGAGGAGCACCTCTCGCTGTTCTACCCCTCCACCCGCGCCGACCGCGAGGAGCTGCTCCAGGTAATGATGAACCGCACCGGCGTTGAACTTTCGATGGACGAGGTGCCCGAGAAGCTCCTCAACGGCGACCGCACCTTCAGCGGGGCCGACATGGAGGCCATCCTCACGCGCACGGCCTTCCGCGCGGCCGGCCAGAACGGCGGCACCGTCACCCCCGAGATCATGCAGGCTGCCGTCGACGATTTCATCCCGCCCACGTACCCCATCGAGGTGGAGCTGCAAACGCTAGCCTCTGTGCTCGAATGCACGAGCCGCGACCTGCTGCCCGAACCCTACAAGTCGATGGACCGCAAAGACGTCGTCCAGCGCGTCGAAGA
>CAYFQN010000050.1:0-16822 GCA_964345285.1 uncultured Rhodothermales bacterium
TGATGATGGGCGGCATGGTGATGGCGCTCCTCGGCGGCATGCACTACTGGTGGCCGAAGATGACCGGGCGCATGTACAACGAGACGGCCGGCAAGATTGCCGTCGCGCTCATCTTCGTCGGCTTCAACCTGACGTTCTTCAGCCAGCTTATTCTGGGCTCGCAGGGCATGCCGCGCCGGTACTACGACTATCTGGAGCAGTTTACGGCCCTCCATCAGGTATCAACCGTGGGCTCGTGGATTCTGGCCGCCGGCCTCTTCCTGGTGATGGGCTACGGCCTCTACTCGCTTGTCTGGGGCAAGAAGGCCTCGGCCAACCCGTGGGGCGCTGCCACGCTGGAATGGACCAATGTGGCCGCTATCCCCGATCCGCACAACTTTAAGCGGACCCCACTCGTGACGCGCGGGCCGTACGACTTCCACCTCGCCGACGAGGTCCTCGGCGGCGGCGATGGGGCCGGAGACGGCGCTGCCGTCCGTGCTCCAGACGAGGCGCCCCCCGCGCCCGAGCCCCAAACGGCCTAGTAACCCTTTTAGACCACTGATTCGGAGTTTTCATCATGGCGACTGAGACCGCAGTAGCGCCGCCCAAGTCGGACGAGAGCCACGCGCATCATCCGTCGCATCTGCAGCATCACTTCGTCTCGTCGGAGCAGCAGTTCGACTCGGCGAAGCTGGGTATGTGGCTGTTCCTCATCACCGAAATCCTGCTCTTCAGCGGGATGTTTGTAGCATATACCGTGTACCGAGCATGGCATCCGGAGGCCTTCGACGAAGCAAGCGCGACGCTCGACTGGGTGCTGGGTAGCATCAACACGCTGGTGCTCCTAGGATCGTCCTTTACCGTGGCGCTCTCGATCCACTTCGCGCAGAAGGATGACCGGATGAAAGCATTCTGGAGCTTGATCACGACCCTGGCGCTGGCCGGGGTCTTCATGGTAATCAAGTACTTCGAGTGGACGGCCAAGTTTGAGCACGGCGTCTTCCCGGCGGGTTACTTCGATCCGCACGGTGGATATTACGAGGCGCTGGCGAGCATTCCGTACGCCGGCCAGTTCTTCAGCATCTACTTCGTGATGACAGGCATTCACGGCGTCCACGTGCTCATCGGCATGGGCATCATCGGCTGGATTGCATGGCGGACGTATCGCGGACACTTCAGTAGCGAGTACTATACACCCATCGAGATCACGGGGCTGTATTGGCACCTCGTCGACATCATCTGGATCTTCCTCTTTCCGCTCCTCTACCTCGTGTAGCGCTAGCGCCGCCCACCCCACGTTTCACCGCATTGCAATAGCAACTTCCCATGGCGCATTCCGACCACCACATCATTCCGTTCAAGGTGCTTTCGGGCGTCTTCGGTGCACTCATCGTCCTCACTGTGCTCACCGTTGCTGTAGCACAGGTTGACCTCGGTGTGCTAGAGATTCCTGTCGCACTGGGCATCGCCATCGCCAAGTCAGCGCTTGTGGTAATGTTCTTCATGGCGCTGAAGTACGATAAGCCCGTCAACTCGATGGTCTTCACCGTCGGCACGGTGTTCGTCGTTGTCTTCCTGGTTTTCACGCTATTTGATACCGCATTCCGCGGCGACATCGGAAACGTGAGCACCCAGACGATCCAGGAAGAAGAAGCAGAACTGGAGCGCCTGCGCGAGCGAGAGCCCGACCCTGAGCAACTCCGCGTGACGCCGTCAGATTACGGGCAGCAGGGAACCGGCACTGGCCAAGGAGAGGGCACCAACTGAGCAGCCAAGCACAAGCGTCGTACTGCGAAGCGCAAGGCCGAGAGCGTCAAGAACAGAGAGGGTCGTTGCATCAAGCAGCGACCCCTTTCTATTGCAGGTAATCTGCGCGGTTTGTAACGTTTCCGAATGCGGTCCGCCCAGATCAACAAATTGTGACCGATCGGCCCTCTTCCGACTAACAAAAAAGGTTCGCGCGCATTAAATTAAGCAACGTGCAGCCCTGCCCACGTTGCAATCAAACGAGACCTGAACCTGTCCGCCATGTTCATTCTCTTCGTTACGCTCATTGGCCCGCTGATCTTCTTCCTGATCACATGGGTCATTGCTACGGCCTATCGTTTGTACTTTCCCGAGCATCCGCTGCCCTTTGAGCAGGATCCGGTGATGAAACGTCGCCGGGCTACGGAAGAGGGGCAGAGTGTGGCCGTGGGGTTGCGCGAAATCCGCGCAGACGAGCGGCAACGGCGGCGTGAGGCGGCCGGGCAACACCAGTATCACTATGCATGGGGCGGGTCGGATGGCTTCCCCGAAGAGTGGGAAGAAGACCTATGGCATCGCCGTAACTAACAACGGTGTAAGCGCTTCGACGACCCGCCGCCCCGACGACGGCCTCGTCATTGGCGTGCTGCCTGATCCTGCGTGGCATCGATCGTTTTGAGCACAAAGTTAGTGAGGGCTGTGCGCGCTACTTCGAGCGTTTCTTGGAAGTCGTCTTGTTCCCCTCCGAGGTGGCCCGTGATGGCCTTCACTACCTGACAGGGTATGCCATGCTGCGCCGCCACGTATGCCACTGCATAGCCCGTTGTATCGCTCACATCCGCCAGGCGCTGCCAGTACCCCTCCTCGTTCTCCGGTGATATCGCGTGGTCGTGCGTCACCAGTCGGCCGGTGGGGAGCGCATCGGGTGGATCGAGAGGCATTTGGGGATATGAGGGCGCCGAAAGTGCAATCCGGTCGCCCTCCAGCACGGCCTGGGCTGCCACCAGCGATCCAACCTCGATCGCATCGTCCAGCCCGGTACCCATGCCGACGTGTAGTACCCGGTCCACGTCAAACCGCTGCAGGAGGCGCTCTGTGTGGAGGGTGGCCTTCACTTTTCCTGTACCTGTGACGGTGACGAGAACCGAGCCGTACTTTGCTGTCGCTCCTTCCTCTACGCCGGTCAGTCGCCCGTTTGCGAAATGATCAAAGAATGGGGCCGCATCCGCTGATGTCGTGTAGACAAGGCCAAGCATAGAACACCTAGTTCATTGAAAGGTACATTACTTCGGATCAAACGGGGTCAGCCTACACGCCGCGCATGGTCTCGGCAGGCTGTGCAGAGCCTACTACCTCGTCCACACAATAACAACCCTGACTGTCTACCACTTTCTGTCGCATGAAGGTCATAGAACATCTGGAGCAGGCTTCGGAACCGCTCATCTCGTACGAGATCATTCCGCCCAAGCGCGGCGGATCCGCTGAGCAAATGATGAATGTCGTTGAAGAGCTGATGCCCTTCGACCCACCGTTCATTGATGTAACAAGTCACTCAGCTGAAGTGACGTACGAGGAGCGCCCTGATGGCACATGGAAACGGAAGGCCAAACGGAAGCGACCTGGGACGCTTGGGCTGTGCGCTGCCATTGAAGCCCGCTTTGGGATCGACACGGTGCCGCATCTGCTGTGCAACGGCTTCACGTGTGAGGAGACCGAGGACGCGCTGATCGAACTGAATTACCTCGGCATCGACAATGTGCTCGCCGTGCGAGGTGACGACAAGGGATATAGCAAACCCGTCCCGCCCAACCGCTCGCGCAACAAATACGCTATCGACCTGGTGCAGCAAGTCGACCGTATGAATCATGGCGAGTACCTAGAGAGCCTCGCGAACGCGGCGTCAACCGACTTCTGCATCGGCGTGGGAGGCTACCCCGAGAAGCACTTCGAAGCGCCCAATCTGACGTGGGATATCTTGAACCTCAAGCGGAAGGTGGATGCCGGCGCGCATTACGTTGTGACGCAGATGTTCTTCAACAA
Source organism: uncultured Rhodothermales bacterium (assembly GCA_964345285.1). Lineage (GTDB taxonomy): Bacteria > Bacteroidota > Rhodothermia > Rhodothermales > Salinibacteraceae > JAAAPH01. Next base: position 3,769 of record CAYFQN010000050.1, read on the forward strand.
CCAGTACTACTTCGACTTCGTTGAGCGGTGCCGCGATGTGGGCATCACGGTGCCGATCATTCCAGGCATCAAGATTATCACCCGGAAGCGGCATCTGCGGTCACTGCCAAAGCACTTCCATATGGAAATTCCAGAAGCCCTTGCAGCAGAAATCGAAGCCGCCGATGATGACGAGCACGTCCGGCAGATTGGCATCGAATGGGCATTGGAGCAGAGCGCCGAACTGATGAGCGCCGATGTGCCCTGTCTTCACTTCTACATCATGTCCAGCGCGGATACGGTGAAGCATGTCGTAGAGCCGCTGCGTGAAATGGCTTGACAGCGAACGGGGTTAGAGACCAGCTTCGCCGGATGCCATCCTGAGCGCTGAACCCCAACCCCGAGCGCTGAACGTGTTACCTACCGGTGTGCGTCTTTATCGGTGCTGCGGAGGCGGGCTTTGTACTTTTTAAGCTGACGCCGCAGGTGATCGACGCATTGATTGATGGCCTGCTCGTAGGTCGGGGCTGTATCTTCAGCCGAGAGCCGCTTCTGGTAGACGTCGATATTGATTTCGGCCTTTTTGTCGCCGGAGGGGGCGTTACTCTCCTGGAGGACCACGTGCGCGCCGATGATGCCGTCGTAGTAACGCTCTAACTTGGCGAGGCGGCTGTCCACATGGTCACGCAAATCCGGATAGAGGTCGAAGTCACGCGCGGTGATTTGGCTTTGCATAGGGGTCGGCAGTCGGCGTTTCTAGATCTAGTGAAGCTCGCGCCACGCACATTCCGCGGGGCACGCGAAGGAAAAAATAGTATGCCCGTACGAAGCGTGTGTTCGTTTCGGCGCAACGATTCGTGGAGTTGCTTATGACGGGCCTTCGTGCGAGTCTTGTTAAGAGGAAGCCGACAGGTAGCGATCCTCTAGGCGACGCATTAGCGCCTGTTCCTCGGGGGTGTCATCATCATAACCCATGAGGTGTAGCAGGCCATGCGCCGCGTAGCGATGCACCTCGCACTCGAACGTCGTATCGAACTCGGCATGCCGCTCGGCTGCCGTATCCAAGTCTACATAGATTTCGCCGACCACGCGCTCGGGCTCGTCGCTAAGATCGAAGGAAAGGACGTCCGTGAGGTAATCGTGGTCAAGATAGTCGCGATTGAGCTGGAGCACCGTCTCGTGGTCGGTAAGCACTACGGTGACGGTGCCAAGGAGGCAGTCTTCCTCCGCGGCAATAGTACGGAGAAGGGCGCGCAGTGGCTCCTCATCGAGATGCCGTTCGGGGTGTACTTGCTCAATCTGGATAGACGCGGGGGGAGCAGGGGAGGAGGCGTCAGGCAAAGGCGCGGGACAAACGGTGAGAGATAGCTGCGATGCCACGCCAGGCAAGACGGGCTCAGTGATGTGCCGTAGCCGGAGGTGTAGTCAAACTGCGGGCTGTGAACCCGCAGGATTGGATGACCCCGGCCTAGCCTCCCGTTGATCAACGCGGGGCAGAGACGAGTCGGACCGCACGCGGGAGGACTCCGAGGCGCGTGGCGAAGAGGGAGCGGATTCAGGTCTCTCATCCGTGCTCCCATCGTGTTGGCCCATCGGGTTTACGCTCAGGGCATGGAGCCCCTTGGGCCCATCGCTCATCTCAAACACGACCGTTTGCCCGGTGCGGAGTGTTTTGAAGTCCTTCTCGGTGTCGATCTGCGTATAGTGCACAAAGACATCCTCGCCCCCGTCTGGGTGATGAATGAAGCCGTACCCTTTCTTGGCGTCGAACCACTTAACGGTGCTTTGCCGAATAGCCATAAGGTGCCTCCTGAGTCACTCGGTCTCGACCCAGGGCCAACGGTGTGGTGTCAAGCGAGGCACGCCATAGATCCACAGCTTGATAGCACGGGTTCCCCTGCGCCGGACGAGCTTCGTCGAACGGTGATGATGGAATGGTGTCGATGCAAACCATTCATGTGTAAGGTGCTTCAGAGCGACACTTCACCATTTCGTTCTGAAGGAGCGCGTCCTAAGGACAGCAAGCGCCTTCGACACATGACACTTCTTGCTATAAATATAGAGGGGAATGTTTGAGTCTGTCAAGGAAGTGCGAAGATGCGACCGGGCGACGGGCGAACCTTGCGAGGGTAGACGCCCCAAACCGATCACTGCGGAAGATCAGGCCGCAGGTTAGATGGAGGTAGGCCCGTGGTGGTGTCGGTGGCAGGCGCGGGCAGCCCGAAGGCTGCACGGGCGTCGCTGGGCACCTGATAGGGGGCCTGAGCGAGCATCGTCTCCAGCTGGTTGTCGAACGCCGAGAGCGACCCGTTGGCACCTGCTTGCTGGTACATCATGCGCACCATTCCCGCATACTGCAGGGCGAAGCTGAAGCTACGCCGCGTGTTGGCGGTGCGGAGGTCGCCCAGTACGAGCGGCTCAGCATCTCGCATGAGAGTCACCACGCGCGACGAATCGCCTACAGCCTCGTACGCCTGGGCCATCAGGAGGTGCGAGCGCGCGTCGCCCGATACGGTATCGAACGGCATAGCCGCCATCAGCCGGTCGAGTAAGCGCTGGCCTTCATCAGCAAAGCCCCGGGCCGCAAGGCGCTCGGCCGTGTGCGAAAAGATGTTGCGATAGGCGTCCAGCATGCGCCGCGTGTTCTCGTTGAGATAGACGCCTGGGTCATTCAGGTTCGTAAACCGGAACCGGTCCAGCCGTTCGGGCGAGATCTCGGGTACGACGCGACCCATCTGCTGGTTGTGCTCGATGGGCACCACGCGGAACGTAAGGCCCTCAAGCTGGAAATAGTTCTGCAGGTTGAGCTGCCCGTCGGGCGCCACGGTGATTGCGAAGTAGACAGGGCGCTCCCAGCCGTTTTCGGCGTTAGTCCGCAAGATATTGTACGCCACCTGGTCAGCCGCCTGTAGCAGGTTGAAGTCCTGGCCGAAGGGGCGCCCTTCGAGTTGCCACGACATCGGACTCTGCAGCCGGCTCGTGTCGTCGAGTGCCACAAAGACATCCGAAGGTCCAGTAAGCTGGTCGGTGTTCACCGGGAGTTGCACGGTACGCGGCTGCCAGCGGATGGGCGCCAGCGTGTTCACCCGCTCGTCCGACATCGCGATGGGCAGCGGCGCCGACTCAAGCGCCTGCTCTTCCTTGAGCTGCTCCGTATACCACGACGTATTCAGGAGCGAGAGGTTGACGACCCGCACGTCGGGCCGCACGTTCTCTACGTTTTGCAAGTACCACAGCGGGTACGTGTCGTTGTCGCCGTTGGTGAACAGGATGGCGTTGGGCGCCAGGCTCTCCAGCATGTTGTGCGCGTAGTCCCGTGCCACGTAGTTGCCCGAGCGGTCGTGGTCGTCATAGTTCTCACTGATCATCCACGCCGGCACGGTGAGAAACAGGAGGGCCGCCACGCCCAGCGCGCTGCCATGCAGCGACGAACCGCTGAGCCGGTCCTGTAGCGACTCGTACGCGAGTTGGACGAGTCCCGCCGCGCCAATCCCCACCCATAGGCTGAAGGCAAAGAAGCTGGCGACGTACGAGTAGTCCCGCTCGCGCGGCTGCATCGGTGTTTGGTTCAGGTAGATGATGATCCCGATGCCCGTCACGAAGAAGAGAATAAAGACGCTGAACGCGCGCCGCCAATCGTAGCTGAAGTGGAAGAATGCGCCAAGCAGCCCAAGCAGCAGCGGGAGGGCAAAGTATACATTATGGCTGGCTTCCTCGCTCGGCGTCTGGTACGCGTCGTCCGAGCGGGCGGGGTCGATAATGGGGATGCCCGTGATGGCGGGGGCGTCCTGGACGTCACCTGCGCGGCCCGAAAAATTCCACAGGAAATAGCGCACGTACATGTGGCCGATCTGGTAGTCCAGGAAGAAGGACAGGTCGGAGCTGTAGCGCTCGTACACGCGCCAGTGCTGGGGATTGGTGGAATAGCGCCGTGGGAACAGCGTCTCCTCGCCCTGTGGGTTCACGCGGCCCGACTGGTTGTCGAACGTCACGCCGCGGAGCAGCGGCGTCGAGCCGTACTGTTCGCGCTTCAGGTACGACACGAACGCCTCGTCCGTATCGGGATCCATCAGGTCGATGGGCGGTTCCGCTTGGCTGCGGATAAAGATGAGCGCGTACGACGAGTAGCCGATGAGGACGACGCCAAGGCACATCATCACGATGTTGGCCACCGGCATGCGCCGCGAGTGCGTGTAGTACACGCCATATGTTACGGCTGCGATGATGACGAGCACCGTGAAGAGCGGCGCGCCGCTCTGCCCAGCCAGCGACGGCAGGCCGACAATAACACCTGGGTAGATGGTGAAAAACGCAATCGCCGAAACAACGCCGGTTAACACAATGCCTTTCCAGCGTTGAACCGGCGTCCAGTCGGGCTCATCGAACTCCGTGAAGAAGACGATCAGGGCGATGAAGAACATCGCCAGCAGATTGAGCAGGTGCACCCCAATGGCCAGCCCGAAGAGGTACGCAATCAATACGAGATAGCGGTTGGCATCCAACCGGAACGGGTGGTGCTTATTGCCTGCTAGCAGTGCCTCTTCCCGCTGCGCTTGGTCGCTCCACTTCATGATAAGCCAGACGACGACGGCCGTGAAGAACATCGACAGCGCGTACACCTCAGCCTCGACGGCGTTGAACCAGAACGAGTCCGTCGCGGCGAAGGTGAGCGCGCCAATCGCACCGCCGCTCATCCGCACGACGTGGTGGCCCGTGGTGGCCGGCTCTGGGCTGCCCTGCCACCGGCGCACCAGGCCTACGATAATCAGGTACGTTAGCAGAATAGTGAGCGCACTGGCCAACACCGAGACCAGGTTGACCGACAGCGCCACGTACTCCGGGGGCATGAACATCGAGAAGAAGCGGCCCAAGAGCATGTAGAAAGGGGCCCCTGGAGGGTGCATCACCTGCAACTGGTACACGCTGGCGATAAACTCGCCTGAGTCCCAGAAGGATACGGTGGGCGCCATAGTCAGCACGTAAAGGACCAGCGCGAAGAGAAAGACGGCGCTGGCGACAATGCGATTCGTCGTGGTCCAGTTCATGAAGACAGCGGCTCGGGCCAGTGGGTGACGGGTGGAAAGCGAAACGGTGGAGGCAGTAATCCCAGTGGTGGAGGCGGTAATCCCAGCGGTGGAGGATGGCCGGGTGGCGGTTAAGACCGGCAAGGAGTTGCTAGCCGGCGGGCGATCCGGCGACAATGATAACGATCTCGCCCCGCACTTTATTCTGCTGCGCAAAGTACGACCGCACCTCTTCGAGCGTTCCACGCTGGAACTCCTCAAACTTCTTCGTGAGCTCGCGCGCAACGACGACGCGACGGTCGGCCCCGAAGTGCTCGCCCAGGTCGCCCAACGTGCGCACCAGCCGATACGGCGATTCGAAGACGACTATCGTACGTGGCTCGTCCGCCAACGTGCGCAGTCGGGTCTGGCGGCCTTTTTTCTTGGGTAGGAAGCCTTCGAACACGAACCGGTCGGAGGGGAGGGCGCTCGCCGTCAGGGCCGGTACGAACGACGTTGGCCCGGGTAGAGGCTCCACGGCGATGCCGGCTTCCACGCAGGCCCGGACGAGGTAGAAGCCCGGATCGGAGATACCCGGCGAGCCGGCTTCGGAGATGAGCGCGATGGTCTGGCCTGCTTTCATCCGCGTAATCAGCTTGGGGGCCTGGCTACGCTCATTATGGTCGTGGTAGCTCGTTGTGGCCGCGTCGATGTCGAAGTGCGCGAGCAGCTTTCCGGCTGTGCGGGTGTCTTCGGCGGCGATGAGGTCGACCTCCTTCAGCACGCGCAGGGCGCGCAGCGTGATGTCTTCCAGGTTGCCAATCGGGGTGGGGACCAGGTACAGCATACAAACAGGGGGCGAGTGGCGAGCAGCGAATAGCACATACCAGAGGGCGACACGGTCGCGTTCGGCGACGTCCCGTTCGGAACGCGAACTTCGTCATTCGAACTTCGAGCGGATCCAGGCCCAGAGGCGCCGGCGCAGGGGTGGCGTGGCGCGCAGGTCTATCACCACGTATAGCACCAGCCACGTGCCCACGACGAGCATGATGGCGTTGGCGATCCACATGCCAAGCCATGGCGGCAGCAGCCCGCGGTCGGCCAGCTTCTCGCCCTGCACGAGGGTAACCCAGTAGAAGAGGAAGATGCCCAGGGAGTAGCCACCGACGGGGCCCAAGCCGCCGCGCCGGATGGTAAGCCCCAGCGGCGCCCCGATCAGCGTAAAGATGAGGCAGGCCACCGCGATGGATGATTTCTTGTAGATCTCGACCATGTACTGATTGATACGCCGTTGCTGCCAGCGGACATTGCGCTCAATGCCGCTCACATCCGAGTTGAGCGTGCGGGCCTGTTGATACGCCGTATAGTGCACATTGCGCTGCTGATCGCGGCTGAGCCCCTTCACGGCAACTCGTGTGGTAGGGTGGGCTGCGGTGTCCGAGCGGCTGGCTGTCATAGCACTGCGCGGTAGCGCTGTGTAGTCTCGCGGGGTGCGGGTTGTGTCGTGTGTTACGACTTGCCGCAAGATGGCGTGCAGGTCGTCCTGGTGGCCGCGCACGGTAGCGCGCATCGAGTCCACCCGGCTAAGCATCTGGAGGGTGGGCGTCGTGCGATCGGTGCGTGAGCCACCGTCTTCCGACTTCCGCTCGAACACGAAATCGGACAGGTCGAGGTGCAGCGTGTGCCGGTCGAAGGCCAGTTGCTCGTAGCGAGGTGCGCGCTGGCCCCGTCCGGGCGGTCGCTTGCGATGCATCTCGCCGTCGTGCAGAATCAAATCGATGGCCGCGCCGTCGTGCTTCGAGACGAGCCGGCCACGTTTAGCTTTGATCACAGCCTGCTGGTCGCGCCCCGCGGTATAATCGTAGATGGTGACGTCGAGCAACCGGTTGGAGTTGGGCGGACGTTCCTGCACGAGGATGCTGTATCCATCCAAGCCCTCGTAGAAGACGCCCGGCTGCAGTTCAAAGCCGGGCCGCTTACTCCGCACGTCCACCCACAGGTTGCGTGCTCGGTAGTTCGCCTCCGGGAGGACGACGTTGTTGAAGTAGGCCATGCCACTCGTAACGAGCAGGCCGGCGATCAACGTAGGCCAGATCAATTGCATGAGCGACACGCCCGCGCTCTTGATCACGACATAGGCCTGCGACTCAGCCAGTTGCCCGTACGCCATGAGCGAGGCCAGCAGGACGGACATAGGCACCGCGAGCACCAGCATGTACGCCAGGTTGTACACGATCAGCTCCACGATGACGAGCAGCGGCAAGCCCTTGCCCGCCAGTTCGGGCAACCAGCGGATCAGAAACTGCATCAGCAGCAGAAACATGAGCGTGCCCAGCCAGCCAACGAAAGGGCCGGGCAGCTTCCGCAAAACCAACCAATGGAGCCGTTTGAACATGCAGTCGGCCGGGACGCCGGGTGTACGGCGGCTAACGTGAATCGTCGTGAGTAGCGTGAATCATCCGGTAAACGACGCGAGAAACAGGTTGTTCGAGTTCCACCAAACCTGCCGGGCTGTGCTGCGTACACCGCGCAGCATCGCCGATGATCAGAACCCATCAACCGCCCACGCCCCATGACGGTCCAGTCGTTCACGTTCAACTCTTTCATGACGAACTGCTACGTGTGCCACGATGGCGGCGAGGCGGTGCTCATCGACCCGAGTTGTGCGACCTCTCGTGAGCAGCAACAGGTCGTTGACTACATCGAAGACAATGATCTCCAAATTCGGCACCTACTGCTGACGCATGGCCACATTGACCATATCTTCGGCTGTGCGTTCTTTAGTGAACGGTACGGCCAGCGCTTCCAGATGCACGCCGCCGACCGGGCCTTCCTCCAGCAGGCGCCGCAGCAGGCCCAGGCCTTCGGCGTGCGGATCGATGCGCCCCCCGTGCCGGATACGTTCCTCGAGGAGGGCGACACGGTCGCGTTCGGCGACGTCACGCTCGACATCCTGCACACGCCCGGCCACTCGCCCGGCTCCATCTGCTTCGTGGACGCCGCCAGCGACCAAGCCATCACGGGCGACGTGCTGTTTCAGGACTCCATCGGGCGGGTACAAGGCCTCCCCCAGACGTCACTACCTCAACTCATGGAGTCAATCACGAAGACGCTGCTCCCGCTCGGCGACGCGATGACGATCTACCCAGGCCACGGTCCGGAAACAACGCTAGGCCGCGAGCGCCGGCAGAACCCGTTTCTCACGAGCGACGAGTTTCGCGTGAGGAAGGGCAACTAGCGTACAGCCCCTCGTGCGTTACACTTCCGCCAGGCGCTGCTCGCGGATGCGCTCGTAGTACGCTTCATATTGCGGCACGATGCTGTCTACATCGAACGTCTCCACGGCGCGTGTGCGGGCGGCCTCGGCCATCTGCGCGTGCAGGTCCTCGTCGGTAAGCAACTGGCGCGTGCGGGCCGTGAACGCATCGATGTCATCGAGGGGACAGAGGAAACCGTCCTCGCCATCGCGGACCAGCTCTGGCAGGCCGCCGATGTTGCTCGCCACGATGGGCACGTCACAGGCCATGGCTTCGAGGGCAGCCAGCCCAAACGTTTCCGAGCCGCTTGGCATCAGGAAGACATCCGCAATGGAGAGGATCTCTTCGACGGGATCTTGCTTGCCGAGGAAGCGCACGTCGTCGTATACGCCCAGTTTACGGGCTTCATGCTCGGCCGGGACGCGATCCGGCCCGTCGCCAACGAGCAGCAGCTTCACAGGCAGATCGTCCTGGCGCAGCCGGTGGAAGACCTCCACCACCTGCGTCGCATTCTTGACCGGCCGGAAGTTCGACACATGCACGATTACTTTTTCGCCATTGGGGCACAGCGCCTGCTTAAAGTGCTGCTTGTCGAACCGATGGAAGCGCTCCGTGTCGATGAAGTTGGGGATAACCTCAATGTCACGGGTGACGTCGAAGTGGTCGTGGGTTTCCTGGCGCAGGTAATTCGACACCGCCGTCACGCCGTCGGACTCGTTAATCGAGTACTCTACGACCGGTGCGAACGAGGGATCTTGGCCGATGAGGGTAATGTCCGTCCCGTGCAATGTGGTGATGACGGGCACGGAGATGCCTTTGGAGGCGAGAATCTGACGGGCCAGCACGGCGCTCGTCGCATGCGGGATGGCATAGTGCATGTGCAGTACATCGAGCCCTGCATGCTTTGAGATGTCCACCATCTTGCTCGTCAGCGTGAGCGTGTACGGCGGGTACTCGAAAAGCGGATACGGCTGGACGTTCACCTCGTGGAAGAAGATGTTGCTGGCCATGTGCGCAAGCCGGAACGGCAGCGACGACGAAATGAAGTGGATCTCGTGATCGCGCTTAGCCAGTGCTTTACCCAGTTCGGTGGCGACGACGCCGCTGCCGCCGTACACTGGATAGCACGTGATGCCGATTTTCATGTGTCTGAAGGTTCGCGTGAGGAAGCCAGTCTGTTGCGCGCCGAGACGCCGTGAAGCAAAGATGGCACGCACGGTGGGCGAACTCGCCATCCGAGCCCAGGTTGCAGCCGATGTATTACAGTGCTGTTTCGACCTGGCACCTGCCGCTAAGACGCCGCCTGTTACCCCGCGGCGCTCCAGCGCGCCTTACCCTACATAACAGCGTGTGCATGACCGTTTAGCCCACGGCAATACACTGGCAGCCGAATTCTTCAACGATCCTGCACGCCGGGGAACGTGCCGCGCCGCCGTGCATGGGGACTCTCCACCACTTCCGGAGACTCCCTGATGCACAGTGCATCTTTCCGATTCATCTGTTCACAGACAACGCCTTGGATATGAAACAGCATCCTCTACGCACCGCCTCGCTCGCGTTCCTCCTCGCCCTGGCGACGGCCGTTATGACGCCCGCTCAAGCCCAGGTCGGCATCGCGGGCGGCCTCAACTTCAACCAACTCGACGCCATTAGCGCGACAAGTGCAAACGCCAACCTGGACAACGCCACGGGCTACCACATTGGCGTGTTCTACGACCTCGGATTGGGGCCCATCGCCGTCCGGCCTGGCATCTTCTACCGCGAGGTGGGCACGTACGAGTTTAGCGACTTGCAGCAGGACATCGACCTGAATGCCATCGAGATTCCCGTTGATCTACGCTGGCGTGTGCTGCCCCTCCCGCTCGTGAAGCCGTACCTGCTAGCGGGCCCGGTGCTTACTTTCCCGCAGTCGAACACGGAAGGGTTCGAGGGCACGGAGAGTGTAAACCTGAATGCCGACTTCGGGGCAGGTGTGGAAATCACGCTACCCGGTGTGGGCCTTACCCTCATGCCTGAGCTCCGCTATGGGATTGCCACCAGCTCCTTTCTGGAGGATGCCTTCGAGGTGGGGGGGGTCGAGGTCAACCCGCAGGACAATCCGCGCTTAAACGCCATCATGCTGCGGCTCAACGTGAAATTCTGATGGGTCACTGATCCATTACAGAATACGAGCAGGGGCGAATCGCAGATCGCAGCGATTCGCCCCTTTCGCGCGGAGGGTCCCCTGGTGCGACCGCGTTGGACAGCGGCCTGCGTGCATCGTCCCTCCGTGCTCAGGTGCGCGCGCAGGCGCCAGGAAGAGGAGGATGTGGTCGGTGGCCGTATGCTCACTCGGGACCTGCATCTGTTCGTCGCGGTCCCGGTCGCAGTGCGGCACGTCCCGGGCGTGCGAGCGATGACGCAACACGGTGAAGGAGGAGCACAGATCGATCAAACCACAGCACCCCGACGGCCGCAAGGGCCACCGGGGCGTTCAAAACCACCGTGAAGATAAGGAGATCGCGAACGCTCGGTCAGGAAATCGACTCGTAAAACCGGAAGCGCCGCTGATCCACCCGATAGGTCCAGTTGGGCGTGACGCGTTGCCGGTTGTTCACCCAGTGCGGGTGGCGGCGCCCGACCATCGATTGCTCGCTGTAGAAGTGACGCGTTCGGATGGAAAAGGGGCGTCGCGTCGAGTCGGCATGACGAACGTAGTGTGCAATCCGGAGGGCACGTTGCCAGCCGGAGAGGCTGTCGGTGGGCATGAGGCTCGTGTAGAACGCCCGCTTCGCACTGCCCGGGTTGAAGGCACTAAACTGGTAGGGGTCAAGGATGACTGCGCGATAGGTGTCCTCGCCACGGTACGTGGTCTCTACACGATTGCGGATGACCCAGGCCACGAGCTCTTGTTCGTGGACGAGCTTGGTTTCGGAGTAGATGGCGCGGGCCAACCACAGGGTCCCTTCATCGATGCCCTCCGAGAAGTCGATGAGCGGGATGGTCATCTCAGCCGGGTCGCCAAACAGCGCGAGAAAACGCAGTTTGGCACCGGCCATTGCATCCTGCAGGCGGGCATGCTGGGTTTTTTCCTCGGCAGCGGTGAAGGCGTCAATGGGAGACGAAACGGGGAGCGTCACGGGCCCCCGCGCCGTGAGGCGAACGGATTCCATGCGCGCGTCCATCGACGAGGTTGCTTCGCGGTCCAGAGGGGCCGCGGAGAAACGGGCTGCACTAAGGAGTAGAGCGAATGTCGCTCCTGCGATCGTAGCGGTTCGTACCACAGATCATCACCGATCTGTTCTACATTCAGTGAATGAAAGCGCGCGGGCCGATGAGGCCGCCACGAGGCGGCGTACAGGCACCTGCCAGGCGCACGTTCAGGCGTTGAACAAGACAGGGTGGCCTTGCGTCAATGCCGGGCGGACCAACGAGGCGATTCGTGACAAGGTTTCCATCATATTTTTGCTGTAAGTGCTGTAATCACAGCGTTTAAACAACTCCTTGCTATTTCTTCACGTTGGATTGTTCCGTTCTTGGTCGCCCGTTAACGCAGGGGTTCATCCCACGTCAACGGGGACGTTTTCTAGGGGGCGATTGGCTGGAATAGGTAGTCTTTTGGATGATGGGTTGTGTAGATGTAGAGCATTGGGCCGGTCAGCATATGGATTTCGACTTTCATTCATGAAGCGAGGCAGAGGATGAAGATCCCGTCGATGCGCATTGTAGCTGATGAAAACATCCCGCGAGCCGCCGACGCCTTCGGCACGCTGGGCACGGTGCGCACCTGGCCCGGCCGTGCCATCGCGCCCGCGGACGTGCAGGACGCGGACGTGCTCCTCGTGCGGAGTGTGACGCCCGTCGGCCCCGATCTGCTGGAGGGCAGCGCCGTGCAATTCGTCGGGTCCGCTACCATCGGCACGGACCACATCGATCGGCGCTATCTGCGCGAGCACGGCATCGCCTTCGCCCACGCCCCGGCGTCGAATGCCGACTCGGTGGCGGACTATGTGATCGCGGCGCTGCTACGGCTCGCCGTCCGCCAGGGGACGACACTGCGCGGCAAGACGGTCGGCATCGTGGGGTGTGGCAACATCGGGAGCCGGCTGGCACGGCGGCTGCCCGCGCTGGGGCTGGACGTGCTGAAGAATGATCCGCCGCTTGCGGAAGAGGCAGAAGCCGCCGATGCGTCGCACGACTTCGTGCCGCTCGACACGGTGCTGAACACGGCCGACATCATCACGCTGCACGTGCCGCTCACCCGCGACGGCCCCCACGCCACGCACCACCTGTTCGACGCGGCGACCCTTCTGAAGATGAAATCGGACGCGTGGCTTGTTAACACCTCGCGCGGGTCCGTGGTGGACAACGAGGAGCTGAAAGCCATCGTGCACGGTGGCTTCCTGGGCGCCGTGGCGCTCGACGTATGGGAGCACGAGCCCACGCCCGATCCGGAGCTGCTCCGCCGCGTGGACCTCGCCACGCCGCACATCGCGGGCTACGCGTACGACGGCAAGGTGCGCGGCACGGCGATGCTCTACGAGGCGCTCTGTGACCACCTCGGCGTGCCCGCCGAGTGGAGCCCCGAGCCGGCGCTGCAACCCGCGGACGGCCACCCGCTCGTCGCCACGCCGCCCGACCCGGCGCTGCCCGAAACCGAGGCGCTCGACCACGTGGTGCGCTCGATGTACGACATCGCGGCCGACGATGCCCGTCTCCGCGCCACGCTCGACACCCCGCCCGACGCGCGGGGCGCCGCGTTCAGCCGGCTCCGCAAAGAATACCCGCGCCGCCGCGAATTCAGCCAGTTCGTGATCCCCGCCGGGGCGATCCCCG
>CAYFQN010000051.1:0-11407 GCA_964345285.1 uncultured Rhodothermales bacterium
GACATCGCGGTATGCGGACAGGTCGTCATGCTCTACCGGCGTCCACCGCTCGCCCGGCGAAAGGTTGCCGATGAGGCCGTGATGCAAGGCGCACGCGAGACGAAAGCGCATTCCGGCACCTGGTTCGAAAAGACTATGTCGCGTTTTGGATGGCATCCACCGTATCGGGATCTTCGAGACTGCTCACGTCGCCGAGGTCCTCACCGAGAAAGGCCGACCGGATCACGCGGCGCATCACCTTGGCGTTGCGGGTTTTAGGCAACGCCTTGGTAAACTTGATGGCACGCGGCTTAAGCGGCTTGCCTAGTTCGTCGACCACGCGCTGCATAAGTTCGTTGCGGAGGCCAGCGGATGGATCAGCATCCGGCTTGAGGACGACAAAGGCGACGACCTCCTGGCCTTTCACCTCGTGCGGCACGCCCACCGTAGCGCTCTCGGTCACGGACGGGTGCGCGTTCAGCAGCGCCTCCACCTCGGCCGGGCCGAGTCGCTTACCGGCCACGTTGATCGTGTCGTCGGAGCGGCCCAGGATGTACCAGAGCCCATCTTCATCGATAGCGGCAAAGTCGCCGTGCACCCACACGTCCTCGAAGCGCTGCCAGTAGGCCTGCAGGTAGCGGTCGTCGTCGTTCCAGAAGCTGCGCGTCATCCCGATCCAGGGCTGGCGGATGACGAGTTCGCCCACCTCGCCGCGCACCGGCTTGCCGTTCTCATCCACCACGTCGGCGTCCATGCCGGGTACGGGCCCAGAGAAGGCGCCGGGTTTGAGCGGCTTGAAGACGTTTCCGCATAGGATACCCCCGGAAATCTCAGTGCCGCCCGAGTAGTTGAGAATCGGCTTCTCACCGTTTAACACGGTCTCGAACAGCCACATCCACGACTCGGGGTCCCACGGGCTCCCTGTCGAGCCGACGGCGCGTAGGCCGGATACATCGTGCTTCTGGACGGGCGACGCGCCGTGCGTTTTGAGTGCGCGGATGAGCGTGGGGGAGACGCCGAGGTGCGTCACGTCATGGTTGTCTACGAGCTGCCAGAGACGGTCCGGGCCGGGATAATCCGGGGCGCCGTCGTACAGCACCATGGTGGCGCCGATGGTGAGCGTGCCGAAGACAAGCCACGGACCCATCATCCAGCCCATGTCGCTCATCCAATACATCGTCTCGCCCGGCTTCAGGTCCATGCTGTGGTACATGTCCTGCGCGCCCTTGACGGGAAAGCCGCAGTGCGTATGCACAGCGCCCTTGGGCTTACCGGTGGTGCCGGACGTGTAGATTACCATCACCACATCTTCGGCGGCCGTGCGCTCCGTTTCGGCTTCGGCGGGTTGATGGTCGACCGTGTCGCTCCACCAGCGGTCGCGACCGGGCTGCATCGGCACGTCGTCCAGCCCCAGGTGGCGATGGGTGATGACATGCTCGACGGACGGGCAGGCGGCGAGCGCCTCGTCGGCCGTTTCTTTCATACGGATGGGCTTCTGCCGGCGGGCGAAGCCGTCGGCGGTGAACAGCGCTTTCGCATCAGCATCGTGCAGCCGGGTGATGATGGCGCCGGGGCCATACCCACTGAAGAGGGGCAGGGTGATGCCGCCGATCTTGGCGATCGCCAGAAACGCGATCACGATCTCCGGCGTCATCGGCATGTAGAGCCCGATCGCGTCGCCCTTACCGAGACCCAGGTCGCGGAGCGCATTCGCGCACTGGCACACGCGTCGGTGGAGGTCGCCGTACGTGAGCGTCACGGACGATCCGTTTTCGCCCTCCCAGCGGAGCGCGTCGCGATCTTCAACCTCTGTGCCTTGCCATTTGTCGAGCAGGTTGTGGACGATGTTCATCCGCCCGCCTACGCACCAGGTGGGAAACTGGACGCCGTTGGAAAGGTCGACGATCTGGTCATAGTCCTCATAGAACGCGATGTCGAGGTCGTCCAGCACCGCGTCCCAAAACCATGCGATGTCGTCTGTCGAGCGAGCCAACAACGCGTCGTAGTCGTCGATCCCGTGCCAGTCCATGAACCGCCGCAGGTTGCTCTTGGCGATGACGTCGGGATCAGGCTGCCACGCAATCGATTGACCAAAGGGAAACGGGTCAGTGGCATCCGGCGAAAGAGAACGAGCCATGGGCCTCTAGGCGATTCGTACGGCAGAAGCGGGCTCAAGTATAACGCCGCTCTAGGCTGACAGGCAAGCGGGTGGGCGAGAGTTAATGGCTTACAAGATGCCAGATGGGTCTTATCTGCGAAGGACCCGTGAAGCCTCCCGGGGAGGCAGACACAAATGCACGCGGCGCGTGTATGAAATAAGGCTTATGAATAATTCCCGGTTTGCTGCTACAAGCCAGCAGACCGATCAGTGATCTTCCAACGGAACTGAAGATAACGTGGCTGAGCAGGAGAACAAATCATCCGAAAACCGTCCTCGCGCGTCGTCGGGCCAGAATGCGAGCGGCAACCGAGGACGTTTTCTCATTTGGATCGTGGCGGGTACGCTGGCTGCGCTCTGGGCGTGGACGTCGATCTACGGGCCGCAGGGCGGGTCGGAGATTAGTTACAGCGCCTTTCGGCAGCAGCTGCAGGCCGAGAATGTTGAGCGTGTCGTGGTGGAGGGCGATAAAATTACGGGCGCACTGCGCAGCCCCGCGCAGCGCGCAACCCAGCAAGGCGACTCAACGAGCTACACCAATTTCACGACGTATGTCCCCTCGTTCGGTGACGAGCAGCTCATGGAGCGGCTTGAGGCCAATGGCGTGGAGGTCGTCACCCAACCACAGAGCAGCTTTCCGTGGGGCCTTCTGCTAATCGGCCTCTTGCCCGTGCTGCTCATCTTTGGAGTAGGCTATCTCTTCCTGCGGCGCATGCAGTCACAGGGCCAGGGCCTCTTCTCCGTGCGGAAGAGCAAGGCCAAGATGTACGATAAGGAAGAGGAAAACACCACGTTTGACGACGTGGCTGGCAACGAGGGGGCGAAGACCGAACTGCAGGAGATTATCAAGTTCCTGAAAGAGCCGGAGCGTTTCGAGCGGCTTGGCGGCAAGGTGCCCAAGGGCGTATTGCTCGTCGGCCCGCCAGGGACAGGGAAGACGCTGATGGCGCGTGCCGTGGCTGGTGAGGCCGGCGCGCCCTTCTTCAGCGTCTCGGGCTCCGACTTCATGGAGATGTTCGTCGGTGTGGGTGCAGCGCGCGTGCGCGACATGTTCGAGCAGGCAAAAGAGGACGCGCCCAGCATCATCTTCATCGATGAACTCGACTCGATCGGGCGCCAGCGCGGCGCGGGCCTCGGCGGCGGCCACGACGAGCGGGAGCAAACGCTCAACCAGCTCCTCGCCGAACTGGACGGCTTCGAGAAGAACGAAGGCGTCATTGTGATGGCAGCCACGAACCGCCCCGACATCCTGGATCCCGCGCTCACCCGGCCTGGTCGCTTCGACCGGCAAGTGACGGTGGGCCGTCCCACGGCGAAAGCGCGCAAGGCCATCCTGGAGATCCATGCGAAAAACAAGCCGCTTTCCGACGACATTGACCTGGAGCGACTGGCGCGCAACACACCGGGGTTCAGCGGGGCTGATCTGGAAAATCTGCTCAACGAAGCCGCCCTGCTGGCCGGCCGTGCCGAGCGGGATGAGATTATCAACGAAGACGTTGAAGAAGCACGCGACAAGGTGCTTATGGGACTCAAGCGCGAAGGGCTCGCCCTCACCGATGAGGAGCGGAGCCTACTGGCGTATCACGAGGCCGGGCACGCTATCGTGGCGGCTGCACTGGAGAATGCAGACCCGGTGCATAAGGTCACCATCGTACCGCGCGGGCAAGCTATGGGCGTCACCCAGCAGATGCCGGAAGAGGATAAGTATCTCTACCGCCGCGAGTACATGCTCGACCGACTGGCCGTGGTCATGGGGGGGCGGGCAGCAGAGGACTTGATCTTCAGCACAGCCACGAGCGGTGCCGAGAACGACCTCAAACAGGTCCGCAAGATGGCGCGTAAGATGGTGCTCGACTGGGGGATGAGCGACCAGTTCGAAAACATTGCCCTCGGCGGCGACAATGGACAGGTTTTCCTCGGCGAAGAGCTGTCCAAGAGCCGCGAGTACAGCGAGGAGACAGCTCGCGAAGTAGACGTCGCGGTCCGGAAGATTCTGGACAATGCCTTCCAGCGAGCCATGGACACCATCACCGAAAACCGTGATCAGCTCGATGCGCTGGCTGATGAGCTCCTCAAGTACGAGGAGGTATCGGGTGAACGGGTCGTGGCGCTCCTCAAAGGTGAAATCGACAAAGAGGAGCTCGTACCGGAAGATGCAGAGGTCGGCAAAACAGAGGGCGACGCCGCCGCGGCGTCCACCGCTGATGCGCCTACCAATGGCCGAGGCGATGGGCAAGATGCCATGCCGGCAGATGATGAGACGCCGGACGAGTCGCCCTCCGAAAATGGGCACCGCGCGCCAGATCCCGCCGAGCGCCGTGACGATCGCTGATGCACCACGCTACGGAACACTCAAGTTCGGAGGCTGCGCTTCAAGATGGAGTGCAGCCTTCGCTATAGGCGCCCAGTCCGCACATCGGCACTAGGGCTTTGGATGCAACGATGATCGAACAAGTGCGCGGACCCTGCGCTGACCCTAGAACACAGGGAACGTGTCTGTAGACGGGAGGTCTGAATCAGTGCACTAGATGCTAGCATCGAACGAATCAACAACATGCTCAAGACGCCGACGAAAGAAGAGCTGAAGCAGCGGCTCTCTGACGAGCAGTATCATGTGACGCAGGAGCAGGGGACCGAGCGCGCCTTCACCGGCAAGTACTGGGACCACAAGGGCGACGGCGTGTATCGCTGCGTCGTGTGCGAGGAGCCCCTCTTTGACTCAGGTACGAAGTTCGAGTCCGGCTCGGGGTGGCCTAGCTTCTACGATGTGGTAGACAAGGGCCACGTCGAGCTTCGTGCCGACAACAGCCACGGCATGCGACGTACAGAAGTCGTATGTGCCAACTGTGGTGCCCACCTCGGTCATGTCTTTGACGACGGCCCGAAGCCGACGGGCAAACGCTACTGCATCAACTCCGCCGCGCTCGACTTCGAGGGCGACGACGGTAAGTAAGTCCCCGTGCACGACCCCAGAACGCGCAAGAGGACGCAGCCTTGGGCAAGATAGGCTGCGTCCTGCTTTTGTTAGCGCGAAAATACACCGTGTCAAGGCTGGGCGGGCTCTTCCGTCTGAACGCGCCCATTGCCGCTGGAATGGAGCTCCGGTTTCCAGGAGTAGGCATAGTCCGGGTCCTCCACGTCGAGGGCGGCCTGCGTGAGCTTGAGCGGATGGAACGTGTCCACCATCACGGCGAGCTCCTCGGTGCCTTCCTTGCCGATAGAGGCTTCGGCCGTGCCCGGGTGCGGACCGTGCGGAATGCCGCCAGGATGCAGCGAGAAGGAGCCGCGGGAGATGCCCTTACGGCTCATGAAGTCGCCCTCGGCGTAGAACAGTACCTCGTCCGAGTCGATGTTCGAGTGATTGTACGGTGCTGGAATCGAGTCGGGGTGGTAGTCGAAGAGACGTGGGACGAATGAACACACCACGTAATTGTGTGCCTCGAACATCTGGTGTACGGGGGGCGGCTGGTGGATGCGCCCCGTGATCGGTTCAAAGTCGTGAATCGAAATGGCGTACGGGTACATGTAGCCGTCCCAGCCCACCACGTCGAACGGGTGGAAGCGGACCCAGTAGCGATGCAGCTTGCCGTGCTTCTTGATGCGGATCTCGAAGGGGCCTTCCTCATCGATCGTCTGGAGTTCGCTTGGCGGGCGGATATCGCGCTCGCAGTAGGGGCTGTGCTCTAGCAGCTGCCCGAACGCGTTGCGGTACTTCTTGGGGAAGCGGACCTCCGACTCGGACTCAATCACGAGCAGTCGCGGCGGGTCGGTCTCCAAGTCGCCCTCGAAGCGCCAGCGATGCGTGATGGTACGAGGGACGTGCACATAGTCGCCATCCGTGAAGTCGACCGCGCCGAGCATCGTCTCCAGCGTGCCTTCGCCCTCGTGCACGTACACGAGTTCGTCGCAGCTGGCGTTGCGGTAGAAGTACGCGTCCGTATTCGACGTCGGGCGAGCGATGGCGAGGCGCACGTCGTTGTTGCCCATCAAGTACGTGCGGCTCGTCAGCCAATCGCCGCCGGCTTCGACTTCCCAGCCCTTCAGGTGGCGGTGCTGGAGGAATTCGTCGTCTACGTACTCCACGTCGTACGGAATCGCGTCACCGATCCGGTCGACGATGGTCGGCTGGTGAATGTGGTAGGCGATGGCCGAGATGCCGCTAAAGCCCTCTGCGCCCACAACCTCTTCCGTGTAGAGCTCTCCATCCGGACGGCGAAACTGTGTGTGGCGTTTGTCAGGGACGCGCCCCATGCGGGTGTAATACGGCATAATGAATGTCGAGTATCGATTTACGAGTGACGAACGAGAGGAAGACAACCGTCGATGCGCTCAAGATTGGCAACTGTCATTCGCACATCAAAGATTCCCGCGTTTGGCCTGTTCGCGCTCAATGGCCTCGAAGAGTGCTTTGAAATTGCCTTCGCCAAATGTGCGGGCGCCCTTGCGCTGGATGATCTCGTAGAAGACGGTCGGCCGGTCCTGCACAGGCTTGGTGAAGATCTGGAGCAGGTAGCCTTCGGGGTCGCGGTCGACCAAGATGCTGAGGCGCTTCAACGCGTCGATCTGCTCGTCGATGTCGCCGACGCGCTCCTTCAGCACGTCCACGTTGTAATACGAGTCGGGCACCTCTAGGAACTCCACGCCGCGGCTGCGCAGCGCGCTGACCGTCGAGATGATATCGTCCGTCGCCATGGCGATGTGCTGTACGCCGGGCCCGTTGTGGTAGTCGAGGTACTCCTCAATCTGGCTTTTCTTCTTTCCTTCAGCCGGCTCGTTGATCGGGAATTTGATGCGCTCGTTGCCGTTAGCCATCACCTTCGACATCAGGGCCGAGTACTCGGTCGAAATATCGTCGTCGGTGAAGTGGAGCATGTTATAGAAGCCCATCGTATCGGCGTAGTAGGACACGTACCGGTCCATGTCGCCTTTCTCGACGTTGCCCACACAGTGATCCACGTACTTGAGGCCGACCGGCGTAGAGGTCCAGTCGTCATTGTCGTACCGTTCAAAGCCGGGGAGGAAGAAGCCGTCGTAGTCGCCGCGCTCGACAAACGTGTGAATGGTGTCGCCGTACGTAGCGATGGCCGCCGTTACCACGCAGCCGTCGCTGTCCTCGTGGATCTCGGGGGTATGGATAGGTACAGCGCCGCGCTCGGTTGTTTCCTCAAAGGCTGCGGTGGCGTCATCGACCCAGAGCGCGATGTCTTTAACACTGTCGCCGTGACGCTGGATGTGCTCGGCAATGGGCCCCCCCGGGCGAAGCGGCGTAGTCAGGATAAAGCGGATCTTATCCTGTTCGATGAGCCAGCTCGAGCGGCCACGCATGCCCGTCTCGGGGCCGCGGTAGCCCACGATGCGGAAGCCAAAGGCGTGCGCGTAAAAGAGGGCGGCCTGCTTGGCATTGCCCACATAAAATTCGATGTAGTCGGTCCCGATAATGGGGAGGAAGTCCTCCGCCGTTGTGGTGCGTGAGTTTGGAGCAGCAGTCTCAGCCATGGCACATGCAAACTGTTGGTGAGCAGGTTGAGGTGAAAGCGCTTCCGGTCAGGCATCAATGAGGCATGCAGGAGGCGGCTTGGCAAGGCGCTAGATTACACGGCAGCTTCATGAAGGCGTTCCCCCCACGTGCGGGTTCGGAATGGAGGGAGTCTCGATCTCATCCGTATGATTTCATGGTATGCCATTGAGCTGAGAAGGAGGCTAAGGCATCTTGTTGTTTGCCGTCAGGTTAACCAGTTGAAAGCGTACGGGAAGCCGCATCCGGACGGGTATGGCTTCTCCATTGCGTTTGCCGGGTACGAACCGGGTTTGCTTCAGGGCAGCCACGGCTGACGAGTCACACAGAGGGTGCAGAGATTGCAGAACGCGCACGTCCTGCGTGCGCCCCTCGACGTTCACAACGAAGTCAAGGATGACGCGGCCTTGGATACCACGACGTCGGGCTTCCTCGGGATAGTCGATGCTCAGGTAGAACGACCCTGCCCCGCCGATAATCTGAGGGCGCTGCCCGGCTGGACCCAGCGCCGTGAGCTGTGCAGCCGTCAGCGCGTGGCTGGGTGCGGGCGACTCGGCAGACGGCTCGGAGCGTGGCTCGGGGTCCTCCGGGGGCGGCTCCGGCGCCGCTGATTGGAGCATGCCTTGTACAGTGACGGGCACATCTGACGGGACGCGCCGGACGCGGTCTTCGGTCTGCTCAGGCGCCTCTGTCGCCAGCTCGGTCAGGTAAATGCGTTCTTG
The DNA here is from genome assembly GCA_964345285.1 of uncultured Rhodothermales bacterium. GTDB lineage: Bacteria > Bacteroidota > Rhodothermia > Rhodothermales > Salinibacteraceae > JAAAPH01. The sequence continues at coordinate 8,375 of CAYFQN010000051.1, forward strand.
GTCGCCTTCGGGCCCCCATCCCACGAAGTTGGGAGCATGGTAGATAGGCCCCCGGACCAAGCCGACCATGATGATCAGGCTCACCACGAGACCGAGCGAGACGCGAATGGAGTACGCCTCCAAAGCTGTGCGGGCCTCCTGGAGTAGACGATGCCTGAACGACTGGGACGGATCGGATGACATGGCAGACCTCTCCACCGGTGATTCGTAGCTTAGACGCGTTCTTTAACGTTCAAAGGGCACGAGAAGTTTGCAGGTATGACGGATTAGGCGACGGTTTGCAATTGGCCGGTCGGCTGCCGTAAAGTAGCATCGGGACGTTGCTAATGTCGCCATGACATCAGGAGCAAAGCCCCATTCTTACCCCCCCTGCATTTGCCGATCGCCCACCATGTCACGCATCACGTCCTTGGTTTTGTGCCTCTTGCTGATGGCAGGAGGCGCCGTCCACTCTGCCGCTCAACCGCAGCCTCATGTATTCCGTGGCGCGACGCTCTATCCCATCACCGAGTCATCCATCGAGAACGGTGTCCTCGTCGTGCAAGACGGTGTCATCCAAGCTGTTGGAACTGAAGGGACAGTCGACGTGCCGCGTGGTGCGGTTGAGCACGATGTCACCGGTAAGGTCATCATGCCGGGCCTCGTCGACACGCATTCCCACGTTGGACGCGTCGAGGGCGGCGACGGATCGGTCCCATTGCACCCGGGCGTGCGCAGCCTTGACGCCGTTGACGTTCGGCACAGTTCCATCAACCGTGCGCGGGCCGGCGGCATCACCACGGTAAATGTGATGCCCGGCTCTGGCCACCTCATGAGCGGCCAGACGACGCACCTCAAACTGCGAAACGGAGATATCATCAACGACCTGCTCCTCTGTGACAATCCGCTGACAGACATTTGCGGCGGCATGAAGATGGCCAATGGGACCAACCCGCAGGCCGACGATCGGGCGTTTCCCGGCACCCGCGCCCGATCGGCGGCTCTGGCGCGAGAGCTGTTTGTAGAGGCGCAGGCCTACCGGCAGAAGATGGAGCAGGCGGCTGACGATCCGGATGAGATGCTCGAGCGCGACCTCGGCATGGAGGCGCTCGTCGAGGTGCTAAGCGGGGAACGCACCGTTCACTTCCACACGCACCGCCATGACGACATCCTGACTGCACTGCGGCTCAAGGAAGAGTTTGGCTTCAACGTTGTCTTGCACCACGTGAGCGAGGCGTGGAAGGTGGCCGATGAAATCGCCGCGGCGAACGTGCCCTCGTCTATCATCGTGCTCGATGCGCCGGGGGGCAAGCAGGAGGCGGTCGACATCCGCTTCGAGAACGGCGCCGTGCTCGAAGAGGCCGGTGCCGACGTCGCGTACCACACGGACGACCTGATCACTGACTCGCGGCTTTTCCTGCGCTCGGCAGCGTTTGGCGTGCGGGCTGGGATGTCGCGCGAGGCCGCACTGGAAGCCATGACACTGGCGGGGGCGCGCATGCTCGGCCTTGACGACCGCATCGGCTCGCTGGAAGAAGGCAAAGATGCTGACTTTATCGTGCTGTCGGGCGATCCGCTCAGCGTGTACACACACGTGGAAGAGACCTGGGTCGAAGGGGAAAACGTCTTTGACCGCGCCGACCCGGACGATCGCCCGTACGCTACTGGCGGCTACGGCGTGTATGATGATCCGGGCGCGTTGCACAATCACCACGGGCCGGCTCGCAAGTGATCATCTCGCATCCCCCCGTTTGCCTCTCTCGCCCTGCTAAGCTGTTTGATCTCCTATGCGATCCTCTCGACTGTCTCTCGTTGCAACAGTTCTCACGCTTCTGCTGGCGGGCGTCCCCCAGTCAGCTACTGCACAAATCGCCATCCAGGCTGACACCGTGTACACGATGGCGGGTGCCCCCATTGTGGACGGCGTCGTCCTCGTCCGCGATGGCGAGATCGAGCAGGTCGGTGCGGCCAATGACGTCGCCATCCCCAGTGGGTACCAGACCCTCTCCACGAGCGTAGTCACCCCCGGCCTTATCGATGCGCACTCTGTCGTGGGCCTGGCCGGCATGTACAACACCGACGCCGACCAGGACCAGCTCGACACGTCAAGTCCCATCCAGCCCGAGTTGCGCGCCATCGACGCGTACAACGCCCGAGAGGAACTCGTTGCCTGGATCCGCGATCTGGGCGTGACGACCGTGCACACCGGCCACGGCCCTGGTGCGCCTGTGAGCGGGCAGACTATGATTGTGACGACGAACGGCACCACCGTGGGCGCCGCCCTCGTCGACTCCACCACCATGGTTGCGATGACGCTCGGCCCGTCGGTAGAGCGGCGCTTCCAGAGTCCGGGTACGCGCGCCAAAACGGTCGCCATGCTGCGCGAGCACTTCATCCAAGCCCAGACGTATCGCAACCGAATGCAGTCCGACAATCCGCCCACGCGCGATCTTGGAATGGAGGCGATGGTCCGCGTGCTGGACGGCGACGTGCCCGCGCTCATCACCGCACATCGGCACACCGAAATCCTGTCGGCCCTGCGGCTGGCCGAGGAATTCGGGTTCAACCTGGTGCTTGACGGTGCGGCCGAAGCGTACATGGTACTCGACGAGATTCAGGCTGCGGGTATTCCTGTCATCGTCCATCCGCCCATGGCGCGGCCCGGTGGCGAAGCGGCGAATGCGGCGTTCACCACGGCGGCGCGGCTGCATGAGGCCGGGGTTCCTTTTGCGTTCCAGAGCGGGTACGAGGGCTATGTGCCTAAGACGCGCGTCGTCCTCTTCGAAGCCGCCATCGCGACGACGAACGGCCTCGACCGCACCGCCGCACTCGAGGCACTCACCATCGACGCGGCTCGCATCCTGGGGCTCGACGATCGGGTGGGCTCGCTGGAGCCCGGCAAGCAGGCCGATCTCGTCCTGTACGAAGGCGACCCATTCGAGTACACGACCCGCGTCTGCCACGTCATCATTGACGGCGCCATCGCCAGCGACACCTGCCGGTAAAGCGTAGAGGGGTGCGGTGCCCCCGCGTCCCGGCATACTGGTCGCGTTC
>CAYFQN010000051.1:11507-16688 GCA_964345285.1 uncultured Rhodothermales bacterium
ACGCGCAACCCATCAACGCGCAACCCTATGTTCGACGCTCTGCTGCTCAACGACGCTAGCGGCTCGCTCAATGCCACCGTCCAGCCTCTGTCTGTGGACGACTTGCCCGAGGGCGATGTGCAGGTCGCAGTGCACTATTCCAGCCTCAACTACAAGGATGCGCTGGCCGTTACCGGGGCAGGCAAAATCATTCGTGGCGACTTCCCGTTTGTGCCCGGCATCGATCTCGTGGGCCAGGTAGAGGCGACCGGGTCCGACGCCTTCGCGTCCGGCGACTGGGTGATCCAGACAGGCTGGGGGTTGGGCGAGCACCGGTGGGGCGGATACGCCCAGCACATGCGCCTCAAGGCCGAGCATCTGGTGCCATTACCCAACGGGATGCTGCCCCGTGAAGCGATGATTATCGGTACGGCGGGCTACACGGCGATGCTGGCCGTGATGGCACTGGAAGATCACGACACCAAGCCAGGCAACGGCGAGGTCGTGGTCACCGGCGCCTCCGGGGGGGCGGGGAGCATGGCTGTCGCACTGCTCAACCAACTTGGCTTCGACGCTGTCGCCTCGACGGGCACCGCCTCGGCGCACGACTATCTGCGCTCCTTGGGCGCCACGCGCATCGTGGGGCGCGACGAGTTCGAGGATGGCCCGAGGCGCCCCATGCAGCCGGCCCGGTGGGCAGGAGCGATCGATGCCGTGGGTGGCGATACGCTAGCTACGCTGATCGCCGAGATGCAGCGCCACGCGAGCATTGCCGCGTTCGGCAACGCGGGGGGGCACAAACTGCACACGACGGTCTTCCCCTTCATCCTGCGGGGCGTCAACCTGCTCGGCATCGACTCGAACACGTGCCCCAACGACCGCCGGCGGGTGGCGTGGCAGCGCCTCGCCGATCTGCTCACCGAGGTACTGTACGAGCAGGTGCTAAGCGACGTCATCAGCCTGCGCGATATCCCAGCCACGGCGCAGTCCATGCTAGCCGGCAACATTCGCGGGCGGGTGGTGGTTGATGTGAATGCCTGATTGATCACGCTCCCGTCGTGACATTCACTGACCAACCCGCGACCACCGATCGCCATGTCTGTATCCTTTTGGCAACGCGCTTCTTCGGCCGACGCAGCAACGTATGACGTGGCCGTAGTGGGGGGCGGTATCCTTGGCTGTTCGACCGCCTTCTGGCTGCGGCGGCGGCGGTCTAGGCTGCGCGTTGCCATCGTGGAGGCGCGGTCGATCGGGCATGGCGCCTCAGGGCGCAACGCTGGCTTTCTGCTCCAAGGCACCGACCGCGACTACATCTCGGACGTAGACCGGTATGGAGCGCAGCAGGCCAAGCAGCTGTGGCGCTTCACGCGTGAAAATCGCACCCTCATCGAGTCGGAATTGGAGGGGACCTCATTTGACTTCCACGCCAGCGGAAGTCTGGTGGTGGCTGGAGATAACGCCGAGGACGGACGCCTGCAGGCCTCCGTGTCGCCGCTGCGCGCTATTGGAGCACCTGTCGTGCACTTGTCGCCTAAAGAAACCAATCGCCGGCTTCACGCGCAGGGGTTTCACGGCAGCCTGTACGTAACGTCCGGAGCCGTGCTGAACCCGCTGCAGCTGGTGCAGCACATTGCAGCGGAGAGCGAGGCGCAGGTGTTCGAGTATCAACCCGCCCGTCAGATCACGCCGATGGGCGACCACTACCAGATCGAGACGGAGGGGCAGCAGATTGAAGCGGGGCAGGTGGTGGTCGCCGTTGGCGCACATCTCCCGCAGCTCATCCCGTCGCTCGATCGGTACGTCCGCCCCGTGCGGGCGCAGATGCTGGCCACCGAGCCGTCTGTGAAGCACGTGAGCGTTCCAGCCTACAGCCATGCAGGTGAGTTCTATGTCCGCCAAGCGCCCAGCGGTGAGGTGCTGGTGGGCGGCGCGCGGCATCGCCACGCCGACGACGAAGTGGGGTACGCGGACACGACCACGCCAGCGGTGCAGCGCGATCTGGAAGGGTACCTGCACGAGCACTTCCCGTGGACGCAGGGGCTTAACGTCACACAGCGCTGGAGCGGGACGATGGGTTTTTCGCCGGACGGCTTGCCGGTTGTCGGGGCAATCCCGGAGCAGCCGGGCAACGTGTGGGCAACGGGCTTTACCGGACACGGCATGAGCTACGGGTTTCGGATGGGCCAGCTGTTGGCCGCGCTGGCATTGGGCGATTCCAGCCCGAGCGGCTATCGGCTCTTCGCGGCATCCCGCTTCCACGAGCGCCGGGCCAAGACGTCGGACCGGGCGTCACGGCTCCAGCAGCGACCGTCGACGTCGCGAGCCGCGCTGTAACCCTCAGCGCTCGCTGCGCGTTTTCGTCGATGGCTATCCGCTGTTCTTCGACGACTCTTGCCGTTCTGTCATGCACATCTCCTCCCGTATTTTCGCTTCCCTACTGTACGCGACCGCCCTTGCGCTGCTCGGTGGTTGCCTGGTTGGATGCGCTCCCACGGCGTCGGCCCAAGATCCAGCCGATCCGCCCGTGCGCCCACAGGGTAGCGTCAGCTTCCTCGTTGGCATCCCGCAAGGCGAGTTCCGTGATAACGTGGACAACCCCGGCTTCGGTGTCGATTTCTTTGGTGGTCTCGGAATCGGCCAGTCGCCCGTGGTGCTCGGCCTCGACGTCGGCTTTCTGATCTACGGGCGCGAGCGGCGCACCGAGAACTTCAGCCCCGACATCCCCGAGGTGCAGGTGGAGGTCCAGACGACAAACAACATCGTGCAGTCGCACTTTGTGCTGCGGATCCAGCCGCCCGAGGGATCGATCCGCCCCTACGCCGACGCGCTGGTCGGCTTTAAGTACCTGTTCACGCAGAGCGAAATCAATAGCGAGCGGTTCGATGACGATGACCCCATCGCCAGTTCGACCAACTTCGATGACTTCGCCCTGAGCTACGGCATCGGGGGCGGGCTCGACATCGACGTGTACCGTCCGGGTCCGGACAAGGAGACCGAGTTGAGTGCTGTGGCCATCCGGGTCGGGGCGCAGTACCTGCTCGGCAGTGAAGCCGATTACTTGCAGGAAGGCTCGATCCGCCGAACCAATGGTTCGCTGACGTTCGACGTGGACCGCTCACGGACGACCTTCTTGGAGCCTTACCTCGGCGTGTCGGTACATTTCTAGCACACGCTCTGTATCGCCCGTTCGTCCCTGTTGCACATGCCCGACTTTAGCCGCCGTACACAGGCCGACGAGATGATGGATGACTTTTCCATCACCGACGAACGCCTCACGCGCGCACTCAGCGACTTGCGATGGGTGAATCAGTGGCTGGGGGGACATCGCGCAGCGGACTCGGCCATTGCGCCGTTGCTCAGCGAGCGGGAGACGCTCCGTGTGGTCGACCTCGGTTCGGGGGGGGCCGATTACCCCGAGCACCTCGTTCGATGGGGCGCCCGGCAGGGAAAGCGGATTGAGGTCGTCGCGATCGATGCAAATCCGCAGACCGTGTCGTACGCGCAATCGGCCCTTGACGACCGGCTGCCCGCGGCGCTGCGCAGCCGGGCCGAAGTCGTCTGCGCCGATGCGCTCGACCTGCCTTACGATGACGAGGCGTTCGACGTAGCGGTGGCGGCGCTCTTCCTGCACCACTTTCACGGAGACGACGCTGTGACGCTGCTGCGCGAGATGGACCGCGTCGCCCGCGGCGTCGTCGTGAACGACTTGCACCGGCATCCGCTGTCGTATTACGGCGTACACGCCATCGGGGTGGTAACCGGGGCCTCCGAGATGTTTCGGCACGACGGCCCGCTGTCCGTCCTACGTGGCTTCACGCGCGATGAGTTGTTGCGCCTTGCCGATCAGGCGGGTGTGCATGGCGCCCGTATCCATTGGCGATGGGCGTTTCGCTGGGTGCTCACGACGGTCGAAGTATCCCGCGTGCACGCCTGACGACCACCCGTCCTATTTCTTTTCACCACACCTGTGCACTCATGACGTACGACGCGATCGTAATTGGCGGGGGGCTCGCTGGCTGCAGCGCAGCGCTTCAATTGGCCCGGAAAGACCACCGCGTGCTGCTGCTGGAGAAAGGGACGTACCCGCAGCACAAACTATGTGGCGAATTCCTCTCGCCCGAAGTGCAAGGGCTGTGCGGCGACCTCGGCGTGCTGGAGGCCATGCAGGCCGCCGGCGCTCACCCCATCGACCACGCCCGCGTGACGACGGCGGACGGTGTCACCTTCGAGAGCGACCTGCCAGGCACCGCGCTCGGCCTGAGCCGCTACCGGCTGGATCAACTGCTGTTCGAGCACGCCGGTGCGGCGGGTGTCGACGGGCGCACGGGGAAGCGCGTCCGATCCGTAGAGGGCTCCCTGGACCATGGCTTCACCGTATCGACGCGCGACGAACAGTTTACGGGTCGGGTGGTGCTCGGCGCATACGGCAAGCGCGGTCTGCTCGACCGCACGCTGGAGCGCGACTTCTTGCAGGAGCGCTCGCCGTTCGTGGCGTTCAAGGCCCACTTCGAGGGCGTGTCGATGCCCGGACAGATCGAGTTGCACGCGTTCGATGGCGGCTACTGCGGCCTCTCGCACGTGGAGGAGGAGCGCGTCAACGTCTGCTGGATCGCGCGCGAAGACACCCTCACCGCGGCCGGGGGGAAGCCGGAGGCTATGATAGCGCACTCACTTGCCGAGAATGACGCGCTGGCCGACCGGCTTGGGCAGATGACGCGCGTCTCCGATACGTTCCACGCCATCAGCCAGATCAGCCTCGCCCGGAAGGCGCCGTTCGAGCGCGACGTGTGCATGATTGGCGACACGGCCGGCATGATCGCCCCGCTCTGCGGCGACGGCATGGCGATGGCGCTCCACAGCGCGACGCTCGCCGTCCCGCCCGCGTCCGACTTCCTCAATGGCCGCATCACGGCCGCGGACTTCCGCGCGCGCTACGCCGAGGTGTGGAACCGCGACTTCAACCGGCGGATGCAGGTGGGACGCTGGGCGCATCGCGGCTACATCCGCCCGCTGCTGGCCAACACGGCTGTGCAGCTGTGCCGCCTCGTGCCCGCCCTCGGCCGCTGGGTCATCCGCGCGACGCGGGGGTGAGCGGGCAGCACGTGTCAGCGACCGGGGCGAGATGGCGCCGTCATCAGAGGAGTTCGATATGGCCTCGCATGTCCTTTGCGTCCAGCACGTCGGCAATCAGCGCCAGATTGC
>CAYFQN010000052.1:0-16174 GCA_964345285.1 uncultured Rhodothermales bacterium
ATTGAAACCTCTGCGAGGTTCTTCACCCGCCCCAAATGAATCATTCCTTCAAACAGCAGCAGCGCCGTCAGCGTCACCGTTGCGGGCGATGCCTTCTATCATCTCGGCGCACGCTGGACGCCGAAGTTGGTAGGCGCAGTGGCCTGCGTAGTTCGCTGTCACAAGGGATGTGCCGAGTCGTGACGCGCCGGTCGGACCGGCAAATCTCAGCCGCCGCGCCGCTTCCATCCCGTGACGCTCGCAACACAGGAAAATGGCGTTTTGAGGTGTTGAAGCCCGATCAGAGGAGCTTGACTTTTGGAGCGATGTTCACGGCGCGTTCGTTCGCCCCGCCGGCGCACTCGGTCAAATTCCGGACGCGTCATCGGTCAGGTGCCGGACGCAACTCGCATCGAGGAGTTGGCCGGGTGTACTCCGGCGATAACGAGCGTTGAAATCAGCTGCCATCGTGCTGTAGCTCAACGAACGCTCACGCGTTCGCCCGCAGGGGTCTCTCGCAGCGTCAGAGATCTACGCCGAGGCCCAGTCCAATTTCGACTCCTGTGAAACTGCCCAGCGTGTACGCAAATTGCGGATGCAGCGTCCAGCGATCCTCAAAAGCAAACGCTGGCCCAACGCCCGCGGTGAAGAGCGACTTGCTCGAGAAGACGGCCGTCTCACCAAAGAATCGTCCCTCCGCCCGCCACGTAATGTCAAGACCATCTTGCACGCGATAGCGGTACAGCACGCGAGCCGTACCCTGCGTTGGTATGACCTGGAGCTCTTCCGCTGGAACGCCTATCCCCGTAGCGGCCGGCAGGCTGCTCTTGGCCCGCGACTGGTAGCGCGCTACAATGCGGACCGTGTTGAACCCGATGTCCTGCCGATACTGGGCCGTAGCCGAAACCTTGCTTCCAGGCCCGAACTGCTCGACATCCCCCAGCATGTCGGTCCCGTACAGCGTGACGGTCAGGTCACCGGACACGGCCTGATTCCGTCGAATTTGAATGTCGATTCCGCCTGTTAACCGAACTTCGTCACCTGGGTTGTAGGACTCATCCATACCGCTCACGGGGGTAAACCCTCCGCGGAGTTGGTACGACGCACCGAGTCCGATCATAACCCGTTCACCGGCAGGCACAGCCCACGTCGCGCCTGGTGAGATCTTAAACCCCTGTCCGAAGCCCGGCATCTGGAAGGGATAGAAGTTCTGACTGAGTTGCGTAATGGTTTCGAACTTATCAACCGTCAGCGCCGTCGACCCGCTCGGGAGGTTGACCCCCAGATTCAAAATGAGGCTCCCTTCGCTGACGGGGCGCGTGTAGCTGACCGTAGCCTGCAGATCGGTGCGTCCAGCTACGGCGGCAAAGTCCTCCCCGCCGGCTCGGGCGAGGCCCGTACGCAAGCCCACGACGAGATTATCTCTGATCGGCACAAACGCCGTCAGGGGCAGGCTCCACTCGGAGAGGGCCGTTGCGCCTTCACCGTACCGCTGAAACGTCGGCTGCAGGGTGATGCGCGTTGGCAGCTGCTGGCTGGTGAGCGAGACGTCCGCCGGCTGAGCTTGCGCCCGGTAGGCGTCCCCGTACCCGATGCCGGCCACTACGATCAGCCCTGCGATCATCCAGTGCACTACAGCGTCCATCTTCAGCATGTCGTTACCGATCGATTCGTGCATTCGATACTGCTCACCGTACCAGCGTGAGCTTCTGGATGGCCTCGTACGATTCCGCGCGGAGCCGAGAAAAGTATACGCCGCTCGCAACAGGCCGTCCGCGCTCATCGCGTCCATCCCACGACACCACGTGACGCCCCGCCTCCTGCCGGGTATCGACGAGGGTTCGCACGCGCTGCCCCAACAGGTTGTAGATCGCAACCACGGCTCGCCCTGATGTGCGCAACTCGTACCGGATGGTGGTCGACTCCGCAAAGGGGTTCGGTGCATTCGGATGGAGGGCGTTCACGTACGCATCCAGCGAAGCCCCCTCTGCGTGGTGAGCAGCGAAGTCGGGCGTGCCCCAGATGACCCGCAAGCGGCGCGTCGGGCGATCGCTGCTGAGCACAAGCGTAGCCGCCCCGTCTTCCAAGGGGAGTGCGGTCTCTGTATCCCGGTCGATCAAGAATCGCTCGAACCCGTCAGGCGCCTGCCCCTCGGGCTGCAAACGGATCCGCACCTGCTTGCGGGTGGCAAAGGGTTCGTCCACCGAGGCGGTCAGTTTCAGATCCCACCACTGCCCCTCATCCCGGAACGGTTTAAAGCTACCGGCAAGTCGCTCGTCCCCCTCTATGATGCTGAGCCGCACGTGGTCGCCCACGGGCGGGGGTTCTGCGTAATCCATCCGATCGCGGCCCGTCTCACTGCCCCGGGCCAACCCGACGATGTTGTTCCGGTCGCTCAGCCCATGCTTGGGCAGGCGGGCCGAGAGGCGCATGGTCGCAGCCGGGTCGGCCGCTGAAGCCGTGGCGGAGCCCCTGGAGGCCACCGCACCGGACGCTTCGATGGGGGGAATCGAGAGCGTGACGGCACGGACCGCCGTGTTGTAAGCGAAGTATCCCGCCCACGGCTGCAGCACCTGCACGTCGCGCTGAAACACTTGCCCGTTGAAGCGGACGGGGGCCTCCACCTCCGCCGGCCAGTCGATGCTTTCCAGGCGGACGGGAAACGCAAAGGGATTGCCGATTTGATTCCAGCCCGGTTGAAGCGTGATGTCGTACGCGCTACTCGCATCGGTGGCTTCACCGCTCCCCACGGTGAAGGGCTCCCCGTCCCGTGTGATCAGCCAGAACGCTTGCCCGGGCGCAACCGACGCCTCTTCCAGATCCGGGAGATCGCGGTAGGCCTCGGCTTGTAGATCCCACTGAATAACCCGCCACCGACTGGGCTCATACGCCCCGTACTCGTCAAACACCGTCGCCAGCTCGCGCTCGGCCAGCTCGGCGGGAATGGACATCATGCGGTAGGTCTCCGGCTCGAACGTCCCGCCGGGGACCAGTTGGTCAAACTGGACGGGCAACCAGGCCGGGTTGCTCACCGGATTATCGACGGGAAACGTCAGCGTGAGGTCTTCAGCAGCGAGCGACGCGTAGTAGTCGACGCCGCGCACCGTGACGGCCGCCCCGGGAATGGTGCCTTCGAGCACCGACCCATCCCCCACAGGCTGAAGATCGATCTCCTGGTACGCCTCCGTGCCCGTGGGCCGATAGAAGAACGAGCGCGTCTGGGGCGTAAAATCCGTCGGCAGGGCGATAGAAAAGTCGAGCGGCTCGCCGACGCGGGGCGTAGCCAGCTGCGCAGGATCCAGGTCGATGCTGATGGCCCGGCCCGTGAGCATGACGGCCGCCGAGGGTGCATTGCCCTGCACGGTAAGCTCCGCCTCTCGCGCGCGCCCTCCGTCCGGGGCGAACCGCACCGTGACGACGTGCTCGCCCCCCGGGGGCACGGTGACCGGCCCCGCCCCCTCGACGATGGCGAACGCACTGGCATCAGGGCCCGAAAGAGTAACCTCCGTGATCGTGAGCGCGGCATCCCCCATGTTTTCGACAAGTACCTGCTGCTGCTTGGATCCGCCGTCTTCAACGCGCCCTACCGAGAGGGGTGAAGCCGGCAAGCCGATCCGGGGCCCGAGCACCGAGAAAAGGCCCTCTGCACTCGCGAGGTACACGGTCCCGTCCGAAGCGAGGGCCGGCGGGTAACTGAGCCGCGCCCCCGTCGGGAAGACCCACCGCTGCATCCCCGTCGCGGGATCCAGCACGAGCAGCCTAGAATCCGTCCCGTCGCTCACGCTCACGTGCACCGCGCCGTCCGTTCCCACCGCCGGTGCTGCATCGACCAAGCCGGTCGTGTTTATCGACCAAACCTCCGTGCCGAACGAGCTAAAAGCATAGACTTGCCCATCGACCTCTCCGGCGGCGCCCACGAAGATGCGCCCGTTGGGCCCAACGGTGGGCGGGGTCAGGGAGAAGAGATCCGTCGTGGCACTCCACTGTTCGTTCCCAGTCGCCGGATCAATGGCGGAGAGTTGGTTGCCGTGGGTGACGTACATCGTCCCCCCCGGGTCGAGTGCAATTCCCGCCACGGTGCTGGAGAACGTGGTCAGCACCGTGCCCTCCTGCGCGACGGGATCAATGGCGTGCACCGTGCCGTCTGCCGTCCCCACGTAGATCGTGCCGTCATCGGCAATAGTTACCGAAGCCGTGGGATAATCGCTAATCGAGACGGACCACACCGAAGTGCCTGTCGCCGGGTCTACCGCATACACCCGCCCTCCACTCGAAAAGCTGCCCCCCGCCACGTAGATCGTGCCGTCGGCAGCGAGGGCCGGCGTCACCCGCACGGGATCGAATCCGGCTCCAAACTGCCACTCTTCCGTGCCGGTGGTCGGGTTGACGGCGTACAGCAACCCGCCGCTGTTCGCTCCCTCGCCCCCGATGTACACGGTGCCATCGGGCCCCACGACCGGTTGGATGGAGCGGGCGTTCAAACCACCCGGATCGAACACCCACCGCTCCGTGCTGTCCGGGTTGAGGGCGTAGAGGGCGGCATTCCCGAAGCTTCCGCCGCTCACGTAGATGGTACCATCGGACGCGATGGATGCCCCCGTCCGAGCCGTCCCCACACTGACATCCTGCCACGATTGTCCCGCCTCCCCAAACGCGCTTTGTCCCGTGTTCTGCAGGTCGCGACCAAACGACGGCCAGGGGGCATCGGCCAGTTGGGCCTGGACCGGTCCCGCAGCGAGAAGTGCGGCGAGCACGAGGGCTCGGAGGCCCCACTGGAGTACGGGGCGTCCCCCAAGTGATGCGGTGAAAAGCAGCATGGGTCCAATCCAAATATGAGCGAAAAGGCGGGGTGCTGCTAGACACACGTTAGTTCCCGCCGCGGGCCGGCGGGTTCGGCGGATCGGAGAGGGTAGCTCCTTCCAGAGCGGTGCTGCGCTCGGCCGCGGGCTGGCGATCGTCAGGGACCGGGACGCCGTATCCCAAATTGTCCATCATATTGCGGAGGCGCAGGTCAAGCAGGTCGACCTCCGCCGTCGGACCCTCTGCGCGGAGCGCCGTGAGCAGCGCTGTGTCGGTTGGGCCGGCGGCGGCCGACAACCCCGCGGTCTGCTCGGCGCGCTGGGCGGCGCGCTGAAACCCCGGGTCGAGCGACTGGGCGCGCTGGTACGCTCGCGCCGCGGCATCGAAGTTGCCGCCGTCCTCGGCCTCCAGGCCGCGACTGTACGCCAAGAAGGCTTGCAGATTTTCGGTGGGCACCTCCTGAATGGCGGCCCGCTCTTCGGCCGTCAACTCGACGCCGAGCCCATCGATGATGCGGAAGACAAGCTCCTTCTGCAGGGCAAACAGATCGGCCAGCGGCCCGGAGCGGGCTTCGAAGTCCGGCGCCTGCATCCGCTCCTCGATACTGGCCAGTGCCGCCTCGATGCGTAGCTCATCGCCCGCAAGGACATTGTAACTGCCCCCCACGAGGCGCCCCGCGCCGAGGAGGCGCCCCACCTGCGGCGCCGAGGAGGGGTCGACAACGTCGCTCTGGGCAAGCTCCAGCTCGTCGAGCAGGGCCTGCAGCCGTGTGCGCTCCACGAGGCGCAGGCGTTCGATGTTGGCGAGATCCACGGAGAGCATCTCGCTCAGGCCCCGGCTCAGCGGCGCATACCGCTCGTTGTCGCCCTGGTAGACGAACGGCAGCACGGCCACGATGCGCGGCGACACCTCGCGGTCGCTCAGCGTTTCCTCCCGGGCCAGCATCTCCCGGATGTTTTCGCGCACCACGAGGCGGGTGAGCCATTCGTAGCGCCCCTCCATGAGTCGCCGGTAGGGCGAGTCGCTCGGCACGTCGGGAAACCGCTCGAAGAGCTGAATCGCTGTCTGCCGCTTGCCCACCTTTTCGGCGGCAAGGCCGAGGAAGAACAGGGTCTTCGGATCATCCTGATCGCGCGCATAGGCCTGTTGCAAATACTCGTACCCTTCCGCGGCCCGCTGCGTACGTACGTAGATGACGCCCAGGTCGCGCAACGGGGCCGCCTCATCCGGGTCTTCAGCGATCGCACGCTGCAGGCGCGCCACTTCCTCCCAGTAGTCCGCTGGGTCTTCTTGTAACGAGACGGAGGGGGCGCAGGCCGAGAGACCGAGGAGAATCCCCCCGAGGAACGCCCAACAGATATGCCGAACCGACCGTGTCATAACGTTCAGCCGCTCGAAGTTATTGGTTCGTGTCGTTGGGCCCGCCCGTGTCCGCACTAGCCAGCATCGGCTGGAGGCTCTGGGCTTTGAGCTCGGCCTGCTTGTAGTTGGGATCCAGCTCAGAGGCGCGCAGGAAATGCTCGTAGGCGGCCCGATAATCGCCGTCCTCGACCGCGTCGAGGCCATCCGAGTACGCCATCATGGCATCCAGTGAATTGGTCTGATCGGAACCCAGTTGGTCCTCCTCCAGCTCCACGTTGATGGCTCGGGTCACCTGCATGCTGAGGTCTTTCACGAGATCAAAGAATTCATCGGGCTCGCCCATCAACTGCTCCGACAACATGATTTCGCTCGTCTCCACCTTTACGACGCGCGCAGCGAGCAGCATCTGATTCTCGTGCACCGTGTAGCTGCCAAAGATGACGGCGTTGGCCCCCAGCAGTTTTCCCGTCCGCACCGCCGTCGACTGATCGACCACATCGGCCTGGCGTTGCAGTTCTAGCTCGTTGAGCAGCCATTGGATGCGCTCACGCTCGATCACCTTCAGGTCCGTCGCCCCGCTCATGTAGTTGATCATCATGGCCGGGAAGCCTTTCTGTAACGGATCGAAGCGCTCCTTTTCGTCGACCGAGTTGTTCGAGAAGTCCATGATGGCCAGCGTCTGGAGACCGGGGTTGGCTTTCTGCACGGCATACCCTTCCATCTCCTTCCGCACGTCGTAGTAGAGATCCATGATGGGCGGCGGCTCCACGTCGGGATCCAGTTCGATGAGCGGTGGCTCCAACTCAAGGAGCGTCCTGATGGACTCCCGCGCCCTGCCGCGCATGTCGCGCGCGATGTAGGAACGCCCGAGGTAGTGCAACGCCTCCTGCCGGTACATCTTGTCCACCGAGGTGTCTTGCGCGATCTCTGAGAAAAGATTGACCGCCGTCTCGTACTCCCCAAACCGGTAGGCCTCCTGGGCCTCTTCGAATGCCGTGAGCTGCGCGTGCACCGGCACGGCGAACACCAACCCGGCGAGAAGGACGGCAACACGGATCGGACCCGCCATGAACGAGCCCTGTGTGAGTGGCATGCGCGTTAAACCCATCATAATGTTTCTCTATATCGGTGACCAGTAGATTGCAGCTTACAGCGACCCTTGCGTGGTACGAAAAAACAGCGAATGCGTGATGGAGGTGCAGATCGGCTTGACCGTAATCTCCTTTGTATTGCCTTCGAAGGGCACCTTGTAACGGTCATCACCGACGCTCTTGTAGTACGCACCGTCCGGCACCGTGTACCCGCTGCGGCGCAACTCAATGCGATAGGTCCCCGGCCCCCCCGTAGAGTCGAACGGCGTATTCTCGTCGGTGTCCTTGTCATTGATCCAAACCCTTCCCCACGCGCCCTCAAGGTTGACGAATATTTCCTGCTCGAAGTAGCAGGTGATCGCTGTCGTGTCGCCTGCAGCAACGGCCACCGTCGTGTCCTTCTCGCCATAGTCGGGATGGCGGAAGCGGACGGTGTGCGACCCAGCAGATAGCTCGACCGCCCCCACCTCGCGGGGCACGCCGTCGATGTACGCCGTGGCCGTACCCTGCGGGACGACCGCCATCCGCAGCGTGCCGCGCGCTGGAGGCGCCGGCTCGGGCGGATCGTCCGATGCGTCGGTGGATGGATCCGAATCGCCGGAGTAGCTCGCGTCGTCTGGCTCGGCGGGCGTGTAGTCCCCGGCGTCCGCAACGGCGGGGTCATCGGCAGGCGGCGTGGACGCGAGCGGGCTGAGCGGCACGTTGAGCGACGGATCACGGCCATCGGCTAGGTACAGCGTCGTGTCGATGGTGCGGTACCCGTCCTTCTGCAGTCGGAGGTCGAGCGAGTCCCCCGTTACCGCCACGTCCGAGAGCGGCGTGCTGCCGAGGGCCTGGCCATTCAGCGCCACGTTCGCACCGGGTGGATCGGTCGACACGGTGAGCATGGACGAGACGGGCTCGGGCGCGGACTCGGTCTCGACGCCCCCTCCACCCAGCAACTGATGGTACGCGATGTAGCCGCCCAGGCCGAGCACGAGGACGAGCACGGTGACCATGGCATACTGGAGCTTCTTGGCCGCCGTGGCCCCGGACGCTCGTCCGGCCCCGTCGTTCTGCATTTCATCACGTGCCTCGCCTCGATCCAGCTTCGTCTCAATCCGCTTGAGGGCACGCCGCATGGCGGCCGCACTCTGGAAGCGCCGATCCGGTTCTTTCCCCAGCGTCTTCGCCACCCAATCCACCAGCGGCCGGGGTAAATCCGGGCGAAACCGATCCGGCGGCGGCAGTTCCTCCTCGACGATGGTGCGCATGAGCGCGAACTCGCCGCTGTTCTTGTCGAACGGCAGGCGGCCGGTGAGCATCTCGTAGACCGTCATCCCGAGCGAGTAGATGTCGCTCCGCGGGTCGACCTGCCCGAGCCCCTGCACCTGCTCGGGGGACATGTAGTTGAGCGTGCCGTACACGCCCTGCGTCACGGTCTTTTGATCGTCCGGACGGTGCACCTTGGCGAGGCCGAAGTCCGTGACCTTCACGTGCCCCCCCTGCGTCAGCATGATGTTGTGCGGCTTGATGTCGCGGTGGACCACCCCGGCCCCGTGCGCATCTTCCAAGGCCGCTAGCATGTGATCGATGAGGGGAATCGCCTCAGCGAGGTCCATCGCCCCCTCGCCGAGGATCCGGTCCTTGAGGGTCCCGCCGTCGACGTACTCCATCACGATCAGCAGCCCCAGATCCGTCTTCCGGAGCGCGTGCACGCTCACGATGTGCGGGCTGTCGATCCGGGCGAGGGCACGCGCCTCCGAGCGGAAGCGCCGCAGAAAGGTTTCGTCACGGGCCAGGGCCGGATCGATGCGCTTGAGGGCGACGGTGCGCGAAAGGGCCACGTCTTCGGCCTGGTACACCACGCCCATGCCCCCCCGACCGAGCACGTCGAGAATCCGGTACCCGTCGACCTCCTTTCCGATCGCTGGATCTTGCATGATGGACACGGACGATGTACGAGTCCTCGATGAGCGCCGGCAGTACAGCGTGTGCATCCGTCTTCCCGGGCGCTCGACGCTACTCAGACTTTCCCCTTTTGCCTTCAGTAATCCACGCGCAAAGACGGTCTGACAGCGGCCATATCGCGCACTGCTCTCCTTCTCGCCGGTTGGAAGATAATCAACGCTAGGGTGGGAGACAACGACCGCTCTGCTCAAGGCTTGCTGCCCCAAACAGGCACGCTTCGCTGAGGGTTTAGGCTCCGGCCAGTCAGCTATTGGACGTGCAGGACGAGGGCGGTGGCGTTGTCGTATCCACCTTGCTCGTTGGCGCGTTGCACGAGGTATTCGCAGGCCGCCTGGGGGGGCCGCTCGCGGACGGCCTCCATCACCTCATCAGCAGGGAGGTCCGCCAACCCATCGGTGCACAGCAAGAACCGATCGCCGCGCTGCACGGCGCCCACGTCGATGACGTCCACCTCCACGTGGGGCTCGGTACCCAACGCTCGGGTGAGGGCGCCCCGCCGCGGATGTGTCTGCGCCTCCTGCGCGGTAATCACCCCTTCCCGCTTCATCTCCGCCACCATGGTATGATCGCGAGTGAGCTGCTCGCCGTCCGCCTTGCCGATCCGGTAGGCGCGGCTGTCGCCTACGTGCGCCAGGCAGGCACGACCGTCCACGAGCGCGAGGGCCGTGCCGGTCGTCCCCATCGTCTCCCCGGTGCCCGCTGCATCGGCTAACGCATACACCGCTTCGTTGGCCGCGCGGAACGCCTGCTCCAGCCGAGCGGCAACAGGCTCGTTACGGGTGGCGAAGTAGGTGCGCTGCAGGACCGCCACGGCTGTGGTGCTGGCCTCGCGGCCTCGGCTGTGACCGCCCATGCCATCCGCCACCACGAAGAGCTGATCCGACGCGTCTCCCGCAGGTGAATCGGGGAAATGGCCGTAGGCGTCTTCATTCTCGCTGCGCGTGCGCCCCACGTTGGAGACGGCTCCGACGCGTATCATCGGGTCAGGGTTCGCGTTCTTCTTCCGGTTCCACCACGCCATGATGTGCTCCGTCGGTTCTCAGCTATGTCACTCCTGCGTCTACTCGCTTCTCATCGTACAAATCCAGAGACTACGACACGGCCGACTGCCCCGCGGCGCGCTCGATGTGTTTAAGCAACGGATTGTCGAACGAAAAACCGAACAGCCGCGGGTTCTGCCCGATCACGGCGGCCGCAAAAATTTTCAGCACGTAGTCCTTGGTCTGCTCCGGCATCCGGTCGCTGTACTCGTCGAGGAACCGCCAATAGTTGCGGGATTGTGGGTTTTCCGGGATGCCTTCGAGCGCAGCATCGGGGATGCGCTGTGGCTGCGGAATGCGCCCCAGCTTGTCAACCACGCGGTGCTCTCCCCAGTTGTATGAGGCGATCACGAGCAGCCCGGACGCCTGCGCCTTCGTGCTGTAAATAAACCGCAGATACCGGGCCGCCGCCTCGGTGGCTTTTCGGAAGTCACATCGCTCATCCTGCGCTTCACAAACGGCGGTGCCTTCACGCGGTCCGACGCGCAACCCAAACCGCTCTGCCGTGCGGGGGATGAACTGCCACATGCCCTTCGCTATCCCGTGCCGGGTTGGCGGACCGACCGCCTCCTCCAAGAACTTGCTCTCCTGCAGCGCCAGATAGAAAAACTCGGGCGGCAGCCCGTAGGCCTGCATGGTCTCGACGATGGGTGCAATGTAACCGTTCTCTTGGGTACGCTCGATGGCCTCCACATAGTCGGAACGGTGGGGCTCCTGCAACCAGAAGTTCTCGATCTTGTCTTTGACGCGGCGGACAAACCCTGCCGGAATGCTAAACTCGCTTTCCCGAAAGATCCGGGCCACCCGGTAAATCTCTCGTTCCCTCTCGGTGGCTTCGCGGTACAGCCCAAGCTCCTCCACCTTGTTGCTGTATTGTTCATTCAGGCGCTGCCGCCGCTGCCGGGCTTCGTTCAGCGCCGTGGCTAGATCGGTGTCTTCTCGCTCCTCAACCAGCTGTTGAAGCTGGGCAATCTGGATGTCTACTTCCTTGATCGTGGCGAACATCTGTGCTGCCTGTTCTTCGAACTGCTCGTTGCGCATGTGCTGCACCACGGCATAGGCGCCGAGCAGCATGCTAATGACGAGCGCGCCGATAATGGCCCACGTATACTTCTTTTTCTGCTCGCCATGCACTTTCTGATAGGCCTGCCGGAGCATCTGCGTGTGTTCGCCGGCCGGGTGGTCGGCATCTCCGCTGAAATAGTACTCGACGTACTGACTCACAGAGGGATCGGGCCGCGACGCCGCCCCGGCGCGGCCCGGATGCGGCCCTCCGAGAGAGGATGCGCCCGCACGCTTGAGGGGGACCTCCTCTTCTGAGCGGTCTGTATGCGCCGATTGGGACTCGTGCTCGGTCACTTCGGGGAGAGCCCCCCCCTCTTGGGCATGCCCTTCCATGTGGGTCGCGTCTTCCACTGTCGCTGCTGAGCCGCCTTCGATCGAGAGCGTAAAGATCGGCCCGTCGTGCCCTAGTTGCAGCTCGGCCTCCGCCGGAAGCGGAGCCCGGTCGACGGACTCGCCGCCGAGGAACGTGCCGTTCGTGCTGTTCTCGTCACGGACCCACCATTGGCCTTCGTCATACGTGATGGTGGCATGCACGCGGCTTACCAATCCCGACTCGACGCGCACGTCACACCCAGGGCCACGCCCAATCGTGAAGTCCCGAACGAATGTCCGGTTGGCCCCACGCACCTTGGGGAACTCGGTGCGGATGCGGAGTAGCACTTGGGGGGACGTGTTCTGCATCGCGGCAGCGTCAATCGATTCGCAAGTCAAGGCCCCGTCATGAAGGCGAGGCCGGATCCTGGGCGTCGCCCTCCGACTCGTCGGGGTCGGACGCCGCTTCAGAGGGCGCCTCGGCCCGGACTTGCACCCCCATGACGAGCCGCACGCGCTTGTCGAGCACGGTGGCGGGCGGCTGCACGCGCACGGCGAGCAGCTCGTGCTCGGGGAGGTCAACGTTCGTGACGTGCTCGACGGTGACGTGCGGGGGCGCGTCGTCCACCGGCTCACGGTCCACTCCGAGCAAGGAGCGCATCGCTGACGCCACCTGGTGCTGCACCGACGCTACGGCCCGGCTCTCCTCAATCTCGTCCTGTACGGCCAGCAGGTGATGCGCGGCCCGCGCGACGAACAGGCGGCACGGCAGCGAGGCATGCGCCCGCGCCTCGGCGGTGGCCGCGGGGTCGTCGTACGTCTCGGGTCGCTGTACCATTGACACATGAGTAATGCGTACGGCATCGTGATTGGGCTTGGCACTGAGCACCACGAAGCCGGCCCGCGCCAGCTCCGACTGCTTGCTGCCGGGAAGCAGCGCGGCGAGTGGACTATGCCCCCCGCGGCCCGGCTGCACGGGCAGATTCTCAACAGCATAGTTGGCGAGGTGCGTCGGCCAGCCGGTGTCGGCGAAGCTCTGCGCAGCCAGCGCGCCGACGGCCAGGGCCGCGCCGCCCCACAGCCCCTCCGACTCATCGATGGCGAATGCATCGGCGGGTCGGTCCGGTCCGTACGGGTATCGCAGGAGAAACGACGGCAGGGCCAGCGCCAGAAACTGCGAGGCCTCATTTGCGCGCAGCGCCTTCCACTCCGCGTATTCCGATCCCTGCAGGTGCGGCCGCAGCGTCGGCAGCTTGGCCAAGCCGCTCATCTTCGGCAGGCCAAAGAAATCCGGGCTGACCGATGCGACGAGCGGCGTCTGAAGGCTCTCCCCGGTCTCGGCCAAATCGGTGAGCTGCTCGATGTCGCGGTGCCCCCGACCAAACGCATCGTCGAGCAAGATGAGCGCAATCGACGGCTCGTCGCGGTCATCACGGTGCTCCGGCACGATGACTTGATGATGCATCGCCTCGTGGAGGTCGCCACGCCCGCACGGCAGCACCACGAGCTGGATGCCTTCGCGGACGTTGAGCCGGTCGACCAAAAACTTGAGCCCGCGCCAGGCCGCTTCGAGGCGGCGCACGGTGGGATGCTCCAGCACGTGTGTCACCTGATCGGCCAGCATCCGGTCTACCTTCACCAGCAGGCGCTCCACGGCCGAAGGCTCCACCCCGCGGCTTGCATCCCGTCCGCTGACGGCATCCATCAGCGCATCGACGAACGGCATGCTGCCCACGTCTCCGTTGGCGGGGGGCGACTCCACCGGAGCAGATGCCGGTGTGCCATCGTCCTCGTCGTCCTCGACATCCACCATGCCGAGCAGTCGATTCAGCGAATCGTCTTCCTCCTCAGACGGCGACGATGGCGGCGCGGACGGCTTCTCCGGCGCATCATCGCCAGCAAGCATCCGGTACATTTCATCCGTCCAGTCCGCGTCGACGCCCAGGGTTTCCAGGCGCTCGCGAAAGACATCGAGCTCCATGTCACCGTCACCCACGGCCTGGATGAGGTCGCGCACGTCCAAAAAATGGGCGAGAACCGGTATCTGCCGCGCGATGGATCCCGGACGAAAGTCATCCAACGCCGTGAACGAAAGTGAAACGTCTAATTTCTTCGGCGTCTCGCCCAGGACGTTCGGCACATCGACCGTGCATTGCGGCGCCATCTCGGCCATAAACGCGGCGAAGCGGTTCGTGTCGACCCGGTGCACGTGCGTCCCGTCTGACCAGTCGACCGGACCTGAGCGCTGCGGCACCAAATCGCTCACTAGGAGGATCCGAAACGGCGCCGAGGCTCGTTCTCGAGCGCCGAACGTTTCGGGCTGTTCGATTTCCGTCCGATCAGGATCCGACGTGATGTGCATCCCGATGGACGGCTCATCGGTGCGCGACTCGTCAGGGTGGGGAGCATCATCCATGGCCGTATCGGGGTTTTCGGCGTGAACGTTTAGTGCAGTGTACGAAGGAGTCCGGACAAATGACGATACGGGGTGTGCTGACAGACGCGCAGGTCGCGCCGCCACGCGGTCCAATCAGCGCGGTGTGCGCCCCGTTTGCTCCGAGGCATCCTCATCGAGCGGGTCGAAGCTTCGCATCATGCGCTCGACCTCAGTGCCCAATTGCTTGCGCGTGGCCCGAGTGAACGACGCTGTGAGCGTGTACCCCTGGCCGTCGTGCAGCACATAGATTTGCTCCTGATAGAGCCGAAGATCGTCGCTCGGCTGCCAGGTGTAAATGACCCGGTACGCGGGCCGCCCCGATGCCAGTTGGATGTCGTCGTCGAGCAGCACCTGACAGCCGTCGAGCTGAAGCTCCAGCGCCGCGATCTGCTGGCCGGCAAAGTCGTGGAGCGTGTCGGGCTCAACGTCGGGCTCGCGCAGGATGGTGATGTTGTGCTGAATCCCATCGATGGTCGGCCCGGTGAGGGTGTATACGGAGCGGTCAGTCCACTCACCGGCAGGCAGGTCCAGCTGGAACGCGTCGGCCCGATACGGCGCCGTCGATGGATCCGGCGCGGTGGGGTGTGCATCACGCGCGCGCCGCTTGGAAGCATCCGCGGAGGACGCCGATGCCTCTTCCTCAGCGCGCTGCTCGGCGAGATGGCGATAGTACTCAGGAACGGAATCCGACATGAGGGATTCAGAATTTGCTCCGGTTACTCGGCTCGACAAGGTGCACTTCAGTGTTCCCTGATGCTCCATTGGAACATACCATTTTTCACGGTTGAATGCAGCAGGGCTGTGCGACGTGGCCGCCCCATGGCTCACCGCACCAGTACCATCTTGTGGGAGCCGACCACGCGCCCGTCGGCCACGAAGCGGACGAAGTAGACACCACTGGCGAGGGGCGTTCCGTGGGTGTCGCGTCCATCCCACCGCAGGAAGTACCGGCCGGGGCCTTTCTCTGCCTGGACGAAGCGTTGCACGACCTGTCCGAGCACGTTGTAGATGTTCACCTCCACGTCGACCGACTGCGCGTCGCGCGGCACGGTGTACGTGATGGTCGTCTCGTGGCCGAAGGGGTTGGGGTAGTTGGGCGCCAGCGCCAGCTCGTCGGGGAGCTGGGCGGCGCGCTGCTTGTCGATGAAGGCGCGCGTGCCCACCAGCACCTGCAGCGCCCGCGTTCCGTGGTCGGCCGAGGCGGCGCCCAGGAGGCGCACCTGCACGGGCTCGGTGCGCAGGTCGTAGAAGCGCACGGCGTCTGGATCGAAGAGATAGACCTCGTACGCCTCCAGCGCGTCCAGGCCGGACGCGTCGAGGGTGACAGATTCCCCCCGCGGCCCGGCCAGCCGGAGGTCGAAGGTCGCCCCCTCTTCCTGAATCGGTTTCGCTTCGCGGTTGAGCCAGGGGTATTGGGCGAGGACCGCCTCGTTGTACAGCGCCGCCGTCAGCGTGCCGGCGAGCCCGGGCGGCACAAACCGGTCGAACGCGTCCCGGCCCGGGCGCGCGGCGTCTCCAATGCCCAGTTCCACCTGCGCCACCATGTCGCGGGTCCGTGCTGCAATCCGCACGGTGGGAGGGACCACTTCCTCCGGCTCCGACGCAGCCGTCGCGCTGGCTCCTCCCGATCCTTCAGGATACGGGATGATCAGGTCAACGGCCGTATCGGCATCGTTGAAAATATAATACCCCTCATACGGATCCATAGAGTCTTCCTCGTCATAGCTACCCTCATAGTCCCATATCGGCTGGTCGAAGTCGTTCTCCTCCTGCACAGTAGACCATGGAACTTCAACCGTGAACGGGTTCGTGATGATGCTCCACCCGGACGGCAGGCGGATCGTGGTGGTGGCCTCCGCCGATAACTCAAGCGACTCGACCGCATTCCCGTCCGTCCAGCCGTCTTTGCTCAGCACCCAGAAGCCTTGTCCAGATGAGAAGTTGAAATCGGATGACCCATTGCTGTATTGAACGAGGTCATCTGCACTGGTAATCCCCGGCGCGTGGAAGGCCGTCCAATCCTCTCCTCCCGTGCCTTCCAGCATGTCGTTGAGGGACACGTCATCGGTATTTCCTGGCAGGCCGATCATCCGGTAGTCGCTCGTCTGTTGATTGGTGGACGGGAACGTGTGCAGTGA
>CAYFQN010000053.1:0-10815 GCA_964345285.1 uncultured Rhodothermales bacterium
GTGTTCGTGTCGTCGTCGCTACCGATCCAGGCAGAGGTAATACTCACGCCGGGCGAGAACCAGTCGACGCAGCTGCCGTAGTTCGCCCACGAGGCCTTCGTGTCGGTGTCGTCGGTGGCGCTGACGGTCATGGCTTCGGTGACGCGGGCCGGCGAGGTGTCGCATGCGTCCTGCTCGCGGCCGAGGAAGTCGCCGTTGCCGGCGGCGATGGCATACTGCACGCCAGAGGCAATCGAGTTGCGCACGGCGTCATCGAGCGTGGAGCTGGTGCCGCCACCGAGGCTCATGTTGGCCACGGCGGGCTTTTGGGCGTTGGCCGTCACCCAGTCCACACCGGCAACGACGCCGCTGACCGTGCCGCTGCCCTGGCAGTCGAGCACGCGCACGGCGACGAGGCTCACGTCTTTGGCGATGCCCCACGTCGACCCGCCGAC
Organism: uncultured Rhodothermales bacterium; assembly: GCA_964345285.1. Classification (GTDB taxonomy): domain Bacteria; phylum Bacteroidota; class Rhodothermia; order Rhodothermales; family Salinibacteraceae; genus JAAAPH01. Next base: position 435 of record CAYFQN010000053.1, read on the forward strand.
GGTGCCTGCGACGTGCGTGCCGTGGCCGTCGCAATCCTGACCGTTCTGGCCATCACCGATGGCGTCGTAGCCGACCGTGGCGCGGCCGCCGAAGTCATTGTGCGAGGTGCGGATGCCGGTGTCGAGAATATACGCATTCACGCCCGTGCCCGTCGCATTGTATTCGTATGTGCCATCGAGAACGGGGTCGATATCGTCGCTCCGGTCGAGGCCCCATGTGGCGTTGGACTGCGTGCCGATCGCGTACACTTCTTGGTCGGGCTCGACATACGCCACGTTCGGATTGTTCTCCAGCGCAGCTACCGCTTGGGCCGGTAGCTCGACCGAGAAGCCCTTGATGGCGTACTGGTAGGTGAAGCCGAGTGTGCCGCCATGGCGACTGGCGAGCGCCTGCGCCTGCTCCGGCACGTTGCCCACGCGGTCGTTGAATACGACCACGTAGCGATTGGGAATGGTGGACGCGGCGTTAGACGGTGCGGCCGAGCGGGCCCGCGGCTGCTCAGCTGATGGAGCGTCCGGCGGTCCATCGATCGACGGCGACGTGTCGCAGCCGGTCACCATAAGCAAGGTCGCGAGAAGGAGGGCCGACGCGAGTCGGAAAGTGGGTTGGCGTATCATAGCGCTTGAGGCGAATCGGTTCAGTGAGAGTGGCGTCGAGACGACCGGCTGCCGAGATGCGGGGGCGCACGCAACGGCGCAATCTACCGCACCACGGGGTCAAGAGGCCGGTGGCGACCGGCTCTCGACGTCGGGCAGCATGGGCGGCTGCAGGGCGACGGGGACCTGGTGGGACGCCAACCAGCCGCGCGAGCTTAACGGTATCGTCACATTTAATATCTCGTGAAGGGCATTCAACTGCAAATAGGAGGAGCGGCCATCTTCATCTGCCCTTCGCGGGGGCGTTTCGCACGGGAGCGCGCCGTCGGTTAGCTTACTATCGTTCGAGACACCTCATTCACTCGCGACCCCGCCTGCTCATGATCGATCGGTACACCCGCCCGGAGATGGCCGCCCTCTGGAGCGAGGAGCAGCAGTTCCAGTCCTGGCTCGACGTTGAACTGGCCGCCTGCGCCGCCTGGGCCGAGATCGGCGTCATCCCCCAAGATGACGTCGCCACGCTCTACGAGCAGGCGGACTTCGATGTCGATCGCATCCACGCCATCGAGAAGGAGACAAAGCACGACGTGGTGGCCTTCACGCGAGCGGTGAGTGAGACGCTGGGCCCGGAGAAGAAGTGGGTCCACTACGGCCTCACCTCCACCGACGTGGTGGACACCGCCTACATGGTGCGCATCAAGAAGGCGAGCCGCCTCATCCGCCAGCAGCTCGACGGGCTCATCGACGTGCTGGCCGGCAAGGCACGCGAGCACAAGCACACGATCTGCATGGGCCGCACGCACGGCGTCCACGCCGAGCCGACGACCTTCGGCCTCAAGATGGCGCGCTTCTACGACGAGATGACGCGCCAGCGCGAGCGGTTCAACGAAGCCGCCGAGCAGATGCGCGTCGGCAAGCTCTCCGGCGCGGTGGGCACGTTTGCGCACATCCCGCCCGAGGTGGAGCGCGTCACGTGCGAGCGGCTCGGGCTGAAGCCGGCGCCCATCTCCACGCAGGTCCTCTCGCGCGACCGGCACGCCCACTACCTGAGCGTGATCGCGGGCATCGGCGCGTCGCTGGAGAAGATGGCCGTCGAGATCCGTCATCTGCAGCGCAGCGAGGTCCGCGAGGTGGAGGAGTCGTTCGGGACGGGGCAGAAAGGGTCCTCCGCGATGCCGCACAAGCGCAACCCGATCGGCTCGGAGAACATCACGGGCTGCGCGCGGCTCTTGCGCGGGTACATGGTGAGCGAGTTCGAGAACGTGGCGCTCTGGCACGAGCGCGACATCAGCCACTCCTCCGTCGAGCGCGTGGTGCTGCCCGATGCGACGACCATCCTCCACTACGCCCTCCGTCGCTTCGCGGGCATCATTAAGAACCTCGTCGTCTATCCCGAGCGGATGCGCGACAACATGGAGATGACGTACGGCCTCTACAACAGCCAGCGCCTCATGCTGAAGCTCATCGAGAAGGGGCTGAACCGGGAGGACGCGTACGACCTCGTGCAGCCCCTCGCCATGCAGGCGTGGACCGAGCAGCGCCCCTTCCGCACCATCGTGCTGGCGAGCGAGGACCTCACGGCGCACCTCTCGGCGGACGATATCGAGTCGGCCTTCGACCCGGCGTACCACGTCCGCAACGTCGACCTCATCTTCGAGCGCGTCGGACTCGGCGACTGATGATTGCCGAATGACGGGTGACGACGTTCTATCTCCCTGACCCCTAACCATCTTATACCGTTTCCATCGTGAAATGTCTGGGTCTTGCGGCATTGTCCATCGCATACCGCCGTGGATCGTGCGCGCGAACGTTCGAACGTCAAACGTTCAACGTTAGACGGTTTTATGCCTCGGCCCGGGCACGCGACGGAAGACCGTCTGGCGGAGCCCCGACATGATCACCTAAGAACGACATCAGAGAGGGAGCATTCATCTACTGTCAATCCGCATGCTGCGCATCCTGCTGTACGTGCTGATCGGACTCCTCGTCGTGGGCGCGGTGGGCTTTTTCGTCGTGGCGCCGCCGCTCGTGGATGCGCGGCTGAACGGCACGACGGCCGCCCCACCGTATCCGGCGTCGGACTCCGCCCAGGCGCTGCACGACACGCTGCTCGTTGCCGACCTGCACAACGACTTCCTGCTTTGGAACCGCGACCTGCTCACCCGCTACGAGCGCGGCCACTCCGACCTGCCCCGCCTCGTCGACGGGGGCGTCGGGCTGCAGACGTTCTCGGTGGTGACGAAGGTGCCGTTCGGGCGTAGCTACGCCGGCACGCCATCTGACTCGGACCAGATCACGTACCTCGTCGCCGCGCAGCGCTGGCCGGTGCGCACGTGGACGAGCCTGACCGAGCGCGCGCTCTACCAGGCCGGGAAGCTCCACCGCGTCGCTGACCGCTCCGACGGGCGCCTCACCGTGCTCCGCACCGCAGCCGATCTCGACCGTTTCCTGGCGCGCCGCGAGCAGACTCCCGATCTCGTGGCTGGCCTGCTCGCCGTGGAAGGGCTGCAGGCGCTGGAGGGCGATTTGGCGCGCATCGACACGCTGGCCGGTGCAGGCTTTCGGATGATGGGGCTTGCGCACCTGTACGACAACGCCGTCGGCGGGTCGTCCACCGGGCTGGAGAAGGGCGGCCTCACCGATTTCGGGCGGGAGGTCGTCCGCCGCCTCGACGAGCGGAGGCTCATTATCGACCTGGCGCACGCCTCCGAAGCCGTGATCGACGACGTGCTGGCGCTGACAGCCCGGCCCGTGGTCGTCTCGCACACCGGTGTGCAAGGCATGTGCGACACGCCGCGCAATCTGTCCGATCGCCACCTGCGCGCTATCGCCCAGCAGGGCGGCCTCATCGGGGTGGGCACGTGGCCGACCGTCGTGTGCGACACGGATCCGGCGGCCATTGCGCGGGCCATGCGCTACGTGGCGGACCTCGTGGGCGTGGACCATGTGGCCCTCGGCACTGATTTCGACGGGACGGTGAAGCCGCCGTTCGACGCGGCGGGCCTGCCGCAGCTCACCGAGGCGCTGCTTGATGCAGGGTTCAGCGCGTCCGATATCCGACAGATCATGGGCGGCAACGCCATCCGTTTCCTGCGCAATGTGCTTCCGCGCGGCGCATGAGGGGTGGGAGAATGGGCACAACGTCGTCTCCTCTTTGCGTCTCTTCTTTGAATTTATGATGACGGTTTGCTAATCTACGTTCGGGTCTCGCCCCCGCGCGTCGAAAGCGCCGCGTAGCATAGCATGTCGGAAGCGCTTACGGGCCGCGCCCATCATATTCTTTCCCCAATGACTTCCACTCCTATGTATGCGACGACGAAACGTGTAGCACGTGCTATCGGGCTCATGGTCCTCGGGCTGGTGGCTCTGACGCCATTCCTGGCAGAGCCTGCCCAGGCCCAGAACGCCGCGACCATAACGGGCACCGTCGTGGATGACGACGATGGGTCGCCCCTGATTGGGGCCAACATTGCACTCCGCACTGAAGGGACCCTTGATCTCGTGGACGGCACGGCAACCGCGTCGGGCGGCACGTTTTCGATTGATGGCATTGCTCCAGGTGACTATATCGTCGACGTGCGCTTCGTCGGCTACCGGTCCCGCGAGCTGCCCGTGCAACTGGTAGCGGGCGAGACCGAAGAGCTAAACATCCGGCTGGCCATCGAAACGTCAAGCCTGGAAACAGTGGTCATCTCGGCGTCGCGCCGGCAGGAAAAGGTGCTGGAGGCCCCCGCCTCGATCTCCGTGCTCGGGCCCGAAGACCTAGAGCGCAGCGTGTCGACGTCCACGGTTGAGGCGCTGCGCCTCACGCCCGGCGTCGACATGGCACAGACCGGGATTGACCGGCGCGAGGTGGTGCTGCGCGGCTTCAACGAGGCCTTCTCGGGGGCGACATTCGTACTCACCGACTACCGGCAGGCGGCCGTGCCCTCGCTTGGGGTCAACCTCCACAGCATTATGCCCAACATGACGGTCGACGTGGAGCGGGCAGAGGTCGTGCGCGGTCCGGGCTCAGCGCTGTACGGTCCGGGGGTAGATAGCGGCGTCATCCACTATTTCACGAAGGGCCCGTTCGACGAGCCGGGCACCACGATCAGTGTGGCTGGCGGGCAGCAAAGCTTTCTCGGCGTGCAAGGCCGCCATGCCGGCACACTCACCGACCGGCTAGGCTACAAGATTACGGGCCAGTTTGCTCGCGCTGATGAGTGGTCGCTTGATCCTGATAACCCGCAGGACGCCGATGAGATCGCCGACTATCGGGTCTACGAGCAGCAAAGCGAGATTCCGGACGGGCGTAACGCTGCCGCGGGCGACTTCGACGATGACGGCAATCAAGAATTCCAGTTGCGCCGCGAAGAGGAGTACCAGAAGCTTAACGTGAACGGCCTCTTGCAGTACCGGTCCGAGGGAGGAACGACCGTCTCGCTGAACGGCGGCTACTCGCAACTCACGGGCGTTGTGCAGTCGGGCATTGGTACGCTCCAGGCCAACGGGTTTGGGTACGCCTACGGACAACTGCGCTTGCAATCTGGCGGCCTCTTCGCACAGGCCTACCTCAACGTCAACCAGTCCGGCGACGACACGTACGTGTACGGCACCGGCAACACCGTCATCGATGAGGGCTTGCAGTGGAACGGGCAGCTGCAGTACGATTTTGCGTTTCCGCAACTCAGCACCCAGGTGATTGCCGGTGCCGATGCGGACATCACCGTGCCGCGCACGGAGGGTGAGATCCTAGGCCGCAACGAAGACGAGGACCGCATTGAGGAGTACGGCACGTACGCGCAGACGTCGACAGCGCTGACGCAGGATCTGGAGTTGACTCTCGCAGGACGGCTCGACTATAACAATGTGGTGGACGAGCTCCAAGTCTCGCCGCGCGCCGCCCTTGTTTACAAGCTGAACCCGGTGAACACGGTGCGGGCCAGCTACAACCGCTCGTTCTCGTCGCCCGGCACGAACTCGCTCTTCCTCGATATCGGGGCCAGCGAGCAGTTGCTCCCCGGCGGCAACGCGCTCATCCTGCGAGGCCTCGGTGCAGCTGACGGGTTGACGTTCAACGACTTCCGCGCGAGCCGGACGGCCAGTAGCCTGCTGCCGGCCAACTTCAAGGGGCCCATGCCGGTAGATCAGGTTCCGCTCCAGCCGCTCTTTGGGACGGTGGTCGGCGGCCTGGCGCAGGCCGTAGAGAGCGGCAACTTGGCCCAACTGCCGACTGAACTGCAGGGGTTCTCGGCAGCGCAGTTGAGTTTTCTGCTGGGAGAACTCCAGGGGCTCGTCGGTGCGCTGGATCCGCAGGCCGGGGTGCTGCCTGCCGACCTGCTCACCACGCCCGGACAGCTTGGCATCCCTGACAACAGTGAGCTCGGCTTTGATCCCGGCGATCCGGTAGACATCCCCCCGCTAGCACAGACGACGTCGCAAACCTTTGAGGTCGGTTACAAAGGCGTGATTGCCGACCGCGTGATTGTTAATGTCGATGGCTACTACGAGTGGAAGGAAGACTTCATCGGCCCGCTGGTCGTAGAGTCGCCGCTTCTATTCGTTAATCCGGAGGGCGTAAGCACAGATCTGCAGGGAGCGCTCACCCCGCTGCTCCAGCAGGCGGCTGCAACCGATCCACAGGTGGCCGGACTGCTGGCTCAGTTTGGCGGTGCGGAGCAGGCGGCCGGCTTCCTAGCGGGCGTCACGGGCGACCAGATTGAGGCAGGCCCTGTAGGTGTCGTCCAGCCGGATCAGCCTATTCTGCTCGGTGAGAACCCGAACGCCGTGGGTGGATTCCTGAGCTACCGCAACTTCGGAGAGGTCGAGTACTGGGGCTTCGATGCCTCCGTGCAAGTGCAGGCCTCTGACCAATTGAGCGCGTTCGCCAATGTCTCTGTCGTGAACGATGACTTTTTCGATAACGAAGAACTCAACACGGAAAACGAGTCGATCACTCTGGCGCTCAACGCGCCATCGTTCAAGGCGAAAGGCGGGTTCAACTACCAACTCATGAATGGTTTGTCGTTCGGTGCAGCGGGCAACTACGTGGAGGGCTTCCCCGTTGAAAGCGGCCTGTACAGCGGTGCTGTGGAGAGCTACTTCGTGCTCGACCTGAGCGCCGGGTACGACTTCCCCACGGTGCCAGGCCTCCGGCTGGATATCACGGTCAACAACGCACTCAACAACGAACACCGGCAGTTCGTCGGGGCGCCGGCACTGGGCACGCTCATTCTAGGCCGGATGACGTACACGCTGTAGCGCGGGGCACGGGGGCACGACCGGCGGCTTCGGTTGGTAGTGTGAGGGCTGGCACTAAGTTTGGTCACTATGCCCTGTGAATCCACTGACTGAAGCTGCCTGCTCCATGCCTCGTCTGCATCTCGCCGTGTTGTCTTCTGCTGCGATGTGGCTGGTTATGGGCGCACTGGGGACAGGGCTGGCTCCCCGTCTCGTTTACGCGCAGCGCAGCGCAGCACTCTCGGGTACCGTGACGGAGGCGGGGAGCGGCCGTCCCGTCGCAGATGCTGCCATCACGCTGTATCCGGCAGGGGACGGTCGTGTGCTGGCGGGTATGGCCTCGGGGGCTGACGGCCGCTACCGGCTGCAGGGACTCGCTCCGCGACGATATCGTGTGACCATCCGGGCTGCGGGGCATCGGCCCGCGCAGCGCCGTATCCGCTTGGAAGCCGGCCGGTCTGAGACGCTGGACGTGGTTCTACATCCCGCCCCACCCGGACCGCGGGAGGCCGTGCCACCCCCCGCACACCGCTTGCAGTCGGAGCGCGACGCATCCCTCCCGGTCTCGGTAGTGGGTGAGGCCGCGCTGCGCCGGTCGGCCGCACTCGCCCCGATGGACGGACTGCGCGCAGTGCCCGGCGTTCACCTCGTTCCGACGGGGCTTGGGCAACGCCAGCTGGCGCTACCTGCTGCGGGGCATGGCGCATTGGGCGGGCCGCTGGTACTGGTGGACGGGCGACGTGCGGGCTTGCCAGCATCCGGCGCAAGCGTGGTCGCACTCTTGCCCGCGCCCATCGTCGACCTGAAGCGCGTGGAGGTTGTGCAGGGAGGGACCGCCGTGCGGGGTCCCGCGGCGCGAGCCGGTATGATCCACGCGATCACGAAGGATCCATTTGATGAGCCGGGCACCGCAATTGCTGTGACCGGTGGGGCGCCGGGGTTCACCCAGGCGCAACTGCGCCACGCTGCCGTCATCGGGTCAACGTTTGGGTACGAAGTCGTGACCCATGGCGCGCAGGGCAAGAACTGGCCGTTTGAACACAACACGGTGGAGGGAAACCCGTGGAGCGCAGCAAGCCCCGATGAGTACGTGGGTCCGACGACCGGACGGCCCCGCCGCAACGATAGCTACTGGACGGCCGGTATTCATGGAGAAGCCGCCTACCAGCTCAACCAGACTACCACGATAACGGCACGAGGTGGATACACGGCACTCACGGGGCCACGGTATGCCGACTGGGGGCCGGTGCAGGCTGACCCGCTGGGCTATGCGTTTACACAGCTTCGGCTGGAGACGCATGCGCTGCACGCACAAGTTGGCCTCAACAACACGCAAGCAGGCACATCCTACCGGTACGGCACGGGGCAGGCGATCACCAATCGCGACGTGGCATACGACGCGCGGCTGCGCTATTGCGTTGACAGGCCACACTGGGCAACGACACTCACACTAGGCGCTGACGGGCACTGGGTCCGCCCCCGGACGCGTCATTCGATAATGGGGCAGTACGAGGAGCGCGATGCCGTCGATCGCTACGGGGCGTTCGGCACGGCGCGCACCGCGCTGTCGTCGTGGCTGACCCTGTCGTACGCCGCTCGGGCCGATGTCGACAATCTGAGCGCGGCGGTGTGGCCGGCCGTGCATGGTGCGGTGATCGCCGACATCACGCCCGGTCATACCGTGCGATTTCACTACGAGCGGGGCGCATCAGCGCCACGGGCTTCAACGCTGTTTACCGATGCCGGCGTGTATCGCCAGGCGTTAGGTGGAGGGTATCGTCTTATGCATCGCGCTCGGGGTGCCATCGGTGGGTTCTCGTTCGGCCAGTACCGGCGCGATGGGCAGGTTGCGTCGCTCATTCCGGCGCGGGCATCGTTCGGGACGCCGATGGCTGCATCCGCCATCTCGCTGCGCACGCTGTACGCCGCGGCTCTGCCACGGTTGGCGGCGGCCTGGGCGGATCCGGCTGCGCAACCCGCGTCGGTGCGGCGACTGGCGCCCGCTCAGCGCCAACAGCTCATCGCTGCATTGGGCGACCTCGCCAATGCGTTCGATTCGGCCCACCGCACGACGGGTGCGCTGGGCCTCCCCGACGGTCGTGGTGGCTACCGCGCCCTAGAGCGCCTGCGCGACATCGCGCCGCTTCAGCGTCCCATCGCACAAACCATGTCGGTGGGATATCGCGGCACCATGGGAGAGCGGGTGGAGGTCGCTGCTCGTGCCTACGCGGGGACCATAAAAAATGCCATTCGCCCACAGATGGTCTCGCCTCTGGTGTACACGCCCCGGGTGCGCGCAGACCTGGAGCTTGTGCTCGCGCCTATCGTGGCACAGGCCGCCAGCGACCCGGAGGAGCCGCTCGGCAGCCTGCTCGACGCGATGGACATAACGCCAGCTGAGGCGGCAAGGCTCACCGCCCAGGCCATGGGGCGCGTCTATGACGGGGTCCCGGTAGGCGTCGTGCGGCCCGACCAGGCCGCAGGGGCCGTTGCGAGGGAATCCAGCATCGAGCAGGACGTGCTCCTTACCTATCGGAACGTGGACCGGCTGTACCAAGCCGGAGTGCGCCTCGGGGGGCGTGCAGCGCTCCGTGACAATCTCCGTGTGAACGGCGCGTTCGCTGCCCGGGCTCACCATCAGCAGAGGGAAAAGTCAACCAGCGGGGCCCCGGTGGCTCGGCTCAACGCGCCCCGGTTCGAGGCCCATGCCGGGGCAGACTGGACGGTGGGCGCGTGGACTGTGCACGCCACAGCACACTACGCCCCTGCGCACGTCGCACGCTCGGGGTGGTATGCAGGCCGGGTCGACGCCGCCTACCCGGTCGACGTAGGCGTGCGCTTCGACGCGCGACGCTACGTCTCGGGGTTGAGCGCGCAGCTCGCCGTGCAGAATGTCTTAAACCAGCCCCGCCGCGGTCTCATAGAGGCGCCGGTCATTGGGCGGTCGGCGTGGCTTCGTATTACATACGCGCCCTGACGCCGCCAAAAAGCACTCGCTGCGGGCCGACTTCAATGCATCTTCGTTGTGCTCCACGCTGCGATTCGGTACGTTACCGTCTAGCGCGCACTCCATCGTGCACCCCATCAACTGCTTCCGGCTCCATGTTTGCCGATTTCGTTCCGCTGTTTATCATGATGGTGCTGGCTCTTGGGCTGGCGTTCACGCTCCTCAAGGCGGCCGAGCTGATCGGTCCGAAGCGGCCTAACCTAGTGAAAGGGTCGCCGTACGAGAGCGGTATGGATCCCATTGGCACAGCACGGCAGCGGTACTCGGTCAAGTTCTACCTCGTGGCCATGATCTTCATCGTGTTCGACGTGGAGGTCGTGTTCATGTACCCGTGGGCGGTGAGCTTCCATGAGTTCATCGACGCCGGCGCGGCGCTGGGCGTGATGAGCGTCATCATCCTCTTCATGGTCATCTTGGCCATCGGGTTGCTGTACGATATCAAAAAAGGCGGGCTCGACTTTGAAGAAGGCGGGCCCCGCTTCCGATAACCGCACCACAGGGATAACCGCACCACAGGGATAACCGCACCACAGGGATAACCGCACCACAGGGATA
>CAYFQN010000053.1:11049-16149 GCA_964345285.1 uncultured Rhodothermales bacterium
GATAACCGCACCACAGGGATAACCGCACCACACGGCGAAGGCTCTGTCCGCCCTACGTTGGCATTTTCAGCCATTGTTGAAAATTTAATCCGCCGCGCGCAGGGCCTGAAACTGCGCATTGCCTCCGCCATTTAATCCGGTGCTTGGATTTTCCACCCGGACCCGTCCACTCCACTCACTAACCGTTTGCAACGTCATGGCTACTCCTTTTGAAGGCGGAGACGGCTTCTTTACGACCCGTCTTGATGCGGTGCTCAACTGGGCGCGGTCGAACTCCATGATGCCGATGCCCATGGGACTGGCCTGCTGCGCCATCGAGATGATGGCCTTTGCCGGGCCCAAATACGACGCCGCCCGCTTTGGCAGCGAAGCCATGCGCTTCTCCCCGCGCCAGGCCGATCTGATGATCGTGGCCGGCTGGGTTTCGTACAAGATGGCGCACGCCATCCGCCGCGTGTGGGACCAGATGGCCGATCCTAAGTGGTGCATCGCGATGGGCGCCTGCGCCTCCACCGGTGGTATGCACCGCTGCTACGGCGTGGTGCAGGGCTGCGACAACTTCTTGCCTGTTGACGTTTACATCCCCGGGTGCCCCCCGCGCCCCGAGGCCGTGCTGCACGCGCTCATGGATATCCAGGAGAAGGTGCGCAATGAGTACTCGGTGGTGCAGGACTACACGGAAGGCGCCCCGGCCCGCCACGCCCCCATCGTCGGCGAGAATGCCCAATACCCTGCTCAGCTCGAAAAGCCGAGGATGGCCTGGCAGGACGAACTGGAAGACGCCGACATCCGCGTCCCGCAGCGCGCGTAACGGCCGCCCCGCCTGATTAGTTGAGAACGCCCCCGCTCTACGATGCGCGACGACGAGAAAAACGTAACGCCCGAAAAAGACACGCCCCGCGAGCCGGAAGTCCTCCAGTTTTACTTCACCCCGCTCGATGAGGCCCGCGAGGAGGATGCGGAGGCGAACCCGCATGCCCAGAGCACGACGCGCATCCCTGAGGAGATTGAGGCGCTGCGTGACGAGTTTGGCGAGGAGGTCATCTGGCGCGTCGAAACGTACGCCAACGAAGACACCGTCTTCGTCGACAAGGCGCGTATCGTGGCGGTATGCCAATTCCTGCGCGCGGAACGCGGCTTCAACTACTTCGCCGACCTTGGCGGCATTGACCGGTTCACGGAGGCGGATCGCTACGAGGTGTTCTACAACCTCGTGGCGCTGGATAAGCAGAAGCGCATCCGCCTCAAGGTGCGCGTGGACGAGAGCGACCTGACCGTGCCCACCGTTACCGACGTGTACCGCGCGGCCAACTGGAACGAGCGCGAGTGCTGGGACATGTTCGGTATCCGCTTTAAGAATCACCCGGACCCGCGCCGGATGTACATGCCGGAGGACTTCGAGTACCATCCGCTCCGCAAAGAATTTCCGCAGCTCGGCGTGCCGGGCTCCCTGCCGCTTCCGCCGCAGACGCCCGAGGGCGAGCTCACGATGGACCCCTTCGCGGCGGCCCACGGCTCTAGGCCGCGCAAGAGCTACGAAGAGCCCCGCTCCGACGTCGACGACGAATAGTTCAGCGTTCAGGGTTCTGGGCTCAGGGGAGGACGAGCAACCGCTGATCTCAGAACGCAGAACACGAAACCCTGAACCTCCAATCCCTAACCCGTATGCCTCAAGCTCCTAGTTTTCCCGGCGCTGACCTCGGCGACCACTTCCGCTTCTGGCCGCGCCACAACAAAGCGCTGTACGAGCGGCTGGATACCAAGCACGCCTGGCTTGAAGAGAAGCAGGCCCGCGCCGAAGGCCGTCCACCAGCCGGTGATGGTGCCGTTGGCGAGGTGGACGTGGATCCGCTCGAAAACGAGATGGTCCTCAACATGGGCCCGCAGCACCCGGCCACGCACGGCGTGCTCCGCTGCGTCGTAAAGCTCGACGGCGAGACGATCGAGAGAGCGGTCGTCGACATCGGCTACCTGCACCGCGGGATCGAGAAGCTGGCCGAGCACAAGACGTATCAGGAGTTCATGCCCTACACGGACCGCATGGACTACCTGTCGCCCTACTCCAACAACGTCGCCTGGTGCTTGGCCGTGGAGAAGCTGGCCGGCATCGAGGTGCCCGAACGCGCGCAATGGATCCGCATGATCATGTGCGAGCTGGCGCGCATCTCATCGCACCTGCTGTGGCTCGGCGTGGGGCTCATGGACGCCGGGGCTGTGAGCGTCTTCCTCTGGACGTTCCAGGGGCGCGAGGACATCTACAACATCTTTGACGAGGTGGCTGGCGCCCGCTTCACCGTGAGCCACAGCCGCATTGGCGGCATCGCGTCCGACATCTCGCCCGAGGCCATTCGCCAGATTCGCGCCTTCTGCGATAAGTACAAAGGCGTCATCGCGGAGTGGGAGCAGCTCCTGAACCGCAACCGCATCTGGATCGACCGCAACAAGAACGTCGGGCGTGTTACGCGCGAGGAAGCCATCGAGCTGGGCATGACGGGCGCCAACCTGCGCGGCAGCGGCGTAGCATACGACCTCCGCCGCTTCGAGCCGTACCTGCGCTACGAGGACGTCGACTTCGATATCCCCGTGCGCGAGGAGGGCGACTGCCTCGCCCGCTACTTCGTGCGCCTCGAGGAGATGAAGCAGTCGATCCGCATCATCGAGCAATGCCTCGACCGACTGCCCGAAGGCCCGATCCGCACCGACGATGCCAAGCAGGCCTACCCGTCGAAGGAAGAGGTCTATTACTCGATGGAGGGCATGATCCACGACTTCATGTACACCGATACGGGCACGACAGCCCCGAAGGGCGCCCACGCCTACCACGCCATCGAGAGCCCGAAAGGTGAGCTCGGCTTCTACCTGACGTCCGACGGCACGGGCAACCCATTCCGCGTGCGCATCAACGCGCCGTCGTTTACCAACCTGCAGGTGATGGAGTACATCATGGAGGGCACGCTGCTGGCGGACACCGTCATCCTCATCGGCTCCATTGACCCCGTGATGGGCGAGGCGGATAAGTAAGTCTGTACGTTTGACGGTGTGGGCGTGTGAACGTGCGCACGTCCATGCGTTCGTCCACGCGTTCATCCATCCACACATTCACACACCTCAACGTATGTCTCAATTCAACGTCAAGCGGCCGATTGTGGGGCTGCCGGAGCAAGATCCGGAGCCCGTGTTCTCGGACGACGAGCTCGTGTGGACCGATGACGAGCAGGCTAAGATCGAGCGCTGGAAGGGCCAATACCCCGACGAGAAGGCCGCCATCATGAACGTGCTGTGGCTGGCGCAGGAGAAGTTTGGCTGGCTGCCGCCCGAGGTGATTGAGCTTTGCGCGGACACGCTCGACATGGACTACGCGCGAGCCTACGGCGTGGCCACCTTCTACACGCAGTACTACAAAGAAGAGCAGGGCCAATTCGTCCTCGACGTGTGCACCTGCTTCAGCTGCCAGATGATGGGCGGGTACGACATTTTCCACTACCTGGAAGAGAAGCTCGACATCCACGACGGCGAGACGACCGACGATGGCCTCTTCACGCTAAAGGAGGTCGAATGCCTCGGCTGCTGCGGGTCTGCGCCGATGCTGCAGGTCACCAACGGCCCGTACGTGCACAACCTGACGAAGGAGAAGGTCGACCGGCTCATCGACGACCTGCGCAAGGGCAAAATGCCCGCGTTCACCTCCGTTACGCTCCCGCAGGACGAAGACGAACTCGGTGGCAACCGGCGCACGGACGTCCAGCCCGAGCAGGTCGAGACGTACCAGACGCCCCCCCGCTCCGAAGCGACGAAGTAGCAGGTTGGGAGTCCAGCGCTCGGCGTACGCGCTGAATGCGCCACGCCGCACGCCGACTCCATCACGCGCAACGCCAACCGCACAACGAAATACCATGGAAGCGACCAACGGTACCCCCCAGAGCAAAGCCGGCGACTGGCGCAACTACCAGCGCGTCCTGCTGCCACCTGTCAAGGACCTGCACAAGCTGGAGGTCTACGAGCAACACGGCGGGTACGATGCCCTCCGCAAAGTGCTCACCGACGACAGCATCACCCCGGGCGGCGTGACGCAAGCCGTGAAAGAGTCGGGCCTGCGCGGCCGCGGTGGGGCAGGCTTTTCCACCGGGATGAAGTGGAGCTTCATGCCCGAGCCGGACGGCCGCCCGCGCTACCTCGCCTGCAATGCCGACGAGAGCGAGCCGGGCACGTTCAAGGACCGGCAACTCATGGAGTACAACCCGCACCTCATGTTCGAGGGCATCCTGATCGCATGCTATGCCATGTCGATCGACACCTGCTACGTGTACACGCGCGGCGAGTACGTCGACTGGATCAACCACATGCAGGTTGAGCTCGATAAGCTCTACGACAAGGGCTACGTCGGCGGCAATATCATGGGCACGGACTTCTCGACGGAGATTGTGCTGCACAAGGGCGCCGGCGCGTACATCTGCGGCGAGGAGACGAGCCTGCTCGAAAGCCTCGAAGGTAAGCGCGGGTATCCCCGCTACAAGCCCCCCTTCCCCGCCCAGAAAGGCGCCTGGAGCCAGTCGACGACGATCAACAACGTGGAGACGCTGGCGTGCGTGCCGCTCGTTGTGAATCGCGGCGCGCAGTGGTTCGCCAACACGGGCGCCGAACAGCACCCGGGCCCTGTGCTCTACGGCATCTCGGGCCACGTCAACCGCCCCGGCGTGTACGAGTATCCCACCGGGATGCTCATCACCGACATGATCGACGACGTCGCCGGCGGCGTACGCGGCGGCAAAGACCTGAAGGCGCTCGTCCCTGGCGGCGTCTCCGTCCCGCCCCTGCGGGCCGACATGATCGAGGGCGTGACGATGGACGCCGAGAGCCTCCGCGAGGCCGGCTCGCTGATGGGCACCGCGGGCATGCTCGTCCTCGACGAAGACACCGATATGGTCTCGTGGCTGCGCCGCGTCACCCACTTCTACGCGCACGAAAGCTGCGGCCAGTGTACGCCGTGCCGCGAGGGCACCGGCTGGCTGGAGCAGATCGTCACCCGCATCGACGAGGGCGAGGGGCGGCTGCGCGACCTCGACCTGCTCCTCGAACTGGGCGATCAGATGGAGGGCCGCA
>CAYFQN010000054.1:0-16138 GCA_964345285.1 uncultured Rhodothermales bacterium
GTCCACGCGTTCCAGATGCCCGTCGACCGCGCGGTATAGGCGCGGCTCATCGTCGTTGTGTCTTGGCGGCTTGCGCCATACGCAACTGTTCCATGGGGCATCGCATACGTTCTCTGCCGCGGAACGCCAAGGTTCTCCACGCCCATTGTGGGCTTCAGAACCCGTCCGCCACCGAAGCCGCGCAGCATGGGCATATTCAGCGCTCTTGTGCTTGAAGGATCCCGCTGGGATTCGGCAAGCGATACCGACCTGCTGGTGGACGCATTCAGGACGGTAGGGGAACGTCCTACATCGCATGTTGTGATTGACTTACGCGGAGGGGCAAACTGCCTGTCTTCTCTGCCGTCCCACATTATGGTATCCTGCGTACGCTACACCTCAATCATCAACCCACCTGCCGACCATGGCTACGACAACCTCTTTTAGTGATCTTACGGCCCGCGATATTATGACCGAAGATGTAGTTACGGCCCATCCGTCGTGGTCCATCGAGCGACTGGCCGACTTCTTCATGGAGTACAACATCTCTGGCGCACCTGTCACCGACGACGACGGCAACTTGGTGGGCGTCGTTTCCATGAGCGACATCACACAGCACAGCAGCCTCCCCGGCGAGTCACTGCCTCGGCCCCGGCCGCATCAGCAGTTCCACCTTGGCATCGACAGCGAGTACTCGGACGAGGACCTGCAGTCGTTTCGCGAGCAAGAGTGGGGCGGGGCCACCGTCGACGACATCATGACGCCCATGGTGTTCGACGTAAGCGAAGACGCTCCGCTCGAAACCATCGCGGACACGATGCTGAAAGGACGCATCCACCGCGTGCTGGTAACACGCGATAAGCACCTCGTCGGCATCATCACGGCCCTCGATGTCATCCGCGTAATCCGCGACGCCTCATAGGCTGCCGCAGACCGGCCGGCGGCTACGGCGCGTTACCGGCCGGTTCGGGGCGATACGTGCGGCTGATCTGCTTCCACGTTCCGCTTCGAAACCGGGCGTATACCACGCCGGCTGGGATACCCGTTTCGAACAGCAGTGCCCCATACAGGCCAGCAAGCCCCAATGGCGTGACGGCCCCTGCGTAGGCCGCCGGTAGCGCGAACACGACGAGGCCCAGCATCTGGCCGTAAAAGGGCCACCGCGTATCGCCGCTGGCGCGCAACGGCCCCATGGCGCCATTCATGATGCCCCACAGCACGACGCTCACACACGTCGCCCGGATCAGGGCTGCGGTGGTCGGCACAGTGGCTGTCCCACTCACGAACAGGTGGCTGAGGGGCGTGGCGCCAGCGAACACGCCTGCCGCTACGAGGACGTACGTGGCTACTGCAAAGCGCAGCGTGTCCTGCGCGTAGGCATCGGCCTCTTGCTCGTGGCTGCGGCCGAGCGACTGGCCGACGAGGCTGCTCGATGCCAACCCAAAGCCCCAGCCGGGCGTGTTCATGAGGTCGCGAACGCGCAGCGCAATGACAAAAGCTGCCACCACGTCGGGCCCGAACAGGCTTACGATGGCCAAGAGCGGAAACTGCGCGCCGCTTTGGGCGAAGTTGGTGAGCGCGAGCGGCGTGGCGATGCGGCCCAGATGCTGGGCCGTCTTGGTGTCCCAGCGAGGCGCTGACCAGTCGATACGCACGGGTAGGTCGCCAACCACCGGCAGGCGGCCCGTCGTCAGTCCCCATGCGAACGCGGCCATGCCTACTGCATTGGCGAGCACCGTGCCAGCTGCTGCGCCGACCACCCCCCAACCAAGGCCGAAGATAAACAGCGCGTTGAGCGCCACATTGAGGACGGCGCCGCCCGCCCGCACCGCCATGGGCGTCTGTGCGTCGTTGGCGCCGACGAGCGTTCGACTGGCGACAAGGTTGAGCGCCGCAAACGGCATCGCCAGGCTGACGACGCGCAGGTAGCGCGCGCCATACGCGATGGCGTCATCCCCGGTGCCGATGAGGCGGATAAGCGGCTCGGCCATCATCCAGAACAAAGCAACAAGGGGTAGCGTGGCCGCCAGCGCGAACACCGCGCTCACCGTGACCGCAACGCTCGTTGCCTCCGGACGCCCTGCGCCGTAGCGCTGCGAGACGAGGCTGATGGTGCCCCCGGCGATACCACCCCCCAGCACGAAGGCCATGGCCCAGTACGGCGTCGCATAGCCCACGCCAGCGATGGCTGAGGCGCCGAGCGCCGTGCCCACCATCGCCACGTCGGCCGTCGACTTGGACATGCGGGCCACACCCGTCACGATGCGCGGCCACGCCAGCTCTGCCACCCGATTCCCGCGCTGCGCATCAATGAGGCCCAGCCGGGCCAGGACCCACCCGATGCCGTAAATGGCATCGCGCACCGGCCGAAGCAGCAGGCTTAGCATGCGAGAGCGGGTCATTCAGTGAGGGGCAACGCGGGGGGCCCATCCACGACGCATCCGTGGCTAGGCGTCTCTCCCCCACTGGACCCGTAACCTCCCGTTCCCGGTGAACGCGATCGTTACCTCGGCCAGCCGGTCCACTACCGCGTCGGCAGCGGCCAGCGCGTTGGGCGGATTCGTAGAGGCCACAGCAATCACCCGAGCCCCCGCGCGGTGAGCCGACTCGACGCCGGCCGGGGCATCTTCGAATACGAGGCACTTGCGCGGGGGGATGCCTAGCTGCTCAGCGGCCAACCGATACGGGTCCGGGGCCGGCTTACCCTGCTCCACGTCGTCGGCCGTCACCAGCGTATCGGGGTGCGGCAGGCCGGTGTGCGCTAGCCGTGTCGTGGCCGTCCGGTGGCGGCCGCTCGTGGCAATGGCCCACTGCCCATCCGGCAGTGCATTGATGAGCGCAGCCGCCCCATCGAACGCCACCAGCCCGTCCGTATCCATGGCCTCCGGCTCTTCCTTCTTTCGGGCCTCCGCTTCGGCATCCAGATGGGGCGCCACGTCACGGATGATGTCCACCGTCGGGCGGCCGTGATGGCTGTCGGCAATCTCCGCGTACGGAATCCCGTGCTCAGCAGCCCACCGCTCCCAGTGGCGCTCGCTGATGGCGTTGGAGTCGACGAGAACGCCATCGAGGTCGAAGATGATGGCCGTGCAGGTGAACGCCATAGGGACGCGGAGACGGTGGGGGGTGGGCTAGCTCGATGCGCGCACGATGAGCTCAGGGGTGATGAGCTTCGAGAAGGCGGCCGGCGTGTCGTCGCCGTTGAGCCGCTGGAGCAGCAGGTCGGTGGCCTCCTCGCCAATGTCGTGCATGTTTTGCGCCACACTGGAGAGCCCGATGAAGCGGCTCACCTTGATGTCGTCGTATCCCACAAGAGCGATGTCGTCCGGAACGTCCAAGCCCGCGTGACGGATGGCCTGCCAGGCGCCGATAGCCTGCACGTCGCTGCTGGCAAATACCGCCGTCACGCCCGGGTCGGTCTCCAGCAGGTTCTGCATCGCTTCGTAGCCCGATTCTTCGCTGAAACCGGCGTGCTTCTCGGTATGGCCCGTAGCGATCCATTCGTCGCGGACCGGTAGGCTAGCCTGCTGCATGGCTTCCTCGTACCCGCGGATGCGCGTCTGCGACACAGGCCCTTCTCGGTGGGTGGTCACCATTCCGATGCGCTCGTGGCCTTGCTCGGCGAGGTGCTCGATGGCCTTGTGCACGCCGGCCGTCTCGTCCCAGTGGAACGAGTCGAGTTCATCCCACTGGCTGCCGATGAGCACCACGGGCGCACCCAGTTGCTTCAATTCACGGCCCATCGTGTCGTTGAGGGTGAAGCCGGCAACGAGCAGGCCATCCATCGCACCGCGGCTCAAGAAGTTGCGGAGCGTTGCCTCGGGCTCGGCCCACCGCAGGTCGCACAGCAGCAGCTCGATGTCGACGTTTTTGAGACGGCTACGCACCCCCTTCAGTAGCTCGTTATGAAACGGGGTTGTGAACGTAGGCACGGCAATGGCAATCGTCCGTGTCGACTGCTGAGCCAGCGACTTGGCCGTGCGGCTGGGCCGAAACTGCAGCTCCTCAATGACGGCGAGCACCTTCTCGCGCGTGCTACTCGCTACGTTATTCGAGTTGTTCAACACGCGGGACACCGTGGAGATGGCCACGCCGGCTTGGTCGGCCACGTCGTAAATCGTGGGCCGGGGTGCTGGCGTGTCAGTCGCCGCGGTGTTGTTGCTCGGGAGTACTGCGTTTTGTTCGCTCATAAGGCGGTATAGGCTGGGGATGGATGACCCGCGCTCGGTACGACGCCGCTAACCGAGTAGCTGGTAAGACTGTCTGTACGCATGCTCCAATCCCGCCTTGCACGGCGAGGTTCGCCCGGGATGGCACTGGAAGGGCTTTCTGCAGGCATGCTTCACGCCCTGTTCACATGCGGTTCATGTATTCACATTTACAGAACGAGTGGCGCACTCAGATGCGCGCCTGGTCATTATCCCGCCCAATGAGTTGGTGGAGCTTGCCCGGGAACGACGCACCCAGGAACGCTTCGATACGCCGGGCAGCTTCAGCTACAGCGTGGATATCGACCCCCGTTTCGATGCCGAGCTCGCGCAGCAGATACGCCGTGTCCTCGGTGGCAATATTACCCGCCGCGCCCGGCACGAACGGGCAGCCGCCCATGCCGGCTAGCGACGTGTCAAACCGCGTGATGCCGCACCCAAGCGCCGCCACCACGTTGGCGAGCCCAAGCCCGCGTGTGTCGTGCAGGTGCAGCACAAGCGGCACATTACTGATGACGTCTTGCACGGCCTGGATGCGCTGCTCGATCAGGGCTGGGTTGGCCATCCCGGTCGTATCGGCCAGCGAGATCGACTCGACGCCCATCGCCGCAAACCGTTCGGCCAGTGCGCACACGGTGTCGAGCGGCGTATCGCCAGGGGCGGCATAGCCAAAGACGGTCTGGAAGCCCATCTGCGCCTGCAGGCCGTGGTCGTGCGCGTGCTCCACCATCGAGGTAGCCTGCTCGACGGCCTCGTCCACTGTCATGTTGGCGTTGTCGTGGCTGTGCCGGTCGTTCGTGGCAATGGACAGATCAACGTACTTTAATCCCGCAGCGTGCGCGCGCTCCAGCCCTTTCATGTTGAGCGCGAGGCCGGTGTAGATCAGGCCCTCGCGATCAGGCAAGCGAGCGACCACCTCTTCGGCGTCCGCCATCTGCGGCACCCACTTCGGGTGGACGAACGACGTGACCTGGATGCGTGACAGCCCCGCCTCGGCCAGCGCGTCGATGATTGACAGCTTGAGGTCTGTTGGGATCGGCGTGTCCTCGAACTGAAAGCCGTCGCGCGGTCCCACTTCGCAGAGCGTCACGGCGTCGGGCAGCGTCATGGTTGGTCCGGTAGCGGGTTGGGAGATCGGGAGCGCACCCCAAACACGCAACCAGCCCGCCGGGGTTCGAACCGGGCAGGCTGATGCGACAGGGTCGGATCGAAACAGCGTGATCAGGCCATCCCGTTGCGCAGGTCAAACACGATGCGGGGCTTTTCCATGCGCGAGTGCAGCACATCATCGAACGACTCGTTGACCGTGTCGAGGGTCCGCACTTCGCGATGCACCTCCGTGAGCCCCTGCGCGTGCAGTTCAAACACCTCGGCAAGATCGGCGCGCGTGCCCACGATGGAGCCGTGGATGTTGATGCCGTTGAGCACCGTCTCGAAGATAGGCAGCTCGACGTGATTGTCCGCCGGCAGCCCCACGAAGACGAGCGTGCCGTTGCGCTTGAGGGATCGATAGGCTTGCTCGAAGGCTTTTGGCGAGACGGCCGTGCTGATGGCCGCGTCGGCGCCCCCAAGCTTCTGGATTTCCTCGGCCACGTCCGCCGTCGTCGGGTTGAACGTGTAGGTGGCGCCCAACTCCTCAGCAATGTCTAGTTTCTGGTCGACGAGGTCCACGGCAATCACCGTGGCCCCGGCGATTCGGGCGTACTGAATGGCCATATGCCCGAGCCCGCCGGCGCCGAAGACCGCAACGAGATCCGAGGATCGGGCGCCCGACACCTTAACCGCCTTGTAGGTCGTAACGCCGGCGCAGGTGAGCGGAGCGGCGTCGAGCGGGTCGACGCTATCGGGAACTTTCGACACGTACTTGGCGAAGCCTTTCGCGTACTCGGCGTACGAGCCGTCGATCGAGTAGCCGGCGTTTTCCTGCTCCAGGCAGAGCGTCTCCCACCCTGAGGCGCAATACTCGCAATTGCCGCAGGCATAGGCGAGCCAGGGCAGGGCAATGCGATCACCCTCTTTCACGTCGGTTACCCCTGCGCCAACGCGCGTCACAACGCCGACGCCTTCATGCCCAGGGATGAGGGGCATTTTCGGTTTGACCGGCCAATCGCCGTGTACGGCGTGGATGTCAGTGTGGCACAGGCCGGAGGCTTCTACTTTCATGACGACCTCTCCTTCCGCCGGCGTAGGAATAGCGATCTCTTCCAGCGAAAGGGGGCCGCCGTACTCATGAGCAACAGCAGCATGCATGGTAGACATGGGATCGGAAAGGTATGGCTGTCGGATTTGGCGACGAGGTACGCCCTCAATGTATTAATTATGCAGATCGCATGAAACCATCCTAGCCCGCTCACTTGCTTGGCATGAGGGGCCGCCGGGACCCGAAGCTCCCAGCGGCCGCTCGTGCACATGCACGCGAGCGAGCGTGACATGAAAGTCCTGTCGGTGGCGCCCTCGTGGAGCGATGCGCAGCTAGCGGTTTTCGAGGCGGAACATGATGGGCAAGGCCATCTGCACCTTAACCGGCTGGTTGCGCTGCCGCCCTGGCGTGAACTTTACCTGTTGGATGACGCGCAGGGCTTCATCGGAGAGCATCGAGTGGGGGCTTCGCAGCACGGTCGGGTTGGTCACGTTGCCCTCCTCGTCGACGATGAACTGGACAATTACACGGCCCTGCACGCCGGCCTGCCGGGCTGTCGCAGGGTACTGAACCTTGCCATAAATGGCGTCCTGCCCGCCGATCAGGGTGGGCTCCTCTTCGACGGCGATGAAGACCTCGTCGGAACGGTCGTCGGCGGCGCCGTCATCTTGCGGCTCGGCCGGAGGCGGCGGAGCGTCGGACACGATCAGTGACTCGTTGAGGTCGAGTGACGCATCCAAATTCAGCGGCTCATCCTCGATAACAAAGTCGTTAGGCACCTCGACGGGGACCGGCGGGCGCGGTGGCAGTGGCGCGCGCTCCATCTGCTCGGTCTGCTGGATATCCTGCATGGCTACGACCTCTTGCTGCTCGATCGCTACCGCTTCAGCGCTGTCATCGATGGCGAAGTCCGCCGAGAACAGAGCGATCATCAGACCTAATGCCAGCGCGAAGCCGACGAGCAGCGTGACGTTGTACTGCGCCTTGAGATCGGCCCAGGCCGTCTTCTGCGGGCGGCGCGACCGGAAGGTGTTCTTCGGCTTCGGCGGCGTAACGTCTACGCCCAAGTCCGGTGCCGGGCCGGCATATCCATCGCCGAGGGTGATATCACGGTTGGGCGCGTCGCGGGATTCGGGCGCGTCGCGAGATGTTGGTGTTTGTATACGTGGCGGGTTGTTTGCAACAGCTTCTTGAGTAGTCATCACAGCCCCCAATGTCTTGTGTCAAAGTCGCTCGCGTTGGATGGGAATCGGCGGGGGCCAGTGCATGGACGGCTCTCGCCATCTGTTACCGGGGTAGCCTCTCCCCATCGTTCAGTCTATATATCAACATGGGGCGGCTAGAACGAGGAGGGGGGAGGCTCCACACGGGTGTAATGAGGTATTCCTAGCCCCTGTGGGGCATTCCCTTGCATGCAAGGGCCTGAGGGGGGTGTTATCGTCAGCGCGTAGGACGTGAATCGCCACGCTGCGTGCACTGCGTCAGCCGATCACGGTGCGACTCCCAGTGAACTGCCTTACACGACTCACGGCGCCGAGGGGCTGGATGCGTGGTGGAAAACGATATCGCCGTAATACGCAATGGCCGATTCGCCCGTGTTGTTTGTGTCGGTCATGACAGCGATGCCGGTGATGGCAGGCGGATCCTCGCCAAAAGCCTGTCGATAGTCTGCGGCGATATTGCGGCGCTCCACGACCCACTCCCCACACCGCTCCGGCCCGCTCTGCACGGGCAGCATCATCACCCAGTCCGTGTAGGCGTTCGGGAAGACGGCACCCGCTTTCGCCCGACTGGCCCACACGTAATTGAGGGCACGGCTCGGGATGTCGTCGTAGCCCAGCGCCCGGAGCGCGGTTTTTTTGATCCGCCCGCCGAGACCGAGGTCATAGTCAAACGTGACGTAGAGGCGGGCTGGATGATCATCGCCGTCTTTGGTGCGGGCGGTACCGTCGTCCAGCACGCGGTTGACGCGCCAACGCCATGTGATCACCGGGTACTCGTTCGGGTCGATGCGACGGCGCATCACAAGCCCGGACGCTCCACCGTCGCTCCTCACCCGAAGGACAACCGTCGAGTCCCGGGCGACGAGGTCGTACTGCGTGCGGTTGTCTATCTTGCTGAATGCGATGGGCTCCCATCCGTCCGGCGCCACCCGTGAGGTGTCGGCCGATGAAAAGGGACCGACAGGCAGGGGGTCCGGTGCTGTAATCGCAGCGGTACCCGCTAGGGCTAGCGTAATGCAGAGCACGTGCAGACAGCGAGTCAACATGGGGCATGCTCGCGAACAGTCAAGGGGGTGAGGGTGGCACGCAGCGTCAGAGGAATGACAGCGTATTGCTGTTAGCATACCGGCAACGCCCTACTGTTTTCGCCACCTGGGCGGGGATGTTACATTTCCCCACACGGCCTGCGCGACCGCACTAGCCTCCAAATCGCACGCTCACGTTGAACGCTGGCTGGATGCCCAGATCGTACACGTCGACCACCCGGAAGCCGATGCGGCGGCGTGGCCCTGTGCGTAACAGCACAGCCACCGGGTCGCGGTACCAGGGGTTGGCGCGGTCGTACAGGTTGAAGACGGACGCCGTGACGTTTACCGTCACGCCGTCACCCAGCGCGCGCTCGTACACCAGGCTCGCGTCCAGCCGATGGTACGGGTTTAGTCGCTCGGGCTCGGCATCGACCCACTGCGCCCACGGGTTGGGCGTGCCGGTAGCATACAAACCGGTGAGCGCCCCCGTCCACGCACCGTGCGTTACTTGGAGTTGCGACGTGAATTGATGGCGCCGATCCCAATCGGTCGGGAAGTGCTTGCCACCATTCAGGCCATCGCTCTGCAGCTCGACGCGGGAGAGCGCATAGCTGTTCGTCCATCGTGCTGCCCCCAGGCGCTGCTGGTGCATCAGTTCCAGCCCGCGGGCGACGGTGCGGTTATCCGTGCTCCACGGCGCCAACAGGACGCTGACGTCCGAGCGCCGGAGGGCGGTGACCGTCTCATGCTGCCACACATTGTCGATCACCTTGTAGTAGGCGTCTGCTCGCACGGATATGGTAGGCACGGGCGAGACGGTCAGTCCTGTGGAGACGTGGTTGGCATAGCTGGGGGCGTTGCGCTCGTTGCTAGTGATCCACACATCGGCGCTGCTCGTCGTCTGGAGGGCGAGGCGATGGAGGAACTGCGGATTACGGCTGTAGCCGGCGTGCAGCGTCACGCGCTGATCGGGGAAGAGGCGCACCTGGACGCGTGGCGAGAGGTGCAGGTACGAGCCGAGAGAGAAGTAGTGGGCGCGGAGGCCGAGATGCACGTTGGCCTGTTCGGTGCGCGTCCAGTCGTACTGCGCGAAGCCGTCAGCGAGGATGCTGCGCCGCGTCTGAACAAACTCCGGGCGTAGCGCCGACGCCTCGCGGTAGTCGACTGCAAACCCGTGGAGCGCGCCACCGACTATCCACAGCCCCGGGTGCGACGGTGCAATGTTGACGTGCTGCTCCAGCTTCCACTCGACCAGCTCATTGTCGTAGGCAAAGGGACCCGTGAAGTTGCGTAGCGCATCAGCCGGGCGGTCGGTGCGTGTATAGATGAAGTCGTCTTTCGAGAAGGTGCTGTGGTAGCGGCTCACCGCGGCGCGCGTCTGGCTGTACGCGCGGTCGCCCCATGGCCCTTCGACGCTGATACTCACCGCCTCGTTGCCCCACCGGTTTGTCGTTTCGACGACGCGCCGCTGGATCCGGTCGCGCGGCCGTACAGCATCAGCGTCAAGCACAAGCCGCTGTGCCGACTGCGCTGTGCGATCGCCCCCGGCATACGCACTGGCCATGAGGCGCCACCCGTCGGCGGTCTCGTAATACACCTTCCCGTGCACGTCGTAAAACCGGGCCGAGGGAGCGTTCGGCGTGAGCAGCCGGTCTTCGAGTGGAACGGCCTGCGCCGGCAGGGCACTCGTTTCACGGTCCGCATCGAGCCCCTGTGCGATGAGGGCGTCGCTGCCCATCCACGACACGGCATCTAGGTACGAGTGCCGGCCGGCGACAAGCACACTGCCTTGTCCGTCGGCAAACGGCCCCTCTCCCATCGCGCGGAGCGCTGTGTTGCTAGCGCCGACCTGCGCACGAAACGCCGTCTGTGAGCCGGTGCGCGTCGTGAACGACACCGTGCCACCAGGCGGTGCAGGCAAGTCGGCCGGCGCGACGTCGTAGAAGAAGCCGACGCGCTGGAGGGCCTCGGCGTTGAACGCGTCGAACGTGCCGAAGAGGTGCGACGGGTTGTAGATGGGCATGCCGTCGAGCAGCACGCGGAAGCCGTCACTGCGGCTGCCGCGCACGCTGAGGCCGTTCGTGAACGCGGGCGTGATGGCGACGGCCGGCAGGGGCTGGAGTGCACGGATCACGCTCGTTTCGCCGAAGGGGGTGGTGAGGCCGGGGCGGACGAGCGCCTGTGCCGTGGTGTCGAGGCTGGACCGATGGCTGCTGCTGCTCACGACAATCTCCGGCCCCTCGGCCGGGCGCGGCTGCAACCGAACGGCCAGTTCACCCGGCGGCGCCCGCAGATCGACGTCGACCCGTTCCGGCCGGTAACCCACGTACGAGACCGTCAACTCGATGGCGCCTTCGCTCGCGACATCATCGGGCACGCGCAGCCGGAACGCACCGGCGGCGTTCGCTGCCACGCCGCGTGGCGGATCGTCTTCCGTCCACGTAATCGTCGCGTGAGGCAGGCGCATACCGCTGGCCGCATCCACGACGTGCCCGCGCAGCACGGTGGGCCCGGCCGGCGGTGGTCCAGGCTCCGAGCGACCGGGCGCGATAAGCACCTGGCGCCGCGCAGCGTCGACCCGCACCATGAGCCCCTTCGCGCGGAGCGTCGACACCACCACGGCGAGCGTGTCGTCCTCCGGCGTAAGCGCAACGGAGGTGCCGGCGACGAGCGCGTCGCGGTACAGCACGCGGTACTCGCTTTTCGTCTGCAGATCCGCGAGCACGGTGCGCACCGGCACCTCGGTCGACTGCGCCCGTGCCGGCCGGCTCGGGACCAGTGCACCGGCCAGAATGAGCAGTACGACCAGCAATCGGTTGGAGAGGATGTTCGTCATACGTGGAAGCCTCAGCTACTCCTGCACGAAGCGGTACGCGCCGTCGCCGATGCGCTCGAACCGGCCACCGAGCACTAGGCCGAGATCGGACAGGCTCTGCGCCGGCGTCTCCAGCGCGATGCGCCCGGAGAGCGTCTCGCGGGCCACGTCGTCCGGCAGCGCAATCGTCACGCCGAAATGCTGCTCCAACTCGGCCACCACGCTCGCAGCAGGCTCACTCTCGAACGCGATCTCCTGCCGCAACCAATCGAGCGCGGCGACGCCGTCGGCCTCCGTCGGCGGTGCTAACGTCCTGTCCGCCGTCAGCGTGCTCCGCTGGCCCGGCTGCAAGGTGACGCGCTCGCCTTCGCCCGTGCGGACCTGCACGCGGCCCTCCTGCAGGTAAACGGCCGGCTGCCCCCACGTGTGCGTCGTGAAGCGCGTGCCGAGCCCCTCCACTCGCAACGCGCCCGCCTCCACGATGAACGGCTCGGGGCGCGTCATCACGTCGAAGAAGGCTTCGCCCCTGAGTTGGTAGCGGCGCTCGCCGTCGGCTTCGATGCGGTAGAGCGTCGAGTGCGGCCGCAGCCGAATCGTCGACCCATCCGGCGCCGTGTACGTCTCGATCGACGTCGACGCGGTGGCCACCTGCACGGGCTCGGGCGCGCCGGTGAGCAGGAGCCACGCCACTACCGCGGCGACCGCTACGCTGGCCGCCACGGCCCATCGGACTGCGGAGGGCCGTGCGAAGATAGTCGCTGCCTCCTTGGGCTCCGCGCCGTGCACCTCCGCCGTTGCTGCCTCGATGGCGGCCCACATGCGTGCTGACTGCTCGGGCTGTGGCGCCACGTCCTGCGCGTCCCGATAGCGCAACAGCGCGCGCACTACGGCGTCTTCCGTTAGGTCGGATGCGTCCAGCGACTGCCCCTTCCGGCGCACCATGCCGATGCGCACAGCGAGGTCTTGGCCTTCGGATGGGGACGGCGCGTCAGCCATGAGTCGAGGGTTAAGTGCGGGGGACCCGTACGCACGAGGCGCTGCGGCGCAGGACACAAGAGCCTGACCGCAGCGCCGCGCGGTTCGTCAGGAAGCGAACCACTTCGTGAGGGAATGAGACGTTAAATGTGAGCTATGCAAAATATGAGCTATACATCGTCCACGTCGCCGTTAGCCAGGTCGATGGCGATTGGGGCGCGGAGGCCCATGATGCGCAGGAGTGCCCGGCCGTTGCCTTCCAGTTCTACGGTGCCGCGATACGTCCGTGTCCGCTCGTTGCCATTCGCCAAGGTCAGCATGATCTCGGCTTCGTATTCCAACGCGCCCGTGACGCGGCCTTCGAGCGGCTCGTCGCCGTCCTCGGTTGGCTTCTGGATCGTCACATCCACGATGTCGAGGTCTAGGGAGAAGGTGCGCGTGCGGGCCGCATCGCCGCGTTCCACCTGCTGCGTGCCAACGTGCTGCTGCGTGCCGGAAAGCGTCATGAGTTCGGACCCATCCTCCAACCCGTCGAGTACCCACTGGGCGTTGCGCTCCACGGTTGACGTTCGCGTGCCGCGCGGTCGGGTCACCTCTGTGTCGGCGTTCCGCTGGCCGTTAAACGTAATGGTCGCGATGGCGTCGGACTGGCGCCGTGGAAACTCCAGGACGCCGCCGTCCACGTCTTCGAAGATGTAGGATAGGTTGACGCCAACGCTCTTGGTGACGTTCGGCCGCTCGACCTGCCGCCGGTACTGGATCAGGTGCTCGCCGGTGTCCGGGTTATAGGTCGCCTCGAAGTCGCGTTGGACGCCGCGCCAGGTGCGCTCCTCACTCTTCGCGCGGCTGCTGTTGTAAGCGAGGCCATCGCGGCTCACGGTGGCCGTCAGGTCGTAGAGGCCGGCCATCATGCCGTCCGTCTGATCGGCGAGGGCGTCGGCCATGACCTCGGCCACGGCGTCAGCTTCTTCCTCGCTGAGCTCAGCGTCGGGGCTTGTGGTGTCGCACGCGGCCAGGGTGAGCACCAGCGCGAGGCTGGCGAAGATCGGTATCTGCAAGAAGGGTTTCATCGTATGCATGAGTCCAACAAAATCAGTGGTAGAGATCGCATGGATGGCACGGGGTGGATGAAGCTGTCCCCGCTCACTGTCTCTACACACGCCCCCTGGGGGTCCCCCCAAGCTGGATGGTAATTTTTAGACCATCGGCCTGCATTCGCGCTGAAGCCGACTTTGCGATCATATTCTTCGACGCACATCACGAATCGCGCGGTGTCTTGCGCTTCGTTAACCGCCTCTAAACCCCGGACTCCGCCCAGGGTGGCGATGCAGACTGGGATGATGGGCATACCCGCTACGGCTGCTCGAAGGCAGCGAGGGCCGCGCGCACGTCCTTCAACGCGAGGCGCATGTGATTCTCGACTGTCTTGCGGGTAATCCCGAGCACGTCGGCCGCCTCGCGGTACGTAAGGTCCTCCATGAAGCACAATTCGAAGACGGCCCGCCGCCGCTCGGGCAATGCACCGATCGCGGCTTGCAAGTGCTCTTGCAGCAGCTGATGCTCGGCCGCCGCGTCGGGGGCCGAGGCGCCATGCGGCGCGTCCAGCTCGGCGTCGTAATCGAACTTGGCCGTATCACGGTGGTGGTTCAGCATCCGCGAGTAGCCGATGGTGAACAGGTACCCGCGTAGCGACTTGTTGGGGTTGATGGCGTCGCGCCGTTGCCAGATATAGACGAACGCGTTCTGGATGATGTCTTCGGCCACGTCGTTTGGGCAGCCGCGTCGTGTGAGGTAGCGGAAGAGCGCCGCGTGGTGGCGCCGGAAGAACGTCTCGAACGCTGCGCGGTCGCCGTCCTTGATGCGACGGGCGAGTGGGGGATCATCCAGATCGTCGCTCCCATCCATGGCGAGCAGCAGAAGCAGCACGGTGGCCGTCGACGTCATCGTGCCATCCGTTGGCCCGGGAGAGAGATGATGACGCCGTTTAGGCCCCGGCGCGGTCCAGCCATGCATCGACTTCCGCTTCCAGGTCGAACGCAGCCTGCGCGTCGAACGCGAAGTCGGTATGCCTCCAGTCGCCACTGCCGTCAAGGATGGGCTCGTACTTCGACTGGTAGAAGTCTGCGTTCTCGGCGATGTGCATAAGCGCATCGACGGCCTTGTCGACGTCGGCGCGCGTGTTGTACACGCCGAAGGACGCACGCACCATGCCGTTGACGAGCCGCTGGTTACCGGGTTCGACGCACGAGTCGGGTGCAACGCCGTCCTCGCCGGCCACGCCGAGCAGCTGGCGCACGAACGGCTGTGCGCAGAAGCACTGGTTGCGCATCGCGATGCCGAAGTAGTCGTTGAGCGCGGCGGCCACGAGCCCGTGCGGCAGCTCGGACAGGTTGAACGTGATGACGCCGATCCGGTCGGCCACTTCGAGGCGGTGCGAGCCGTAGATGTGCATCGTGGGCACCTCCATGAAGCGCTCTAGCGCGTACTGCGTCAGCTCGCGCTCGTCCTCTTCGATTACGTCCATCCCGATGCGGCCCATCAGGTACAGCGTGGCGGCCAAGGCGAGCGCGCCCGGGATGTTGGGCGTGCCCGTTTCCTCGCGGGCCGGTAGCGAATCGGTAATCTCGTAGCGCTCGGCATCGACGAAGCTGACGATGCCACCACCGACTTCTTGCGGCTCCAGCCCAGCGAACAGGTCTTTGCGCGCGACGATGACACCTGGGCTGCCCGGCGCATAAATCTTGTGCCCGCTCAGGCAGAGCACGTCGAGTCGTTCCGCTGGCGCGTGGCCCTCGGCTGCGATCGGCAGGTGCGCGGCCGACTGTGCGGCATCAACCACGATGAGCGCGCCGACTTCGTGGGCCAGCTTCGCAATCTCGTGGACTGGATTGATGACGCCCGTCACGTTCGACGCCGCCGTCACAGCCACGTAGTTGAGCCGGTCGGCGTGCTCGGTGATGGCCGCGCGCAACGCCCCCATGTCGATGCGCCCCGCCTCCCCGTCGGGGTCTTTCTCGACCGGGACGTGCACGACGCGGCCCGCGTGCTTGCGATGCGGCAGATCGTTGGCGTGGTGCTCCATCATGGAGCAGATCACGACGTCGCGCTCGGGCCGTTTGTCGGCCAGCACGCGGGCCATCCGGTTGAGCCCGCTCGTCACCCCCGATCCGTGGAAGATGGCCGTGTAGTCCTCACCCGCCCCCACAAAGTCCTTCACGATGGCGTGCGCGCGGTGGTAGAGCTCCGTAGTGATGTGCGCGCCAAAGTGGAGCCGCGAGTGCGTGTTGGCATAGTGCGCGAGCGCTCGCCGGGCAATGTCATCAGCCACCTCCAGGCGCAGGTTGGACGCGGCACTGTCCAAGTACGTGCGAGGCGCCGTCGAGCCGTCGGCCAGCGGGTACTTGGTGTCGCGGCCGAGAAAGGCGGGCCGTAGCGCCTCCAGGAGCTGACGGCGTTCCTGCCGGGTGCCTTTCGGATCGATGTGCGATGCGGTGGAAAGCTCCATGGGTCCCTGTGGTGGTTGGTGCTAGAGTGCGAGTGGGGCAGCTGCCAGTGGGAACCTCGTACTGATTTGCACCCCCAATAGGTTCGCTCCTAGACGGATGAACGAAGACGTGGGGGCTCTTTTCCACCGGCAATCATCCTGCCACGCGATGCACCCACCACTCCTCGACCGCTCATCCCCCCTTGCCCGTGAGGTCCCACACAGATTGGTAGTCCTTTGCGAACTGGCGGAAGGATGTCGGCGGCCGGCCAAGCAGGCGATGAAC
>CAYFQN010000055.1:0-16119 GCA_964345285.1 uncultured Rhodothermales bacterium
TTGGCCGACGGGGTGCCGTTCTTCGAGGCCGTGTGCTGAGCGGACGTCTTCCCGTCTGACGTTTTTCCAGTGCCCTCTGTCGCTGACGGGCTGCTCTTGGACCTCGGGGCTGCAGGCTCTTTAGTGGCTCCGCCTTCTTGCTTGGCCGCCTTGCTCTTTGACGTCTGACTCGCCGTCTCTGACGCAGCCGATGTATGCTTGGACGGGCTCGTGTTGTGGGATGAATCGGACGTTTTCTTCGGCGCGGTCGCGCTTGAGTCCGAGGCTGATCCAGCCCGTTGGTCGTTTTGCTGGGCGGATAGGACGACACCGAAAGAGGAGCCGTCGCCGGGGCTGCGCTCGGATGACATCTCCTCCCGCGGGGCCGGAGCGGGGGCGGAGGAGGGCGGTATGGCTGGCGGTTGCATCGGGGGTCAGCCGGTTCAGTGGGCGGATGATAACGGGGACTGCGTTTAGCACGCCACGAGCATGCTACTACTGGCGGGCGACGATTCGGTCGACGAGCTGGGCGGCCTTGTCAGGCGGCATGGCCTGGAGCAGGCGCGTTCGGTCGCGACCGGTGGTCTGCGCGTAAAGCGCTTCGTACACGGGAAGGTTCAAGGGGGCAAGCACGGCGCGCATCTCGCGCACGTCAAGGTCAGTAAGCGTCTTGCTGATGTCGGCGGCCTTGGCCTGCGTCGCTTCGAGCGACTCGACGCGGCGCTGCAACTCCTGCAGCTGGTCGCGCAGCGACCACGTGCGCGATTGCACGTTCGACAGGCTGTCATGTACGGTGGTGAGCGAGTCCCGAAGGCGGTTCACGGTCGTCTGCTCGGCAAAGAGGGCGTCAGTCTGTCCGCTTTCCAGCGAGTCGATGAGCGCAATGAGCTGGTCGCGCTGTGTGAGGCTGTCGCTAGCAGCGCTGTCCGAGGGGGCGGTCGACTGGGCCACGATGTCTGGGGCGATGTAAGGCATGGCCACGTACGTCCCGATCAGACCGAGTGAGAATGCCAACACTCCGACACCAATGAGCAACAGGGACTTCTTCATGTGAGGGGCAGCGTATGGGGCAGCGGTTATAGAAGCGATTTGTTGTCGTCGCGGCAGTAGCGCATCACGGCCTGCTCGTCGAGGAAGGCCATCTCGGCCTCAGCGATCTTTTTGTCGTGCTTCGACTTCTCGTCGCTGTGAAGCCGCTGGAGGCGTTTCTCCTCCTGGCGGCGCTCGATCCAGTTTGAGCGGGCCACGTCCTCGCGCTGGCGCACTTCGGTGAGCTGGTCGGCGGCGCGGTCGCGCAGTTGGCGGGCATGCTGCCGGAAGGCGTCGTACTGCCGCAGCGTCTGCAGGTCGACCTCCCCCGGGCGGGGCGCATTTTCGTTGAGCTCGGTGAGTCGCTGTTCGGCGCGCTGTAGGGTCTCCTCTTTTTCCCGGCGCTCTGCCACAGCCTGCGCCAGGAAAAAGCGTGCCTTCTCGGTTTCGTATTCGCGCAGGTCGAGGACGCTCTGTAGCGAAAATCGGAACTTGTTTCCCGACATAGTTTCCTGGGCTCTTGGGGTTCACCGCGGTGGCGAATGGGTAAAAAGTGCTAACCGCGGTACATAATGAGTGTGTGGGTGCGCGCAGGACCCGTCTCAGCCGATGCTGAGGTGCCCCGGCGAGGGGGTGCGCGCTACACCCTGTAGAAAAGCAAAACGCCCGCCAAGTCCGCCGAACTCGTTGGGCGGATTGGGCGGGGCGGGCGGCCTGGCAGCGCTAGGGGGGAAGGAGCGACTACAACTGGTGAAGCAGCTGCTGGAGCATTTCGGCGGGTGGGCGATCTGGCACTTCGCTCGTGCCTTGCTGCAAGAAATCGACGAGGGCCGGGTAGGCATTGATGGCGCGGTCCGTTTCGGGATCGGAGCCGCGCTCGTACGCCCCCACATTGACGAGGTCTTCCACTTGCCGGTAGCTGGCCAAGAGGCGGCGCGCTTCCTCGGCGGCGGCCTGGTGCTCGGGAGAGGCGATGCGGTTCATGAGCCGACTCACGCTCTGCAGCACATCAATGGCCGGATAATGGTTGGATTGCGCCAGGTCGCGCGACAGCACGATGTGCCCGTCGACCGTGCCGCGCACGGCATCACTAACGGGCTCGTTCATGTCATCGCCTTCGACCAGCACGGTAAAGATGCCGGTGATGCTTCCGTTGCTGTCGGGGCCGGCGCGCTCCAGGAGGCGGGGCAGTTCGGCAAATACGCTAGGCGTATAGCCGCGCGTCGTTGGCGGCTCGCCCACGGCCAGCCCGATCTCGCGCTGCGCCATCGCAACGCGGGTGATCGAGTCCATCATGAGCAAAACGTCATTGCCGCGGTCACGAAAGTACTCGGCAATGGCCAGCGCGACGCCCGCGCCTTTCACGCGGCTCATCGCCGCCTTCTCGCCGGTAACGGCAATCACGATGGAGCGGGCAAGCCCTTCAGGGCCCAGGCTGTCGGAGATGAACTCGCGCACCTCGCGCCCGCGCTCGCCGATGAGCGCTACGACGTTAATGTCGGCCTGCGCGTTGCGGGCAATCATGCCCAGGAGCGTACTTTTCCCGACGCCTGACCCGGCGAAGATGCCGATCCGCTGCCCCTTGCCAAGTGGCAGGAAGGCGTCGATGGTGCGGATTCCGGTGGGAAGCTGCGTGTCGATGAGTTGCCGTTCCAGCGGCGAGGGAGGGTCCTGATGCACGGGCTGCTCATCGGGCAGCGCCAGAGGCCCCTTTTTGTCGATGGGGTTTACGTTCGCATCCACGACGCGGCCCAGCAGCGCATCGCCCACGTCGACGGTGAGCGGCAGCGCAGACCGACGCACGAGGCACCCGGAGCGCAGGCCGACGGTCTTTTCAAGTGGCATCAGCACGGTCGTGCCATCACGCACGCCCACGACCTCGGCCTTGAT
Source organism: uncultured Rhodothermales bacterium (assembly GCA_964345285.1). Lineage (GTDB taxonomy): Bacteria > Bacteroidota > Rhodothermia > Rhodothermales > Salinibacteraceae > JAAAPH01. The sequence continues at coordinate 2,899 of CAYFQN010000055.1, forward strand.
CTCGGGGACGTTGGGGTCGCCGGGGGAGTAGATGTAGCACAGCTCCCCCACGGCGGCATTCAAGCCGCGGGCTTCTACGAGGAGACCAACGACCGACTGGACTTTGCCGAATCGGGTCGGGCCGCCGGGGCTGGTGCGAAGCTGTGCAAGCTGGGAAGCAAGCGGGGGCATGGCAGACGGTTAGGCCGCGTCATCGGGAGAGGAGGAGGCGTCGGGACGAGCCGGTGCCTCCGCGCCGAGGCGCTGCCGGATCGACGCAATGATTTCGTCTTTCTGGTGACGGATCAGCGCGGCGGGCGACTCGACGCTCCAGTCGCCTTCCGGGTGGTTAGGATCCGGGTTCCAGTGCAGGGTTTGTTCGTGGTTCGCGTTGAGCTGGTCCAGTAAGCCCTTTTCCTGCAGGCGCTGGTAGTCCACCGGGTGGAGCGACACAGTGAGCGAGGCCGCCCCGACCAATTCTTCGACTGCCTCGGCAATGGCCCGTGCCGAGGCGCCTTTGACCGATTCAGGCAGCGGCGCGTCGAGAAGCGCCTCGGCAATCTCGATGGTAAGGTTGAGCAAGGCCGGTTCACTCGCCTCAATGTATTCGGTCCAGAGCGTCTTGAGCTGGGCCATGTCGGCGGCGAGGCGTTCGACCTCTGCATCGATCATCTGCTGCAGGTCGGCTTCCGCATCCTCGTACCCGACTTCATAGCCATCGATGTGGCCCTCGTTGTATGCGTCGCGGTACGCCTCCTCGCGAGCGGCATCGACCTTGGCTTGCCACTCGGCTTCCAAGGTCTCGCGGAGCTCGTCCATGGGGTCGGGGGCGTCGTCCTCGACCGGCGGCTCTGCAGCGGCGTTCGGGTCGGGTGAGGCTTCGTCGGCGGGATCGGCCAGTTGAGAGGACGCATCCTCACCGGCGACCCACGGCGTAGGCGTGAAGGCCACTTGATCGCGCTGGACGACGCCCTGCTTCAAGTACGCAAAGCGATCCGGGGTCGGGGCGGGTTCCAGGTCGTCGGCGCGCACGCGATCCTGCGGGATGCGGGGCCGGCGCTTGTCAAACACGGACCCGTCGATGGAGACAGGCTCTACCTGGTCGGCGGGAAGGTCGTTCTTCTTGATAACGCCACGGCTAAACACAACGACAGCAAAGGTTCAATGGGAGAGGAGTCGAGAGGTGATCCGCTATCCGATCATTTCATCGGGATTGGCTGTCAACATGATCTCCTCGTTGTCTTCGAGCCGCTGCGCTGTCTCAATGATAGCGCGCTGGGCATCCTCGACGTCGCCGACGCGCACGCGGCCCATCAGCTCCAGCTCCTCGCGGATGCCGTCCGCTACGCGCTGGCTGACGTTGTTGAGGACCTTGTCTTTCAGTTCGTCGGGGGCGGCCTTGAGCGCGTACACCAGATCTTTTTGGTCGACCTCGGTGAGGAGCCGCTGCAGGTCGCGGTCGTGGACGTTGACGAGGTCCTCGAAGACGAACATGAGGCGCTTTATATCTTCGGCGAGTTCGGGGTCGCGCTTTTCCATCGCGCCCATAATCTTCTTCTCCGTGTTGCGGTTGATGCCGTTGAGGATGTCGGCCACCTTCTCCGCACCGCCCGACGAGCTGAGCTCGGCGCCAAAGACCGAGCCCAGCTGCTGGCGGATGACCGCCTCGATGTCGTTGAGCATGTCCGGCGACGTCTTGTTCATCGTGGCCAGGCGGTACAGGATTTCTTCTTGCAGCTCGTCCTCGAATCGGTTGATGATGTCGCCTGACTTCACGGGGTTGAGGTGCGAGAGAATGAGCGCAGCCGTTTGCGGATGCTCCTTGCGCAGGAAGCCCGACAACTGGTCCGTTTCGACGGTCTGCAACAGGTGGAACGCGGAGACCTCCATGGACGCCTCAACGCGCATGAGCACTTCCTCAGCGCGGTCGCTGCCCAGCGCTTCGACCAGGGCCTCGCGGGCGAAGGCCATGCCCCCTTGGGCGATGTAGTCCTGCGCAATGGCCATGTCATGGTACTCTTCGAGCACCGACTCCACGACCTCGCTGGAGACGTTCCGCAGGCGGGCGATCTCGATGGAAATTTGCTCCACCTCATGATCGTCGAGGCGGCGGAGCACTTCGCCGGCAGCGTCGACACCCAGCGCGATGAGCAGCACGGCGGCCTTCTGTGCGCCGCTTAGCGTCTCGGCGTCGTCTTCCTTCACGGCGTTGAGGCCGGGCTCCTGGAATCTAGCGGCCTCGTCAGGGACGGTGTCAGGGGCTGACTGAACGAGACTGGCGAGTTGCTTATCAGTATTCATGGTACAGCAGTACGGCTAGGGAAGAGCAGATGGGGAAGCGCTAGGCGCGGGCTTTTTGCTTCTCGGCACGCTCGCGTTCGACTTCGATGGCGTCTTCAATGAGCCACGTGCGAATCAGCTCAGCGGCCTCGTCGGGGCGGTTGGTGACCTGGTTCTGAACCTCTTTGTACAGGCGGTGCTTCCGCTTGAGCGCCTGCTGCGCTTCGGGCGACAGCTTGCTCATGTACACATCGTCCTCCATAAGCACGAGGTCTTCGACATCGTCGTCCTCGCCCATACGGCGTTCGGCCTCTAGGCGCTCGTTCTCGTCGTCATCGCCGGTGATCATCAGTCCGTTCTCATCAAGGTCGCCGCCCTGCTTAGCAATTGAGCGGATCAGCCACACGCCTAGCAGGAGGGCCATGACAATGAGGCCGTAGCGCAGGTAGCGCTCTACCATTTGCATCTGCTGCTCTTCCTGCAGTTGCTGCACCATCATGTCGTTGGCATCGGGGCTGAAGCGCGTCTGGTGGATGGCGAAACGGTCGCCCCGCTCCTCGTCAAAGCCGACCGCGTTTTTGACGATGGCCTCGATTTCCTGTAGCTCTTCGTCGGTGTAGGGGACCGGCTCGCCGGCTGCGCCCTCTCCGTTATCGGGCAGAGGCTTTTGGTTCAAGATGACCGACACGGTCATCGACTCCACGTCGCCGGTACTGCTTTCGGTGCGCTCCTGCGTGCGGCTCACCTCGTAGTTGCGCACTGTGGAGTTGGCATTGTCTTCAGGGCTCTCTTCGTTCAACTGCTCCTCACTGATCACCGTTTGGCTTTCCGGGTCGATCAGGTCGCGTTGCGACACGGTGCGGCTGAAATCGAGCGCGGCGGAAACGCGTACGATGGAGTGGCCCGGACCGAGCACTTGGTCGAGCATCGACTGGCCGCTTTTCATCAGATGCTGCTCCACCTCCTGCTGAATCTCAAGCTGCGTGGAGGTGAGTTGCGCATTGGGGTCGCCGGCATTGGGGTCGGACAGCATGTTGCCCTGGTCGTCGAGCACGGTGACGGCGGCGGGGTCCATGCCCTCCACCGCACCGGCCACCAGGGCGGTGATCCCATCGACTTGGGCTGTCTTGAGCTTGATGCTGCCGGCGTGCTGCACCACGACGGACGCGCTAGCTTCCACTTGATTTTCGCGGAACGGGTTGCGTTCGGGCAGCACGAGGTGCACGCGCGCCATCTCGACCTGCTGCATGTTGGAGATGGTGCGGGCCAGCTCGCCCTCCAGCGCGCGCTTGCGGTTCATCTTCTGCATGAAGTCCGTCATCCCCATGTTGCCCTGGTCAAACAGCTCGTAGCCGACGGGGCCGTCCGAGATGACGCCTTCCGAGGCGAAGCGCATCCGCAGTTCATACACGCGGTCGCGCGGGACGTAGATGGCCGTGCCGTTCTGGCGCAGCTCGTACGCGGTCCCTTCCTCGCGCAGGGCCTCGACCACTTGGTTGGCATCGGAAGGGGAGAGGTCGCCAAACAAGAGCGCGTGCTCGGTTTGGTTCGACCAAATGGCGATGCTTAAGATGATCGCGATGCCACCGATAAGGACTACCCCGAGGGCAATCTGCTGCCCCCGGGAGAGCCGACCCAGAAACTGACGAATGTTCTGGAAGAAGTCCTGCATTGAAGGGGGAGAGGAAAGGCAGTGAGGAAAAGCAACAGGGCGTAGCCCACCGCCCAAAACGGGCCGAGGTTACGGGGCCGCGCCGCATGAGGGAGGCTGGGCGATCACGGGCATCACACCGGCATGCGCATCAGTTCCTGATAGGTCTCCAGCATCTTATTGCGCGTCTCCGTCATGAGCTGGAAGTGCAGCTTGGCCTGGTTCATCGAGATCATCACTTCGTGCAGGTTCTCCTGCTCGCCAGCGACGTAGGCCTCGATCTGTCCTTCGGCCGCCTTCTGCGCTCCGTCGACGGTATCAACCGCCTCGCTCAGCGTGTCCATGAAAGTCGGGGGGCCGGACGGGCCGGGCTGCTGAGGCTGGGGTAGCGACTGCACATCATCCGTTGGGATGATGTTCTGCATGCGCTGCAGCTGGGCAACGTTCATTGAAAGGGCCATGGCGTAGCGTTGGGTTGAAGGGTGAAAGGAATGTGGAAGTGGGGATTAGCCCTGCACGTCCAGCTGGTTGCCCACCGCGCCGGGGTTAATGGTTTGCGCGTCGCGGTTTGGGCCATAGAGGCGCAGCGAAAGGTCGGGGTTCTCCGGGAACGCTCGCAAAATCATGCGCCGCTCGGCCGTCGACAGGCTATCGGAAGAGCCCGACGACGAGCTGCCTTGGTCGTCAGCACGGCGCGTGGCGCCCGTAGCGGCCGTCTTGTCTACGCTGGCCGATTGCAGCGCCTCGCGGTCTACGCCGGGCGTGCGCACGCTGTAGGGACTGTATCCGAGGGGGCTAAATCCGTTGATTTTCTTGCTCATGGGGGCCACCGGTTCCGGTGATCATGTTGTTAGATTTGAAGCGTCTGTTTGGCCATTTGCTTGGCCGCTGATACCATCGACAGGTTCGCTTCGTAAATGCGGTTGGCCGACATCATGCGGGACATTTCTTCAACCACATTGATGTCAGGGTACCGGACATATCCGTCGGCGTCGGCGTCCGGATGGCTCGGGTCGTACTCCAGCCGCTCCTCCAGCTGCTCAGCCACGTCGGTGCTGGGGCCGAGGTCCATCTCCGGCAGGCGCCGCCGCAGCGACGGCCCGCTGATCGACTGCTCGTTGCCGCCGCTCTGCAAGTCCAACGTGGAACGGTTCAAGATGTCGCTAAAGCGCTTGTAGTCTTCTTGCGTAACCTCGTGGACGGCGCGCTTGATTTGGTAGGGCGTGCCATCTTCCGTCCGGCTCGTTTTGGCATTTGCAATGTTTTCGGTGTGCGTGCCGAGCGCGATGCGCTGGGCCTCCAGCCCGCGGGCCGCGATCCGAAACACCGATGAAAAGCGATCACCAAGCAGCATAAGTCAGCGTGATTTAAGGCGCAGCGTTAAGCGACGATAAAAGTGAGCGACGACGTTATTCCGTGCGGCCGTTGATTCCGGTGCGCATAAGTTCGAAGTGCTCACGGAGGGCTCGGGTGGCAAACTGCGTGCGCATCTGCACGTCCGCCATAATCATCATCTCGTCTTCGAGGATGGGCGGGCCGTCTTCCACTTCCATGCGCGGCTCGACGTCTTCCGGGTCGCGGAGGCTCGGGATCTGATGCCGCACCTCGCGGAGCTGGTCCTCAAAGGATACAGCAATTCGCTGATACCCGGGCGTGTCGATATTGGCGAGATTGCTCGCCGTGGCTTGCGCGCGCTGCACGTACGTCTTCATCGACGTGCGGAGCAGCTGCAGATTCTGGGTTAGCATGGGAGGCGGAGTCGTTTGGGCCAGTGAATCGTCGTGCATCATGGAAGCACAACCACTATGCCAGCGGAAAAAACGCCGCGACCGATTTACCCCTGCAGAGAAGCTCCGCTGTGCAGATCGACGCTAAACGACGCTCAGGGAGGGCTGGCCGCAGGGCTGCTCATTGCTTTCCGCTCGCGCCCCGGCGGAAAATAGTGCGCGCTCAGCAGACGGAAAGTTTTGCCCCTTGCGCCGGCGCCCATCCGGAAGTGAGGCGCCGTCCTGCGGTCTTGGCGCGATCCGTGCCCGGCACATTTGTTGATCTCACCTGGGACCCGGAGCCCACCTGCTCGTCGCTTGCTTTTTCACCCGATTGCGGTCTGACGTGTCTCCCAATCAGTCGTCCGACCTTCCCGCGATGATCCCGCCGTCGCTGAGTGCCATGCCCGCACCCGATGCGACGCCGGACCCGCTGCAGCAGCTGGCTCACCGCGTGGCCACTCAGCTGCGTGGGCTGGTCGGTAGCATCGACGGGTACACCGACCTGCTCGCCGAGACGCTGCACACGGGGGAGCAACGGGAGCTGTCGCTGCGCATCCTAGAGGGGACTGCGCAGATCGAACGCCTGGCCGACCAGCTCACGCGCTACAGCATGCCCATGCGCCCTGTCGTCCGTCCAACGCGGATTTCAGCGCTCGTCGAATGGCTTCGCCATGCCACCGGACCGACCGACTGGGAGCGGGTCGTGGTGCAGCGCAGTGCTGCCACTGGGGCCGACGTACTCGCCGATCCGGTGCTGCTCCAGCAAGCGCTTTGCGCCCTATTACAAAACGCCATGCACGCCGCGGCGGACCAGCCCGTTCACCTGTCGCTTTCTGCCGACGCCGCGCCCGAACCGGCCCGGTTCGAGGTGTGGAACGCGGGCGTGATTGCCGACGAACACCAGCCCAACCGCATCTTCGAGCCGTTCTTCAGCACAACGCACGGAGCACTTGGCATGGGCCTTCCCATGGCACGCCGCATCGCAGAAGCACACGGTGGTGTGCTGCAACTCGTGCATTCCTCCGCCGAGGCCGGAACGCGCTTTGCGATGACGCTGCCATCCCAACCGGCCCATCCAGACGCGCCGGATTCACCCCGCGCTGACGACCTCCACGACTAAGCCCATGCGCCCCCCGTCTACCGCCCTCCAGTTGCCATCGTGCCGCGCCGTGCCGTATGTTGGCCGTGGTCTTCGGGTCCGTCACCTCGGCTCCTTCGCGCCCCCTCACGCCCACCACCACGCGTCGTGGGGCGCCGTGCCGCCAACCGGTGTTGCCGGGTCCAGCACGGCATTTTCGTGTGATCCTCTTTCACTCTGACGTGTTTCGCAAGCCAGATGTCTGACCAAAACGAATTCGAGGGCACACGTGTCCTCTTTGTTGACGATAACACCATGCTGCACGACGTGCTCGACCGGCTGCTGTCACGGCACGGCATCGAAGTGACCAGCCTGTCGAATGCCGATCGCGCCGTCGAGGCGCTGTCCGACGAGGACTTCGATCTGCTCATCACGGAGGCGGCGCTGTCCGGCACGGATGGGACGGAGTTGCTTCAGCACGTCCGCCAAAACCATGCGCAGACGAAGGTAATCATGGTAACGGGGCAGGCCAACGTCCAGCACGCCGTGGACGTGATGAAGCAGGGGGCGGCCGACTACATGCCGAAACCGTTCTCGACGGACGAGTTCGTGGAGCGCGTGAAGCAACACCTCACCGCGCCGTCTGAGCCGGAGCCTACCGCGCCGACGCGCACCGCATCCCGATCGGCGGGCTCTGCGTCCGAGCCGCTGTCGAAATACGTGGGGGACCACCCCAGCATCAAAAACCTGAAGCGGCTGGTCCCGCCCGTTGCGCAAAGTAAGGCACCGGTCTTTATCCATGGCGAGAGCGGGACAGGAAAAGAAATCCTCTCCCGCATCGTACATGAGCTGAGCGATCGCTCCAACAAATCGTACGTTACGCTCAACTGCGCCAACCTGCCGCGGGAACTGGTTGAGAGCCACCTCTTTGGTCACCGGAAGGGCGCCTTCACGGGCGCCATCGAGGATCGCGAGGGGGCCTTCGAGCGGGCCGACGGCGGCACGCTGCTTTTGGACGAGGTCACCGAAATCGATTTACCCATCCAGGCCAAGCTGCTCCGCGTGCTGCAGGAGCAAGAGTTCCAGAAGGTGGGCGACTCCACCAAGAAGAACGTGGACGTCCGCGTTATTGCGACGAGCAACCGCGACTTGCGCGAGGCTGTGGACGAAGGCAGCTTCCGTGAGGACCTGTACCACCGCCTCGCCGTCTTTCCGCTGCACGTGCCCCCGCTGCGCGAGCGCCTCTCCGATGTCGTTCCGCTGGCTCAGCACTTCGTGTGCAAGTACTGCGATATGTACAACCTGCCGGAAAAGACGGTGGACGATGCGCTGCTCGACCGCTTCCAAAGCTACGACTGGCCGGGCAATGTGCGCCAGCTCGAAAATATGGTGCACCGCGGGGTGGCTCTCGCCACAGATCGCCCCGTCATCAAACTGGAGGATGTCTTCAACGAGTTCATCTCTGACACGCGCTCCAGCGACCGCACCGAGGCGGCGCACATGGAGATCAACGGCAGCGAAGTGACGATCGAAGAGATGGAGCGTCGGATGATCATCGAGGCGCTGCGCGAGACGGAAAGCCAGCAAAGCGCGGCCGAGCGGCTGGGCATCAGCGCTCGCACCATCCGCAACAAGCTCAAGAAGTACCGCGAGCAGGGGTACGCGGTGTAAGGAGGCCTGCTGGCCATCCCCAAAGAACAAAGCGGCCCCCAGCCACGAGCTGGAGGACCGCTGGCACGGAGAGGCGTACGCACTTTACATTTCTAAGTTAGTGCGTACGTGGGTAGGGGTACCGACGGTACCTACCTGCACGGGCGCTGTGTCTACGCGTCCATCCCAGGCCCTTCGGGAGGCATCCCGAACAGTTCGGCCACCATGCCCCGCGCAGTTTCCTTAATCTGCTCGGGTTGGCTGTAGTAGCCGGACCCAATGCGGTCCCGCAACGCCTGCACGCGATCTGACGAAATGGGGGGGATGTCGTACATGGCACGGCGCGCCATGCGCAACTCCATCACATCGTCGGCGGCGAGGTCCACGCTGGCCATCTGGCCGGCATCAGACAGCTCCACCCGATCCTGGGGAATGGACGAGGAGCCATCGTCCGTGTCGTTCTCGACCGGGGAGGCTTCCTCGACACGATCAATCTGGCTAGGCTCCGACCGCAGGCGGTCGGGCGACAGGTTTGAACCTGAGTTTATATTGCGAATATCCATCGCGATCTTGTCTTGTCAGTGGCACGATATCTCCGTACATCGGGCCTCGTTGCGATGCCCTTCCTGTAATGGGTACTATGGGCCAACTCCGTGGAAACTTAAGCGAACTTTGGATTGGGCTCCCATGAGCTTTTGGATGAGAGGCCCTACGCCGCGAAGTTCGGGTGAAGCACGCCAGAAGGGGAAACGTGCGAAGCCCCATATTCACGGTGCGCCTGCGACAGGGTTTCAACCCGCCGTCGCCGGTCCGTCGTGCGCCTGGTATGTGCGGTGAACGCTTCGGTCAGCGCCTCGTGCTGAGCCGCAAACCGGTTGCGCCACTGCGTCCATGATGAATCAACCTCGGAAGGGTGGTGAAAGGCCTCGAGCCGTTGTACAAGCAAATCCCGTTCCTGAACCAGCGCCGCGGCTGATTCATAGCGCTCTGCCTCCAAGGCAGCCAAGAGCCGCTCGCCCAGCCGGTAAATGCGCTCAAGCAGACGCGGCGAAGAGGGGATGTCAGACGGTGAGGCCATGGTTGGGTGTTCGGTAGTGGATTACTCTGTTCGTGTCACGCGGGTGCGCCCCCGATCGGGAAGCGATTAGAAGCCGAACCCACCAAAGAAGCCGGCAAGGGCCTGCTGCTGGCTGAAGGACTCCTGTTGGATGCGCTGCACACGCGCAAACTGTTCGGTGAGCTGCTCGCGGCGGCGCTCAAGGCGCGCCTCGAAAGTAGACACCTTGTCATCGATGCGGCGGATCTGCGAGTCGACGGACTCCTTGCGCTCCGACACGATGCCGCCGGCGCCGGTGTAGCCGTCGACTTTCTGCAGCATCTGCGTGGCGAGGCCATTGTCTCCGCCAAACAGCTCTTGCAGCGCCGCAGGGTTCGTCGTGGCGGCTTCGATCAGCTTATCGGCGTCGGACAGCTCCAGCAGGCCGTTGTCGTCCAGCTCGATGCCCACTTCGGTAAACGAGGAGGGCGCGTCGTCGGGGAGGCCGGAGACGGTGCCCACGGCGTCATTGCGCAGGTTGTAGCGGAGGAACCGGATGGCACTTTCGCCCGCAAAGGCGCCGCGCGAGTCCGCCTCGGGGTCGACCTTCGTCTTCTCCTTGAGGTACGTCTGCACGTCGTTGAACGTCTTAATGAAGTTCTCGACGTCTTTCTTGATTGACTCGGAGTCGGTATCCACCGAGAACGTGTACTGCTCGCCATCGGCCTGTTGCAGGTCGAGCGTCACGTCGTTGAGTGCGTCGTCCACCGAGTTGCTGTCGCGGTAGAGCGTGAGGCCGTCCAGCACGAACTGGCTGTTGAGCCTTGAGTCAGTCGCGCTCGTGCCGACGTCGTAAATCTGTCCGCCCCCTGTGGTCGTGTCCGTACTGTCTCGGGTGACTTGGAGCGTATCAAGCAGGCCGCCGCTCAATCCGAGCCGGTTCGTGTAGCCCGTCTGCCCGCTGCGCAGTGATAGCCGCACCGTCCCCGACGACTCCATCACCACCGACGCCTGTGCCTTCTGGTTGGTCTCCAGCGTCCCATCATCTACGGCATTGGCCATGGCCGTGTTGATCGACGCCGCGATTTCCTCCAGCACTTCTTCGTTGGTCGTCCCGGCCGGGTCCACCGTCACCGAGATGGTTTCCCGGTTCTCCGGGTCGTCATCCGTGGGGCTGGCCACGGTGATGTCGAACGTCTGGGAGCCGGAGCCCACGAGGTCGGTCGCCTCCGACGTATACTGCTGCGAGACGCGTGTGTCCGTCTGGGCGAGGCGGTCGACCTGGAGCGTGTGCGTGCCGAGGGCGGCGTCGCTGCCGGATGTGACGCCAAAGGACGAGCCTTCGCCCGCCGAGGCGGCCGTGCTGGCCTCGAATGGGTTGGACGTTTCGCTGGTGAAGGTCTTCAGCGCGCTCTCCAGGCTTGAGAGCTTCGTGCCCATGTCGGTCAGCACGCCTTTGTAGACCTTCAGGTCGGATTTCTTTTGCTCCATTCGGAGCTGGGGCGACTTCTCCGACAGGATGATGCTGTTGATCAGCTGTTGGTAGCCGCCGCTAAGTCCAGAAACGGATTGCATGGCGTAAACCGGTTAGGTGGTGAATGGGGCCGGGAGGGAAGAGGCGGATGGCGGGCGGCATCACGCAGGCTGCTTTTCGAGCACGCCGTCGCGCCACGCGTCGCGCAGGCCTTCGAGCATCTCACGGATGCCGTCCAGCTCGCCCATGGCGCTTTCGTTCAGGCAGTACTCGTAGATCGCGTAAAGCCGGTCCGCGAGGTCCCCGCCCTCATCGAAGTTGAGGCTAGAGATCAGTTCGACGAGCACGGCGCGTAGTTTTGAGCGGTCGCCGTTTTCGCAGGAGGCGATCCCGAGGTTGTACAGCTTGAGGATGAGCTGCTCGGGGCTGGCAGTCTGAATGGCGTGCTCCTGGTACCGCTTGTGGTGACGACTGTACATAGCAGATTGGCGTTGGGTCGGTCGAGAATAGGGATGAGGAGGAACGCTTTGGTACAAACCCCGACCTCGCAAAACCAGGGGCTCCACGAAGCCGGGGGTTGCCACATAGAAGCAGGTTCGCCGCATCCGACGGAGCATCTTTCCCGGCGGAAGGGAAACCCTTTCCGAGCCGGCGCTCCATCTGTTTGGCGTTGCTGATTGAGTTATCGGAACCCAAGGCCGTGACTTAAGCGGCGCGTGGCGCAAAAGGACAGCCCGCCCTCGCTCGGAGGGATCGACGAGGGCAGAAAGGGGCGTCTGGCGCCGCTAGGGGCACCTCTGCACGCGAGGCGAGCGAACACGCTCACACGGAAGGGCCGGCCGCATGCGAAACAGAGAGCCGTCAGAGCCCCCTGTGCAGAGGCCCTCGTCCCGGGCGATTCGCCCCAAGGAGCCGGGGGCCGTTCACCACGCCGTCGTCGGTTTGGCACGTTTTCTTCAGATAAGGGGAGACGCACACGGACATGGCCCGGGACGAGCCATCGGGGCGATCTGCTGTGCCACACATGGTAACCGTACTCCACTCCGTCTTGACGTAATTATCGACCATGAGCGCTGCTTCTAAAGATTCGCAGGGACCCTCCCCGGACGCCGGGGAGTCCGCCCCCATTCGTATCGGCCTCTGGCGCGGCGAGCGCGACCCGTTTGGCGTGGTCGACGCTGTGATCAACCGGCTGCCGAGCCGCTACACCGTGCACGAGTTTCATACCTTCCGCGCCGGCACCGAAGACCAAGCCCGCGCCGACCTCGACCAGGTCGACCTCGTGTGGTTCGAGTGGACAGAGCGCCGCAAGCTGCACCTGTCCGAGTACGTGGGCACCACGCCCATGATCTGCCGCGTGCACCCGCACGTCGCCTATGGCACGAAGAGCAAAGAGGTGCGCTGGTCGGACGTCGACCAGTGGATCTTTCCCGCGCCCGGCCTAGCCCACGCCTTTAAGGCCAACCACCGCAAGCAGATCAACAGCGTCGTCATCCCGACGGGGCTGGACATCGGGCGGATTCCGTTCGATGCCGACAAGGAACCCAACAAGAACATCGCCCTCTACGGGCCCATCCACCCCGAAGATAATATCCTGCTGCTCTTCCAGATCATGGAAGCGCTCGTCAAGCAGGACGATGGCTTTCATCTGCACATCACGGGCGCAGCCAAAAACGAGGCCGTCATCCCGTACCTCATGCAGCAAGCCAAAGCGCGTGGGCTGGAAGACCACCTGCACTTTTACGGCGCCATCACCGATGAAGAGCGCGCGAGCTGGCTGGATCAGTGCGGCTACGTGCTCAGCACCCGTCCGCTAGAGCGCGACTGGACGGGCATCATCGAGGCGCTGGCCCGTGGCTTAAAGCCCGTCATTCACAACTACTACGGCGCCGCCCAGAGCTTCGCGCCGGACATGCTGTTCGACACGGTGGACGAGGCGGTTGCCCTGTTCACTGATGGCGACTTTGTGCCGGCTGACTCCCGCGCCCACGCCGAGGCGCACTACGACATCGACACCCTCGCCGCCGATTACGTGCAACTCCTCGATTGGATGGCGAGCAACGCCTATCCCGAGCGCGTCGCCAACTTCTTCGCCGCCGAGCGGGCCGAACGGGCGGCCACCTCCACCAATGGCGTCTCCGCCGAGGAGCAACTGGCGACTGTCCGCGAGCACTTGCAGAGCGACCACCTCGACGCGGCCGCGGACACCATCGAAACGATTCCGTTTGATGCGTTGACCGAAGACGACCGCCTCGAAGCGCGCGTGCTGGCCGTCGAGCTCGCGCTCGAACAGCAGCGCTACAC
>CAYFQN010000056.1:0-2410 GCA_964345285.1 uncultured Rhodothermales bacterium
AGCGGGACGTTGGTGTAGTCGAGCCCGTGGCCGGCGTGCACGCGGAGGCCGGCGTCGTGGGCGGCCTGGGCACCCTCAGCCAGCTGCCGGGCGATGGTGCGCTGGGCCTCCTCGGTGGCCGCATTGGCGAAGTCGCCCGTGTGCAGCTCCACGCAGTTGGCCCCCACGTCGGCGGCGGCCTGGATCTGCTCAGGACTCGGCTCTACGAACAGGCTAACCTGCGGGATGCCGGCGTCGTACAGCCGCGCGATGACGCCTTCGAGCCGGTCACGAGCGGCCACGACGTCGAGGCCGCCTTCGGTGGTAACCTCTTCGCGCCGCTCTGGCACGAGCGTGGCGAGGTCGGGTTGGACGTCGCAGCAGATGGCCACAATGCCGTCGGCGGTGGAGAGCTCAAAGTCGAGCTTGCCGTTCACGGTTTCCTTCAGCAAGCGTACGTCGCGCTCGGTGATGTGGCGGCGGTCCTCACGCAGGTGAAATACAATGCCATCGGCACCGGCGGCCTCGCAGCGCGCTGCAGCGTGGACCGGGTCGGGGAACGTCTCCTTGCGCGCGTTCCGAAGCGTGGCCACGTGATCAATGTTGATGAGCAAATTCGTCACAAGCTAGCGGGGCAAGGTGAAAAGAGTCAGGGGAGGCGGGGGCGGGGAAAACAGTCACGTCTTGCGGGAGAGGTCACCGCGCGACACTCCGTTGTATGATTATGGCACGCAGAAGATTTCCGGTACGCACGCGTGCGGAGAGGCCGTGCGTGAAGACCTGGATGAAAAGCACTCGTCGTGCCGGGCGGGTCCGCGCCGGGTATCGATCCGGTTGCATTTCGGATAGGCGCCCTGTATTTTCGACGCGGTTAATCATGATGCAGCCCGTGTGCCCACCCTCATGGGATGCGGTGCTTCCGCTTTTCCTACACGAATAGCATTCAACGACACACGCCGATGGCTTCAAGCCAAACTATCCGAACCGGAATTCAGGTCGTCCTGGCCATAGTCATTCTCGTACTCACCTATGTGCTCTACGAGTCGATAACTGAGCCGTACGAAGCGATCCAGCGCCAGGAACAGATGACGGAGATGACGCGACAGCGAATGGGTGACATCCGAACGGCACTCATTCAATTCGAGCGGCAAAACAACGGCTTTCCGGACTCACTCGACGTGCTTGTCGATTTCCTGCGCCAGGACTCTGCCCTCATGGCCAACCAGGACAGCGTCTTTGGCCACAGTATCAGTCTCGATTCGCTGCTGTTCTCGCCGCGCACGGGCAAGCCCTTTCAGTACGCGGTGAACGATACCGGCCGCGTGGAGACGTACCTGCTGCAGGACCCAGACTCGGACGACCAGATCGGCACGCTGTCTGGCGACGTGACCCAAACAAACGCAGCGACTTGGGAGTGAGGGCGCACGGTCGATATCGGACGACCTGCGCCGCCTCGCCCCCTAATCAGACCGCGCGGCCATGGAGCATCCGGCGTTTGCTAGCATCGATCTTTCATGGGCTACGCTTCGCTATGCCGAAGCGGCCCATCCCCCTGACGGGATCCGCCCGCTAAGGCTGGGCAGCTGCGACTTTGACTTTGACATCACGAGCGAGCTGCTTCACGATGAGGATCCCGAGCATCTCGACGTTGTCACCCAGGCGCTCACGGATGTCTTTACCGGATCGCGCGCCGAGCCGCTCCGTGTCGTCGTGCACCCGCCCAGTGCGCAGTCATTCGTGACCGTTGTGCCGGCCGACCTTGCCGTCCCCGAGCGAACCGAGCGGTTTCAGCAGGAGGCGGCGCTGATCGCAGGCGCCGAGACGGAGGCGGCTCTGCACGTCACGGCCTCTACCATCGTTGCCGACACGCACCTGGACGTTGAGCCGGTGCAGGTACTGGCCGTACCCGCGGCATGGCACGAGCGGTTCCAAACCATTGTCGATGGCCTACCCCACAGCAACGTCGAGTGGATGCTCAGCACCGAGGCGGCGGCGCGAGTCATGGCGCGAGCGGGCCCCGACACCGCCCCCTCGAACGGGGCGCAATCGATTGGGCTGGTGGTGGGTGCCTATCCGGAATATACCGAACTGGGACTCCTCCGCAACGGGCACTGGTACTACAGCCACCATGTCGACGCGGAAGAGCCCATGGATGCGGCCTACAATGCCATGGCGTTGCTGGATCGGTTGGAAATCCCCCGCGACGTCGTCACAGAAATTGGGCTATACGGGCTGGGCGTCAGTGCCAGTGCCTTTGCTCCGTTCGAGTCCGTGTTTGGCGTGGAGCTGGAACCCATCCAGCCGTTCAGCGCCTTGGGCATCGATCCAGAGGCCGTTGGGGAATCAGGCTTCGGGGCCGGGGCGTATGTGCCGTGTGTCGGGGCCGTCCTATAGCTGGCGCCTGATAGCTAGCTGGTACCTGATAGCTGGT
>CAYFQN010000056.1:2510-15942 GCA_964345285.1 uncultured Rhodothermales bacterium
TAGCTGGTACCTGATAGCTGGTCGGGCGACGCCTCTCCAGGTGATCCCGGGGCGCCTCCTCGATCCGAGGAGCCCTTTGGTTTGCCATCTTGCGCTCGATGGGTTGGCGCTTTACTGTTTGATCGACTCACCCTCAAGCTATGCGCATCATCGCAGGACGTTTTGGCGGGCGCACCCTGAAGTCGCCACAGGGGCACATGACGCGCCCCTCCACAGCCCGCACGCGCGAATCACTCTTCAGCCTCATCGACAGCCGTATCTACTTGGATGGCGCTGAGGTGCTCGACCTATTTGCCGGCACCGGCGCGCTGGGGCTCGAAGCCATCAGCCGGGGCGCGGCGCTCGTCACATTCGTCGAGCAGAAGCGTCCGGTGCTGGACTTTAGCCGTGAAAACGCGGCAGAATTAGAGGTCGAGGATCAGTGCTTCTTTGTTCAGGGCGATGCTGTCGATTACCTTGAGCGTTACAACGGACCGCCATTCGACCTCATCATGGCTGATCCACCGTATCAGTTGGAGGCCATGGAGCGCCTGCCCGACCTGGTCATCCCGCATCTCAAGAACGATGGCGTGTTTACGCTAGAGCATAGCTCGCACCACTGGTTCGATGACCACCCGCACCTCATGACGAGCCGCGCCTACGGCCGCACCATCGTCAGCCTATTTCGGCCGCCGCTGGAGCCGCTTGACGACGAAGAAGACGGCACGCCGGACGCGGAGGGGGCCTCGGACGAAGATGCGGTCGTCCCTCCACCCGATGACGCCTGACCGCTGCCCCCGCCCAACCGCTCGTACTGTCTATGGACCGTCAACTCGCGCTCTACCCCGGCTCTTTTGACCCGTTCACGTACGGCCACCTCGACGTACTGGAACGAGCGCTGCGACTCTTCGACCGCGTCGAGGTTACGGTGGGCGTGAAGGCCGGGCGCGATCCGCTGTTCGCGACCGAGGAGCGCTGCGACCTCATCCGCGCCTGCACGGACCATCTCGATGGCGTGACCGTCGCGTCCCATCGCGGCCTCATCGTAAATCGAGCGCGCGCGGTGGGAGCTGTGGCGCTCGTGCGGGGCCTGCGGCAGGTCAGCGACTTCGATGCCGAGTTCCGAATGGCGTTCGCCAACCGGAAGCTGCACGCCGAGCTGGAAACGGTCTTCCTGATGACATCCGAGCAGTACGCGCTTGTCAGTGCCACCATCGTGCGCGACGTGCACCGCTGGGAAGGAGACGTGTCGAAGTTCGTCCCGCCGCCCGTGGTGACAGCGCTCCGCGACAAGCGGCGGGACGCGACCTCTTAAGGGAGCCGGGGGCCTCCGCGTTGAGCCCGATGTTGCGGAACGTTCACGGGCCCGGCGTTTCGCATCTACGAGCGCATGTCCTATGTTGTACATATATAGCGTATCATAAAAGTACAGTGCGTCATAAAGGCCAAGTGCTATTGAGGCTGATTCTTTTTCACGTCCAACCCGTGACTCGCTCATGCCCACGATGACTCTCCGTATCAACAAACGTGTCGAAGCGATGCAGCCGTCGGCGACCCTGGCCATGTCGGCCCGTGCTAAGGAGCTGCGCCGCGCGGGCAATCCCGTCATCAGCCTGAGTGCCGGCGAGCCAGACTTCGACACGCCGGCACCTATTTCCGAGGCAGGCATGGCTGCCATCCGCGAGGGCTTCACAAACTACACAGAGAACGCAGGGATGCTGCCGCTGCGCGAGGCCATCTGCACGAAGCTGGAGCGCGACAACGGCCTCACATATACGCCCGATCAGGTGCTGTGCTCGAACGGGGCCAAGCAGTCGGTGGCGCTTGGCATGCACGTCCTGAGTGAGCCAGGGGATGAGGTGCTCATCCCCGCGCCGTACTGGGTGAGCTATCCGGAGATGACGCGCTTCGCCGGCGCTGAGCCGGTCGTGGTGCCTACCACCGCCGAGGAGGGATACAAGCTGTCGCCCGACGCACTCGATGCGGCCCTCACGGACAAGACGCGGCTCGTCATCCTATGCTCGCCCTCCAACCCGACGGGTGCTGTGTACACGCCCGACGAGCTTGCGGCCCTAGCTGACGTGATCCGCCAGTACGACGACCTGTACGTGCTGTCTGACGAGATTTATGAACACGTCACCTTCGACGTCGAGCACGTATCGTTCGCCTCGCTGCCAGGGATGAAGGAGCGCACTGTTACGGTGAACGGCTTTTCGAAAGCCTACGCGATGACAGGCTGGCGCCTCGGCTACATGGCAGCGCCGACGCCCGTCGTACAGGCCGCCGCCAAGGTCCAGGGGCAGTTCACATCGGCGCCGAGCAGCATCTCGCAGAAAGCTGGTGTGGCTGCGCTGGAGATGGACATGGGGCCCGTCCGCAAGATGGTGTCTGCCTTCCGCGAGCGGCGAGATGTGGTGCTCGAGCGCCTCAACGCCGTCGACGGCGTGCGCTGCCCAACGCCCGGCGGTGCGTTCTACCTCTTCCCCGAAGTGGCCCATTATTTCGGCACGACCTCGCCAGGCGGCCGGTCAATCGACTCCAGCGAAGATCTCTGCTTTTACCTGCTGGAGGAGCACAACGTCGCCCTCGTGCACGGCGGGGCCTTCGGGGCGCCACGGGGCCTGCGCCTCTCGTACGCCGCTTCGATGGAGGAGCTGAACACAGCGATGGATCGGCTCGACGCGGGATTTGCGGGCCTGAAAGGGTGAGTGGGCCTGCCCGCTAGACAACAAATAACCGGGTGGTGCGTTCGGTGAGACAGTGCAACGCCCTACAGCCGCCCCCGTCTGTTTTTTTTGTAGCGCCTTCTTCGCTTCGTGGATTCTGCCTCTTCCTCCACCGATGTGCCGCGCCATGAAGGGTCGTCCCGGCCGTTCACGGCACGCTCAACATCGGCCCGTGCTGACCAGGCCAAGGACCGGTACTGGCTGCATCTCCTGCTGTTTGTGCTAACGCTCGTGTCAACGGTGTACGCTGGCGCGCAGTGGGCCGGCCGGTCGCTGTATTACGAGCAGGCCGGCCACTGGGCTATCGTGCTGGACGGGTTGCGCTATGCCGTGCCGTTGCTGCTCTTTCTGACGGTGCATGAGTTTGGGCATTACTTTGCGGCGCGGTACCACCGCATTAACACGTCGTTGCCCTACTACATCCCGTTCCCGTTCAACGGGATTGGCAACTTTGGGGCGGTCATCAGTATTCGCGAGCCGATTCCGTCGACGCGCAAGCTGTTTGACGTGGGCGCCGCTGGGCCGCTTGCGGGGTTCGTCGTTGCGTTCGGTGTGCTCCTTTACGCGATGGCTACACTGCCCAGCCCCGAATATCTGCTCGACCTAGGCGGCCACGAAGCGCTGAAAGCGCACATCCAACAGCACGGCACCTTCCCCGATGCCATGCAGTCTGCAGAAGGCGGTGAGCAGACGACGCAGATCGTGATAGGCAACACGCTGCTCTACTGGCTGCTGGCGCAGGTCTTCCCCAACGTGCCGCCCATGTACGAGATGTATCACTACCCTGTGCTGTTTGCGGGATGGCTGGGCCTGTTCTTTACGGCGCTCAACTTGCTTCCTGTCGGGCAGCTCGATGGCGGGCACATTCTGTACGCACTGTTCGGCCGGAAGTGGCACGGGCGGCTCGCGCGCGCCTTCATCATTGTGCTGCTGATCTCGGGCAGCATCGGCTTCATGGATACCGTCGCTCCGGCGCTGGCAGACATGACCCCCTGGGGGGGGACGGTCGCTTGGGCGCTATTGGGGGGCATCCTCTACTTCTACCTCTACCGCACCTTCCGAGGAGCACATCAGTACATTGCGCCGGTGCTGCTCGGCCTGTTCGCTATCACGGCCGCGTCCACCGTCGTGCCCGTCATGGCGTCGTACCTGGGCTACAGCGGATGGCTCGTGTGGACGTTGCTGATTGTCCTGTTCATCCGAGTGGAGCATCCGCCCGTAGTGCGCCCCGATGCGCTGACCCCGCGCCGCCGCTGGCTGGGTTATGCTAGCATAGCGATCTTCATCCTCTGCTTTAGCCTCCGTCCCATCTACATTGCGTAGCGCGGACCCGATGGCCCGCACTCCCAAATCCGCATGAGCTCAACACGCACAGCATCTTGGTGGGGACAAGTCGCTGCAGCCGGGCTGGCACTGGCCGTACTGCTGGCAGCCTGCGACACCGGTCCTGGCCCCGCGCCGCTCGACCAAGCCCCGCCGACGGTATCCAACCTGCGGATCGCTCCGGACACTGTGCGGGTCGCTGACCTCCCGAGCGATCAGGTGACGGACGGCCAGGCGCTCGTCGAGCTTGACCTACAGGTCGAAGCTCGCGATGCCGACGGTGCGGTCAACCGGGTGCTCGTCATCATCGAGCCTACATATGGACCCTCGGCAGCCGGCATCACGCAGCTCAACCGGCGCGATGGAGCGCGCTACGGCGGCCTCCGCGGATACTCGGTCGCGGCCGACCAAGCCGATGTGTTCACCATCCGGGCCCTGGCCATCGACAACGATAGCCTGACGAGCAACGAAGCCATTGGTCAATTCCACGTCCTCCCCGCCGACCCTAACGAGTAAGTTCATGACGTACCGTGCCCTTTGCATACTGATGGCGGGAGTGCTCGGGTGGACGAGTGGCGCAGTGGCGCAACCGGCGCCCCAGGCGCTGCGCCCGGCCGATGGCATCCCGAGCAACCTCGTGCAGGTACTGCAGGCAGAAGGCGACTCGCTTTGGGTTGGTCCGCAACTGCATCTCACAACGGACGGCGGCGCCGGCTTTTCTGTTGCTGAGATCGACTCGCTCGTGGATTCGCGCAATCAGCTCTTTGCCCTCGACGTCGAAGGCCCTGTGCTGTGGGCCGGTCTCGCCTTCGGGACGGGCAGCGGCGGGTCGGGCGCCGGCGGCTTCGTGTTCTCGACGGACGGCGGCGAGACCTTCACGTACCGCTTCCCACCGCTCGATGCCTTCGCCGACACAACGGTCGCGTATGGCGGCAACACGCTTGCGGCGCTCCCCATCACCACCGAGGAAAATAGCGCGCCGACTGGCGTCGACGTCGTACGACCGACCGGCGCCGTGTGGAGCGCAAACGGATTTGGTGGGCTGCGCCGGTCGTTCGATCAGGGCGCGACGTGGCAACGCGTAGTCCTGCCGCCCGATGACCGCGATGTCCTTGTCCCGGACAGCACGTACGACTTCGTTGTCGGGCCCCCCTCGGCGGAGGGCGGGTCGCTCAACCACGTCGGCTTCAGCGTGCTGGTCGATGAAACGGGCACCGTGTGGGCTGGCACGGCGGGCGGCGTCAACAGATCGACCCCAGCCGACGTGCAGCCGAATGGTCGCATCTGGCGGCGCTTCGCCTACGATGGCACGCCCGCCGGCCTGACGGGCAACCGCGTCGTGGCGATCGCCGAGCAGTCTCAGTCGGGCCGCAACCCCATCTGGATGGCCACGTGGTCCGCCAACCAAACCGCCGCCGACCGGCAGCGCTTCGGCGTCACTGTGACGCGCGATGGCGGCGAGACGTTCGAGACCGTACTCGTCGGGGCCCGCGCGCTGGACTTTGCCTTCCACGGCGAAACGGTCTACGTCGCCGGGGGCAGCCTCTACCGCTCGGACGATGGGGGAGACTCGTGGCAGACGGTGCGCTCGTTTCCGCTAGACGATGCGTCGCGCTTTCTGCCGGACGATCCCGGTGTGCGCTCGGTGGCCACCACCTCCGATGCACTGTGGGTCGGTACCGAAGAGGGTCTGCTCCGCCAGCGCTTCGGCGAGACCACCTGGACGCTCTTTCGCGCCGACGTGCCGCTCGACCCCGAAACGCCCACGGACGCCGTGCCTCGCGTCGACACGTACGCCTATCCGAACCCCTTCTCGCCAGCGGCCGACCGCGTCGTGCGCATCCGCTATCCGCTGGACATGCCGCGCACCGTTGAGGTCCGCATCTTCGACTTCAACATGAACCTTGTCCGCCGCATCACCGATGAGGCACGTCCCACCGGCTCGCAGGACGCCGCCGAGACAGTGTGGGACGGGGCGGACCGCGGTGGCCTCCGCGTGCCCAATGGCCCTTATTTCTATACGGTAGACGTGGGCGATCGCCTCGTGCGCGGCAAGATCCTGCTGATCGAGTAACGACGTGTCCCCATCTTCTTATCACGCACCGAACGGATGAATCGATTTCTACTTGCCATTGGGCTGCTTCTGGGATGGGGGGGGAGTTGCGTTGCGGCGCAGGACATCGCGCCGGGGTCGTTCGCCCGGAACGGGTTCGACGCCCGTGGGATTGCCATGGGGAATGCGCTGTTGGCCGACCGCAGCGGGGAGGCAAGTCCGTATTACAACCCCGCGCTGGCGCCCTATCACTCGGGGCAAAATCTGTCCGCATCCGTCGCCTTCATGTCGATGGATCGCGAGTTGCAGTTCCTTCAGTTTGCCACCCCTGTCCGGCCGAGCGCTGGGGTCGCCCTCGGCCTCATTCATGCCGGCGTGAGCAACATCGACGGGCGCGACGCGAGCGGGTACCGTACGGAGACGCTTTCGACCGACGAGTTTGCGCTGTTTCTCGCGTTTGGCAACCGCTTCGGAGAGCGCCTCTCGGCGGGCGCGGCCCTCAAACTGTACCGCGCGGACCTGTTCGATACGGTTGACGCGCCCATCACGCTGGGCGTGGATGCTGGTCTGACGTACGAAGTGAACACCGCGCTCCACGTCGGGCTCGTCATCAACGATCTACTGGCCCGCTACGCGTGGGACACGTCCGCCGCGTTCGAAGGGGGACGGGCGACGACGGATCGGTTCCCGGTGCGCGTGCGCATCGGCGGCATGTACCGCCTGCTTGACGACCGCCTGCACGTAATGGCCGAGTACGAGTCGCGCTTCACCGAGCGGCAGCGGCGAATCCGCGTGCCGACGACAGCCGGCGCCTCCGTGAGCACGGCATTTGAAACGGAGAGCGTGCTCCTTCACGACAGCCGGCTGCGCATCGGGGCGTCGTACCGCTTCGTCGACATCTTCACCGTACGGGGCGGCCTCAACCGCATTGGGGCCGGCGACCTAGAAGGCCTTCGCCCGAGCGCGGGCTTTGGCGTGGAGCAGCCCCTCGGCAATCTCGACGTGCGCGCGGCTTACGCCGTCGTTCTTGAGCCGTACGTGCGCGACGGCATGCATCTCCTCTCGCTTCAGATTTTCCTCTGAGTGTCGCGGCCCCGTGTTCACTACTGCACCGCCACGTCGCACGATCCAGCGGCCGAGGTGCCGTCGGTAGCTTCGGTGTACTGCTCAGAAAAGTGCGTGCGTAGCGACGGCATCCGGCCCAGGTCCTCACCGCGCTCTTCCGCTGTAGCGATAATCGATGCCAACTCCTGCATCAAGCCGCAGGCGTCGTCGAGGCGGTCGAGGGCGAGGTACGCATCCATCAGCCAGCCGTACGAGTGATAGTCGCGCATGTGCAGGGGCCGGTTTGTGCGCTGTTGCCAGCTGACCGAGGCCTGGTACGCGTCTTGGTTGGAGGCGACGACGCGCTCCCATTGCCCGAGTTGCCGGAAGATATGGCTCGGCATGTGCAGCGCGTGCGACGAGGCCGGGGCCACCTCGGCGTATGTGCGGGCCGGACGGAGGCCGAGTGGGGCGAAGGTGTCCGAGTCATACACGTGGATGAGGTAGTGCAGCACGCCGGGGTGGCGGTCGTGGCGCCGATACAGCTCTTCCAACTGGGCCGCAACCGGAACGACATCGCCGGCCTCGTCGAGGTCAAAGCCGTCTACACTCATCTGGGCGAGCGCGCTGAAGGCAGCGGCTTCGTCATCGTTCGGGTGCTGGGCAGCGAGTTGCTGCATCGCCTCGGCGTATGCAGTGCGCCGCGCCTCAATGCCACCCTCGCCCGTATACAGCGTGCGGATGGCGTCGACGTATTCCTGCTCGCGGCCCGACCACGTGAGGCCGCGTTGGGCGCGCACCGCGTCCATCTCATCGAGGATAGCACGGCCGGCCGCGTTGTCGTGCTGATCCCACAGCGGGTGGTCGTGGGTCATCGCCTCGCCCCAGTACGCCATGGCAAACTGCGGGTTGAGCTCCTGAGCGCGCTGGAAATGGTCGCGCGCCTCGGGATACCAGAAGCTGTGCAGAGCGAGGACACCCGTCAGAAACTCCGTCTGCGCCTCGCCCGAGGCCGACGTCGGAAAGTCGATCGAGCCTAGGTCCAGGTCGCCGCCCGGCGTAGAGGACTGGGCGCGCGCCGGGCTCGCGATGAGCGCGAGCCCCAGTAAAATGAAAGCTGTACCGCGAGTCAGGCAGCGCGAAGCCGACGAGGTCATCATGGGCAAGGAGACGGAGGTCAAAAGGGCATAAGAGGCATCGCGTGTTACAACGAGCCAGGGTCGACTCTGCTCCGCTCTCGGCCATCCGCCGTCCGCTTCCATCACCACCGCGTCAGCACACCGAGTGTGATGCCGCGACGGGTGAAGAAAGCGTCGTTGCTGTAGCTGCCTGCCACCATGAGACCGAGATGGGGCGAGACGTACTTCTGAAACTGGGCGGTCACGAAGACGGTGCGTACCGTCTCGATGATAGGCCCTTCGTCGACGATCTCTGCGACGCGACCGCTGCCGATCCGAAGGCCTACGTATTCTCGAGGCGGGTTGAGGTATCGCCGCGCGCGCAGGCTCTGTACGACGCCAAGCCGGCCGTAGAGGCGCGTGACCGTCGTCTTAGCACGTACATACCATGCGCCCGCGTACTTGGCTATCCCCGCCCCCACCAGGTGGACGACGGACGCGGGGTATCGCCGCTGCGCGTAGCTACCCGCTACTTCCCATCCGCCTGGGATGGTTTGGTACAGCTCTGCCGAGGCCGCCTGAGCGGGGAGCAGTGTCGGTGCGGGTGCGTAGTCGACCGTTGCGTGAAGGTACGCCTGAGCCCACAGGTCATGCCACACATCGAGTGACACGGCAGCGTCCTCTGACCCGAATCGGCGTACCTGGGTGCCTTGCAGGATGACAGCGCCTTGCGTGTGCTTCCGCTGCACGAGTATCCTCGCGACCTGCCAGGGGGCACGCTGGGCGGAGAGGTGCTGCCATGTGTAAAAGGCAGCAGCCTCCCACCCACCAGCTGGCGTGGACTCGGCGGACTGTGCATGGAGCGGGTGCAAGGGGACAAGGACGGGGCCTGCCAGCGTGCACAGCAGAAAAGCAAGCCATGGTCGGGAAAGCGGTAAAAGGCTCATGCCATGTGCGTGGTGATTGGAGGTCAGGAGGCTGAGTTGCTGAATCCTTGGCGCTCCATGCTACCCCATCCGGTCTTGCCGGTCAGGTACGACCACATGCCGCGGCAGCGGAAGTAGGTCTGGAGCTGGCGGTAGCCAATGTTCTCGATCAGGGCGAGGCTGAGCAGGCGGAGGAAATCCGAAAACCGGTCATATCGACGGAAGCTAATTTCTTCCAGGCCCACCGAGAGCACCGATAGAATGGTGCCGACAACCACGGATACGAGTAGGAAGGCGATCGCCACGGAAAGCTCAACCATCCCCAAGGCGAGCAGTAGCGCGAAGACGAGGTAACCAGTCAGTTCAACGAGAGGGCCTAGCATTTCTAGAAAAAAGAAGTAGGGATACGCTATCATGCCAATGCGGCCGTAGCGAGGATTGAATAGCATATCACGGTGTAACATCATGGTATCCATGAGGCCGCGTTGCCACCGGTCGCGTTGCTTGCTCAGACTGCGGAGCGTGCTCGGAGCCTCGGTCCAGGCCACGGGGTCGGGCACGAATGCCACGCGGTAGGGGCGCTCCTGCTCGCGGCAGTACCGATGCAGCCGCACGGTAAGCTCCAGGTCCTCGCCGATACTAGTGGGGTCAAGTCCGCCCAGCCGGACCACTACGTCGCGGCGAAACATGCCGAACGCGCCCGAAACGAGAAACATGATGCGGAGTGCATCCCAGCCGACGCGCCCGGCCAAAAACGAGCGGAGGTACTCCACCACCTGAAAGCGCCCGAGCCAACCGCCCGGCAGGCGCACGTCGTCGACGCGCCCGTTGCGCACGGTACAGCCGTTTACGATGCGGATAATGCCGCCCGAGGCAACCGTCTTCTCGTCCTCCAGAAAAGGGCGTACCACGCGCAAGAGGGCACTTTCCTCCAGCAGGCCATCGGCATCCACGGCACAGAACAGCGGTGTCCGGCAGTAGTTGATGCCGGCATTGATAGCGTCAGACCGGCCGCCGTTTTCCTTGTTGATGACCCACAGGTTGGGATGTGTTGCGCTCTGATGAATGCTGTGCGTAGCGGCCGTCTCAATCTCAGCCGTCGGAAACCGTGAGGCGGCGTGCAGTTCATACGCCGCATCAAGCACCTCGAAGGTGTCGTCTGTCGATCCGTCGTTCACAACCAGCACTTCATACTCGGGGTACTCAAGCTGAAGGAGGGACCGAATCGCCTCTTGGCACGTCTTCGCCTCGTTGTAGGCGGGCACAATGAGGGTGGCTGGGGGGATACCGCCCAGCGCCCCCAAGTCGGATACCGTGACGCGTTGGTTGTAGCGCCGCAGCTGGCCGAACGCGACGAGGCTCATGACAAAGTAGTACGTGTTCAGCACGGTGAAGTAACCGAACACGATAGCGTGAAACAGCAGGAGACCGATCCAGAGCGGTGTAGACATTACGCGGCAAGACGATGGCGAGTAAGGACTTGATAGGCGAGCACAGCCCGCGGATGGTCGGAGTCTGCCAGCGCGCGAAGCGCACGCGGATGACCGAGGCGCATCAGGCCGAAGGCCGCCTGCCGAGCGACCCATCGGCTGGGGTCGCCGAGGGCCTCTTCGAAAAGCGGCACATTGCTCGCATCGCCCACGTGGGCGAGAGCGCTGAGCGCGCGGATACGGATGACCTCATTGTCAGCCGTACACAGCGCCTGGAGCAGCGGCACATGACGGCGGCTGCCCACAGCCTCGAGAAGGCGCAGCGCAGCCGTTTGCAATGGCAGCGTATGGTCGCGCCGCAGGATGCGAACGGCGGGCTCAGCAGCCTTAGGGTCGCCCATTTGCTTGAGTGTAGATGCGGCCAGTGCGCGTACCCACGTGGCTGCGCGGCGATCGGTGAGGAGTTGCCGCAGGGGAGGTGCAATGGCACTAACCTGAGCCAGTAGCACGGCCAGCGATCGCTGGCGCCAGTCGCCAAAGCGAGAAAGGTGGGTCACTACGAAGTGGGCAAATTCCTCCTTCTCGGAGGTGCTCAGCGATGCACTCCGTGCGGTATGCCGGCGGATTAGTGCCCGCAGCGCCACCATGGCTACAAAGGATGACGGGTCCTCGAGGGCGAGGCGCAGCACCGGCTCGGCGTCGTCACTGCCCAACCAACTCAGCTGGTGAATGCGGTATGCGCGTTGCTCTGCCGTTTGTGTTGCGGACGGCGGGTTGGAGAACGCCAGGTAGGGGCGGGCCACGATGCGGATCCAGGCGAGCTGCGCTGGGGAGGCCTCCATGGCACGGCGGTGCAGGAACGCGAGGAAGGCGTCCGTATGGCTCAAGCTCACGGTCTCATCCAAGGCCGTAAAAAACCGGCGACGGGCGAGAACGTCATCCAGCACGGGAGACCATCGGCGCGTGAGAGCGGAACGGCGATTCTCCAAGCGCCGGCGCCGTAGTCGAAGGAACACCGCCCAGCCGATGAGGAGCAACAGGAGGATCGCGAGGCCGCTCAATACCAACAGCACAACCTGTGTACCGAGCGCCTCGTACCCGGCCACCGCGTCTGGTGACGCGGCGTCTGGGACAGGGTGGGGATATGAGAGGATAAACGCGATCATGGTCACGAGCCAGCAGCTAAGTCATCTGAGGGCGAGCAGCGCTGGGTGCGAGGTGCGGCATCGGTCCAGTGCGGCATCCACGGCTGCTCGCCGGCCACGCAGGCCGTCGCATCCGCTAGGTTGAGCGGGCGGGCTATGAGGTGACCCTGGCCCAGCGGGTATCCCAAGTCGCGCAGCACAGCGAGCTGTTTGGGGGTTTCAATGCCCTCTGCGACGATTGACAACCCCATACGGTCAGCCAAGTCGGCCATGATTTGCACGATGTCTTGGTTCGTGCCCGACCCGTCGATGTGCTGGACGAAGCTGCGATCGACCTTGATTGTATCGACGGGGAGCCGTTGGAGAAGACCCAACGACGAGTATTTCACCCCGAAGTCGTCGATGCAGAGGCGGAGGTTCTCCTGCTTGACCTGACGCATTGCCTCGACCAGCCGGTCCATGTCTTCGACGAGTTCGCGCTCTGTGATTTCGAGTGCGAGCTGTGCAGGGGGAAGCGCTAGCGCATCAAGCGTCTCAGTCACATAGCCGCCCAGCGAGCCGTCGAGGAACGTGCGCTGGGCACAGTTAACGTGCACGACGGGCACCGCACCGCTTCCGAACCGCCCTACCCACTGATGGGCATGCTCACAAGCGGTTTTGATCATCCATCGGTCGATGTCAGTGATAAGGCCGGATGCCTCTGCTACGCTGATGAACGCACCCGGCATCAACAGACCGCGATCGGGGTGCTGCCAGCGCACGAGTGCTTCGAAACCGACCAGTGCGCCGTCGGACAAACGAACGATTGGCTGGTAGGCGGTGCGCAGTTCGTCGTATCGCAAGGCGCGATATAGATCGGCCTCCAGAAAAAAGTGAGTGCGTATCTCCTTGCCCAAGCTGGGGTCAAAAGAGAGCGGCCCGTCAGCGCGGAGTTTGGCCCGGTACATCGCCATGTCCGCTTCGCGCAGTACATCTTCCGGTAAATGATGGCGCGCGTGTCCCTCTACAATGCCAATGCTTGCCGTCATGTGTACTACATTGCCCTGCAGCTCAAAGGGGGCACTGAGGGTTTCATCGAGGCGCTCAGCGACGCGCTCTGCGTTCTCCGTGTCAGACACGGGATGAAGAAGGATGGCAAACTCGTCGCCGCCGAGCCGTGCCACGAAGTCGCCATCGCGCAGGGTGTGCCGGAGACGCTGGGCGACGGTTTGTAGCAGGGTATCGCCGATGTGATGCCCCAAGCTGTCGTTCACGCTCTTGAACCGGTCGAGGTCAAGAAAGAGGACCGCATAGGGCATCTCGGCAGCGCGGTAGCGGTCGATGGCTTGCTCGCAGCGCCGGAGGAAAAGCGCGCGATTGGGGAGGCCTGTGAGCGTATCGTGATGCACTTGGTGATGAAGCCGATCCTCCAGCGCGTGTCGCTCTGTTACATCATGCATCACGGCGACAGCGCCTCGCAGCGCACCGTCGTCCGCATAGAGCGGGTGGCCATTGCATTCCACGATGCGTTCGGAGCCATCCTCCGGGGCGATAGCCATCTCAAACGAGCGGACCATCGCGCCACGGAGCGCTTGCCGAAGTGGGACCTCGTCGGGGGCGAGGGGGGTGCCGTCGGGGTGCAGTAAGTGGTGCGCCGGCCAGATGTCCGGTAGGGCATCGGCCGCGCTCCACCCGTGCCACGCCTTTGC
>CAYFQN010000057.1:0-15693 GCA_964345285.1 uncultured Rhodothermales bacterium
GTTCGTGGCCAAACAGCTCGCTCTCGATGAGGTCGCTGGACAGGGCGGCGGGCTCGGAAGCCGTCGGTGGCGGCAAAGTACCGGCCCTCATCAGTCGGAGGGGCGGGCGAGCCGTCGGCGACCTCGTCGAGGGAGCCATTGTGCGCGTCCGGTTGCACCGGGCCCGCCAGCGCCTGGAGGCGCTACTGCGCCCGCGGCTGGGCACCCGCTTCGCCCAAGCCGCCTAGTGGAGGGTGTCATCCAGCTCGACGCCCTGCAACGCTCTGGGGCTGAGGTCTCCAGCCTACCGAGCAGCGCAAGTCGGTCGATGCTCAGGAATAGCCATACGTAAACGATACGACGTGAAGTGATTTAATGCTCGGTGCGCAGCGACCGATAACACGCGGTGCCTTCCCTTGTGGGGAATGAAGGCGCCACATCGTTCTCGGGATCCCATCGAGTACGGACCGGAGCCCTCTGCTCGTCCAACAGGTTGCCTGCTCCAATGACTGACGCACCACGCTCCTCGTCCTTCCCCGTAGATTCCGACCAGGCTTCTATCTGGATCGACGACGTGCTGGAGACCAACGTCGAGTTCCCTCCGCTACCGCGCACAGCGGCCGCGGTCTCGCACCTTGTCGCTAAAGAGGATGAAGCTCCTGACACCCAGCGGCTCGCCAGCTTGGTCAACAACGACCCCGTCATCGCCGCGACCGTGCTACAGCGCATCAACTCGGCTTATTTTGGCATGCGTCGCCGTATCACCAACGTGCGAAAGGCCGTGATGCTGCTCGGCTTTCTAGACGTGGCAAACGTTGTGCTTACTGCTGGCTTCCTGCAGTTGGAAGAGATCTTTTCCGATGCTGACCAGGTGCGCGTCTTCCGTCACATTATGCGGGATAGCATCGGAACGGGCCAGTTTGCCCGTGAGCTGGCTGATGGACTTGGCCTCTCAAGCGGAGGGCCTGCGTACTCCGCCGGTCTGTTATATAATCTCGGGCGGCTGGTGCTTCTCTACAATGCCCCGGACGACTATACAGCGCTTCAGCACGCCGATGACAGTACCCGGCTGCCGAGCCCAGAAGCGGAGGCCCAGATCTTTGGGGTCGACCATACTGAACTAGGGGCCAGTGTGCTGGATGCCTGGTCAATGCCTCCTGTCCTAGTTCATGCGGTGCGGCACTATGCCGCGCCAACGGAGCCCAGCGATGTAGCCCACCAGCGTGTAGCAGCGCTCGTTGGCACAGCAGCTGTGGCACTGAGTACGCCCGACGCTCCCGATGAGCTGCGCCAGGCCTCCGGGATGACCTTTCTGGCTGATCACATCGAGTCACCCATATCGCGCATCATCGAACTGGTCGAGACACGACGCCAGCGCGTGCACGACTTTGTCTCCATGATGATGGTCGCCTAGCCCGCCGCACCGACGCTACACCATCATCAAATGTCGCTCGCTACGTACAGATGGCGAGCGCCAGATAGCGAGCGCGCGCCGTGTACAGGTCCACGAGCTTCCAGTGAGTAAAAACGTATAGGAGGGACCTTTTGCCTTTATAGCGGCGCCACCAACCCGCCGTTTGGGGCGCTGAGCACCCGTTTTACAGTTGGGACGGGTTTTTGTGATGTAGCTTACCACGTTGTTCTCGGCCCCAATCAGTTGCTCTGTGCCCGATGCCTAACGCGCTCTCTCGTGAATCCGGCCTAGACCAGGCTATCGACATCCTCAATGCGCTAAATCGGTCGACCCGAGGGCGAGGCACGGTACGACTCCATCTCCCGACAGGGGCCCTCACGCATGCTCCGCCGGCCAAAGAAAACGACGTGTGGCAAGGCCTCTCGTTTGATTACGCAACGTATGCCGAGGCCGAACACGCTGGCAACGTCCTGCAATCCGTGTATTCCGCTCACGCCGAGCGCCACACCGGCACCGCCCGGATGGAAGTTGAACTCCATGGTACGGTGCTCGTCATGTGGCTCGCAGCACCGGCTGAGGCGGAGCTAGAAGATTTGGTGGTGGCTCTCGTCCGCCGCCTGCGCACGTTTGAATGACGCCCTAAACAATCTTTGCACGGAATCCCCTCCTGGAATCCCCTCCTGGAAGCAGCCACCCAAGCCAACTAGTTCAAGTGGAAGTGCGGTCTCTCTCCAGGCGCGCAGGAGTTCCCTCCCGCGGTGTGCGGGTCGCAGACCGGCTTGCCTGCCGCACAGCTTGACTCCGCTGCCGGAGGCGCTCCTCCCGTGCCGCATCCACAGCCGCTGCTAGGCCGGGGGACGTTTGGGCCTTCACCATGTAGCCGTTCTCAATGCGAACGCCCCAGTACGAGGATCCCTGATAGGGCGTGTTGAAGTGAACGAACGCCCATATTGGCTTGTCTACCTCGGCATCTCCCCCCGTGTGCACAGTTTCGTATCGCTGCACCGCCTTCTCGATGCGCTCCCTGACCCCTTCCGAAAACTCTCCTTTAAACCGGCATTTCATGTCGTCCTCCTCTTTATTGGTCCGCAAATAACCGTGTCGGACGAATACGGGGGCCGTAACGAGACGAGCGAGCAGCACGGTTGCGTCCCACACCCGGGTGGCCACCCGACATTCGGAAAATTAAGGTACGAGCCACCCGCTCCGCCCTTTGCGCGCCAAACCCGATTGTGCGTGTCAGCAACTCGCGCGCCGCTGCGTCAGGTTTTTCCTACACCACAGCCTTCACCCCGCCCCGAACAACGGCTGGCCGCCGGGCTTAGTCCAGTTCGTTGAGGCCGAGTCGATCTTCCAGCTCATCACGTCGGCTGCGGCTCACACTGAGTCGCTCTCCGCTCTTAAGGCGCACCGCGTAGTCACCTCCCGGATTATGAAGCAGTGCATCAATTTCGTCGAGGCGGACGATGGTGCTGCGATGGATGCGCATGAATGCGGAAGGGTCGAGCCGATCTTCCAGCGTTTGCATGCGCTCACGGATGACATGCGTCGTATCGCCTACGTGCAGCTCGGCGTACGGACCGCTAGCGGTCACATAATCAATCGACTTGACGGGAACCACACGCACCTGCCCGCGCGACTCCACCGCGATGCGCTCCAGGTACGGGCTCCCATTGCTCGCACCTGCGGATGGCTCTGGCGAGGGCGCCTCGCTACTCCCCACATCATCCAGCAGGTGAGCAAGCCGGTCGCGCAGCGTGTCGACCTTGCGCAGGGTAATGGCTTCGCGGGCCCGGTTGAGGGCCTGCTCGAACCGCTCATCGTCGAACGGCTTCAACAGGTAATCGAGGGCGGCGACGTCGAACGCCTTGAGGGCGTACTGGTCATAGGCCGTCACGAAGATGACTGCAGGCATGTTTTTGGGGCCGATCTCCTCCACCACGTCCACGCCGCTGTATCCCGGCATCTGCACGTCGAGGAAGACAAGATCGATGTCTTGCTGGCGGATGGCCTCGATGGCCTGTTCGCCATCATCCACCAAGCCGACGATGTGAACGTTGTCATGGGTGGTGAGCAGATCTTCGAGCCGCTGCCGCGCGAGCAGTTCGTCATCGACAATAAGGACCCGCAGGGTGCGATCGTCATCCATAGAGGCAGGACCATCAGTTCAACAGAGTGTGCTACGCGAGTGCGTACCTCGTTAGGCCAGCGACGATGGAGCTTGGACCGGCATCTCGGCGGTGTGGAGATCCGCGTTGGTATGGAACGGCAACGTGACCTGGGCCGCGATCCCGCCGCTCTCGGACGGCGAGAGCGTCAGGTCGTGATCGCGGCCGTACAGGCTTTCGAGCCGTTCTTGCGTGTTGCGCAGGCCCACCCCGTGGGGCGCGCCATCGCCCGCCGGGGCACGGAGGCCGGGCCCGTTGTCGTGGACGCTCACCTGTAAGCGGTCGCCGCTACGGCGCGCGCGGATCGTAATGCGCCCGACACCTTGGATCTGGCTGGCGCCGTGCTTGATCGCGTTCTCGACGAGCGGCTGCAAGATGAGGTTGGGCACAAGCGCCTGGCGCGTCTCCGGGGCCACGTCTAGGTTCACGTCCAACCGCCCCTGAAAGCGGATCTGTTGGATGGCGAGGTAATCGTCGAGGAACTCTAGCTCGTCGTCGAGCGGGATTTCCTGCGCGTCTGTCTCCTCCAACGTGTAGCGCAACAATTCACTGAGCCGCGCGATCATGCGGCGCACGCCGGCCGGGTCGCGCTCGACGAGCGTAGAGATGGCATGCAGGGTATTGAACAGGAAGTGGGGGTTGAGCTGCATGCGCAGGGCCTGCAGGCGTGCCTCGGCCAACTTGGCTTCCAGCTCGGCCGTGTGGGCGCGCAGCCGTGTCGCCTCCTTCTGCCGCTCTTGATAGCGCAGGAAGTAGTCGCGCGCGAAGCCCGCCGTAAGCACCGCCAGGTAAACCGCGAACTCGTACAGGAAGTCGAGCTCGATAAAGTCTTCCAGCAGGTTAAACGTCTCGCCCTCCAGCCACGAGGGCTGCACGTAGTAGAAGACGAACGCGTCGCCAATGAGATCAACAACGGCCCCGACGAGCAATGCAATGGTAATATGTCCCGCCACGCGTATCGGCCAGTCGGGCCGCTCGATGTTAAACTTTTGGCTCACCCAGAAGATGAGCGGCGTGAGCAGCGCCCACAGGTACGACCGAAAAAAGATGAAGTGGAGTAAGCCCGGCTCCGGATCGGGCCGCCGCGTGTCGAGCAGGCGGCTACTCACCATCAGGACGGCCATCATCGTCCAGAAGGCCACAATGAGACCGGCTTCGAGCCAGCGCTTCCGGTCTTTGGTCATGGCATGCCCCAACAGCTCAACAGAGTCTTTGTCGTTTTTCATGGGTCGCTTAGACGGATTGCCTCTCCAGACGTTCGTCCTGTTAGGAAGACATACTAATAAACGACAACATACCCGGAAGGTGCAGACGCTTCATCATGGGACCGTGCAGTTCGTAACGAGCCGGTGCATTTCATGTACGGCACGGAATCCCCGCCTCAGTGGGGTGCTATAACGCCTCCGAAATGCCCAAGGCGTCCTATCACCTGCATACCACAGCGCACCATGTTCTGCTCTCGCCCTGCCCTCCAGTCTGCTCTCGTTATGCTCCTTGCGTTGAGCACCACCGCGGTGGCCCTTGCTCAGACACCAGACGGGGACCGCACCGGCACCCGCTCCATTGGCGGCTCGGTGAGCGGCACTGTGGTGGAAGCCGCCACCGATGCCCCTATCGTCTCGGCCACAGCGGCCTTGTGGAGCGCGGCCGACTCTAGCCTCGTCACCGGCGCTATTACAGGCGAGGACGGTACGTTCTCGATCGACCGCCTTCGGCCCGGCCGGTACTACCTGCGCATCAGCTTTGTCGGCTACCGGGCGCAGACATTCAGCGACCTGCGCATCACGCCGCGCCGTCGCGTGGCTGACCTGGGCACGATCGCCCTGGTAGAAGACACCGAACTGCTCGACGGCGTGGAAGTCACTGCCGAGCGATCGTTCGTTGAAGTCGGGATCGACAGGACGTCATACAACGTCGAGAACCAGCCCATGACGGCGGGCGGATCGGGCCTGGATGTGCTCTCCAACGTTCCGTCGATTGAGGTCGACATAGATGACACCATCAGCCTGCGCGGGAGCGAGAACGTAGCCATTTACTTGAACGGCCGGCCGGCCCCGATGACCGGAGAGGCGCTCACAGGCTTCCTGAGCGGCCTCGCCGCGGAATCGATCCAGCGCGTTGAGGTGATCCCGAACCCATCGGCTCGCTACGAGCCGGAAGGTATGTCGGGCATTATCAACATCGTGCTGGCTGAGAAGAAAACGCAGACGCTCGGCGGCGGGGTCAGCATCAATGCCGACACGAACGAGCGCTATGGTGCGTCAGCCAACGTACACTTCGGACGCGGCCCGTGGAACGTGTTCGTGAATTACGGCTTTCGGATGGGCGAGCGCCAAAACGCTGGCTCGCAGTTCCGCGAGAACCGGTACCTAAATCCGCTCACGTTCCTGGAGCAGGACACCGACGGCACCCGCAACCGCCTCTCGAACACGCTGAACACGACAATCGACTACCGGCTCGGCGCACTCAATACGCTCTCCTTCACAGGCCTCGTTAGCCTGCGCCGCGGCGACGCGGATGCGCTTAACACGTACTCGGAACTCGACGCCGCAGAGACGCTCACGCGCCGCTACACCCGCCGCACCCTCGGCGCGGGTGACGATGTCAACATGGACTACCGGCTCAGCTTCACGCGCACCATCGAGCCGCGCGCCCATGAACTGACTGCCGAAGTAAGCTTCGAGCAGGACGACGAGAGCGAGCAGGACGACTACACGGAGAACCTGCTGATGGCTGACGGATCCACTGCTGATGCCATCCTGGACCAGCAGATCGTAGAGCAGACCGAGGCCGGCCGTGAACTGGATGCGCAGATCGATTACAGGCGCCCGCTTGGGGCGTCTCTCCGGATGGAGGCTGGCGCGCGCAGCTCAGTCGAGTGGCTGGACAACACGTTCTACTCGGAGTCGCTCGACCTCACGTTCAACGCGTTCCAGCCGGATATCAATCTCAACAACACGTTCGCGTACGAGGAGCAGGTGCACGCCGCGTACGGCATCCTCGGAGGCGACCTCGGCCCGTTTGGCGCGCAAGTGGGCGTGCGGGTGGAGCAGGTGTTCACAGCCTTCGATCTTCGTACGACGGATGAGTCGTTCGACAACGACTACTTGAGCTTTTATCCGAGCGCGTTTCTAACCTACAGCCCCGTCGACGGCCGGACGCTGCGGCTCAGCTACAGCAAGCGCGTCCGCCGCCCGAATACGTGGCAGCTCAACCCCTTCGGCGATTACGACGACCCAACCTCGCGCCGCGTCGGCAACCCATACCTCGACCCGCAGTACACGCATGCCCTCGAGGCCAGCTACTCGCAGATCGCGAACGCGTACACGCTGACGCTCACCCCGTACCATCGCCGCACCGTCGACGCCATCAGCTGGAGCCAGCGCCTCACGCGCGATGGCGTGACGCTGACGACCTTCGAGAACTTCGCCACAGAGAATTCCTACGGGGCAGAAGTCATTGGCACGCTGAGCCTGGACGGCTGGCTGCGGACAACCGGGAGCTTCAACCTGTACCAGCGCGACACGGACGGCAGCAACGTCGGCAGCGAGCTGTCGAGCAGCGCGCTGGGCTACTCCACGCGCCTCTCGGCTACCGCATCACTTCCCTCGGGCGTAAAGCTGCAACTGTCGCAGTTCTACCGCTCGCCGATGAACGTGCCCGGTGGCCGCATCGACGCGTTCACGAAGACGGACCTCGCTCTACAGCGCGACTTGCTGGACGGGCGCGCCCGTCTCAGCGTGCGGGCCAGCGACCTCTTCAACACGATGGGCTTTGCGCTGTGGCGCGAGTCGGCCCAGTACTATCAGTCGTTTACGCGCGACTTCGACGCGCAGGCGCTGCAGATTAGCCTGCGCTACAACTTCGGCCAGCAGGACCAGCAGCGCCGCCGCGACCGCGGGAACTACGACAGCGGCGAGATGATGGACGGCATGCCGATGCAGTAACGGCCGGTGTGGACGTGCGGAAGTGTGAACGTGTGTACGTGAGCCCCTTCATACGTCCACCCATTCACACATCCATACGTCGCAATCACATATGCCGCCAGTTCGGGATGGGATCGGGCTGGGTGTTGAGAATGGCTTCGATGCGCTCCATGAGGTCGGGCGTGAGCGCGTGGGCCACCTCCAACGCCTCCATGTTTTGTTCAACCTGCTCGGGCCGTGAAGCACCCGTGATGACGGTGCTCACGTCCGTGTTGGAGACGCACCACGCGAGGGCAAGCTGCGCCATGGTGCAGTCGAGCTCGTCTTCGGCAAGGGCTGTAAGCTGGCGCACTTTATCGAGCTTGGCTTCGCCTTCCTCTCCTTCGAGCTGCTTGCGAAGCCACTCGTACCCTTCCAGGTCGAGCCGGCTGCCGCTGGGGATGCCGTCGTTGTACTTGCCGGTGAGGATCCCACTGGCCAGCGGGCTCCACGTCGTGAGGCCGAGCTGGAAATCGCGATAGAGCGGCTTGAACTGGCGCTCCACCTTCTCGCGGTGAAACATGTTGTACTGCGGCTGCTCCATGGTGGGCGGGATGAGGCGCTCGCGCCGGGCAATCTCGAACGCTTGCCGGATCTGCTCGGCCGTCCACTCGCTCGTGCCCCAGTAAAACGCCATCCCCTGGTCGATCACATAATTCATCGCCCGCACCGTCTCCTCGATGGGTGTCTCGGGGTCGGGGCGATGGCAGAAAACAAGATCGACGTAGTCCATCTGCAGCCGGTCCAGTGCCGCCTCGGTGCCTTCGATGACGTGCTTGCGCGAAAGGCCGACATCGTTCGGCCCGTCGCCCCCCCAGAAGATCTTGGTCGAGATCACGAGGTCCGAGCGTGTCCAGCCTTCGCTGCGGATGATGTTGCCCATCATCGTTTCGGCCTGGCCGCCGGCATACGCCTCGGCGTTGTCGAAAAAGTTGACGCCGGCGTCGTAAGCGACCTTCATGCAATCGCGTGCGACGGACTCGTCGACCTGATCGCCGAACGTAACCCAGGCACCGAAAGACAACGCAGAGACTTTAAGGCCAGAACGGCCGAGATGGCGGTATTCCATGACAAACCACGGGATGGGTGAGGCAGAGATGAGCGTGCCTATGATGCCCATACGCGGTTCCTTTTTCCACTGCCTACAGGCCTCTTCGCAAAAGGATTACATCCGAACAGTCTCCCGCTCCAGCCATTCATACGTCGCGCCCTTGTTTTCACGCATGCTG
Organism: uncultured Rhodothermales bacterium; assembly: GCA_964345285.1. Classification (GTDB taxonomy): domain Bacteria; phylum Bacteroidota; class Rhodothermia; order Rhodothermales; family Salinibacteraceae; genus JAAAPH01. The sequence goes on from CAYFQN010000057.1 coordinate 8,756, forward strand.
TACCCTGATGGTGGTTCTCCCCGAGCCCGTCCAACCATGGTGGACGACGTACACGCTGGGCCTAGGCCACGGCGGCCAGTGGCAGATTGGGCCCAGCACACTGTGGATCTTCCATACTGACCACGAATGGCGCCTCATCCACCAGCAGGCTGCCGACTCGCTGATGGACGGGAGCATGGTGCGCGCACCCGTCCCCGAGTCCGAGTGGCCGCCTGTCGCCGACCCCGATATCCCAACCGACCAGATCGTCCGCTTCAGCGCGCAGGACGACGAAGCCACCGTTACCCTGAAACCAGCCCTCGCAAATCGGCCTGTGGTGGCTCGGCCGGAGAATGCGATCTACATTCCCCCGGGCGCTGAGGTGACGCTGTACATCAGCACACCGCTGTGGATTCAGATGAGGCTGGGCGCCTCGGCCACGCACGAGGTTCCCTCGTTCCGTCCGTCCGACACGTGGTTCGGGCCGTCGACGCGGGAGGGCGAGCTCTGCTACGCGGCGCGCACCACGGGCCGCTTCCGACTGGCCGACTTGCCGATGCGCCCGCACCGCGCCGTGACGCCGCTGGTGGTTCAGAACGCCGCCTCCGATCAGCTCTTGGTGGAGCGCGCCCAGATTCCCATGCAGCACCTCGCGCTTTACGAGACGGATAATCATGTGCTATGGACGCAAGCCGTGACACTGCATCGCGAGGAGGACGTCGAAGGTGCACGGGTCCGGATTAAGCCCGGGGCCCCACCGGATGCAGCCAACGCGACGTGCGCCGCGGAACCGCGCGAGCCGCTGAAGAAGAACCTCGTGATGAGTACGTTTAAAGCCATCGGCGCGCTTTTCAGTTCGTAGCAGACCGCTCACCGTTCTCCCGCTCACACGTCCCGTGGCTATGATTGAACAGTGGTGGACCCTCATTGTCGACTTTGCCACCGGCCCGCAGGCCACGGCGATCCTGCGTGCTGCCATTAAGCTCGGCCTCGGCGTGGTGATTGGACGCTTCGCCGGGCGCGGCCTCGCGACGCTGCTCGACCGGCAGACCGATCTCCACCAGGCGATGCTGGTGCAGCGGATCACGTTTTACACCGTCGTGGGCCTCTTTACCGCATCGGCGCTCGTAGAGCTGGGCTTCGACCTCGGCATCCTGCTGGGCGCCGCCGGCATCCTGACCGTGGCGTTGGGCTTCGCCTCCCAGACGTCGGCGTCGAACGTGATCAGCGGCCTCTTTTTGTTGGGCGAGCGTCCCTTCGCCGTGGGCGACATCATCCGCATCGGCACAACAACGGGGGAGGTCGTCTCCATCGACTTGCTCTCCGTGAAGCTGCGTACGTTTGACAACTTGTTCGTGCGGTTGCCCAACGAGACGATGATCAAGTCGGAGATCACGAATCTGAACCGCTACCCCATCCGCCGCGTGGACCTGCAGGTGAGCGTAGCGTATAAGGAAGACATCCCGCGGGTGCGCGAGGTCCTGATGGCGGTGGCCGACGCGAACCCGCTGTGCCTCGAAGAACCGCAACCGCTCATCCTCTTCCGCGGCTTCGGCGAGTCGTCCATCGACCACCAGTTCTCCGTGTGGACGAAGACAGAACACTTCATCGAGTTGCGTAACCAGATTCCGGCCGAGATCAAAGCAGCCTTCGACGAGCACGGCATCGAGATTCCGTTCCCGCACCGCTCGCTGTACACCGGTAGCGTCACCGATCCGCTTCCCATCCAACTCGTCAACGGCGGCACGACCGACGGCGCGGCCGATGCGCCCGCATCCCCCGCGCCTGAGGAGAACACTGCCTGACGTTGCTAACGGGCCGATCCGAACTGCCCGTTAGCACGAGACGTGTCGTGTTCGCGCTACGTAGAATCCGTAGCTAAACCACTCGTGGTAGCGCTCGTACAGGTGGGCTTCCTGGCGCTCCATCTTCGCGATTTCTGCGGCCTCGGGCTGGTCGGCGTGGCGGTCGAGGAACACGGGTATTCGCTTTTCAGTGGGCCCGTAGTAGGTATCGATCCAACTGGTCGGTGGTAGGACGAAATCCCCCAGCAGATCGTAACCGGCACGCTCCAGGGTCGCGATCTCAGGGTGCTCGGCGTTCCGGTATGCACGGATTTCCTTGGGTGGGTCGGGGCGCAGCCACGTACTCTCAGAGACGGCCAGCACGCCGCCGGGTCGCAGAAACGGTTTCCAGGCCTCAAGGCCGGCCCTGAACCCCATGTTGTAGATGGCCCCCCTCGGACCAGATGAGATCCAAGGATTCGGCTGCAAACGACAACGCCTCCATCGACGCTTCGACCGTTTCGATTTGCCCCAGACACCCCATGGCACGCGCCCGCTCAGTGAGGACGTCGAGAAACTCGGGGAACAGATCAACGGCCCTGACCTGGGCGTTTGGACACTCGCTCGCCCGTACCAGGGTGTGAAGCACCGGTTCCGCAGCCAATGTCGGCGACCTGAAGCTCGGCCTCTTTATCCAGCCGCGTCAGGTCAAGGGCGCGCCGGGTCTCCTCGTTGCTCCCCGGCCCTTGGCGCGCCCCCTCCCGGTGCAGGTCCACCATTAGGGTGACCGTGGTTTCGTCATCCATGGCCTGTTCGTTGTCTGGTGTGAGCCTGCAACTACGGTCGGGGCGGCGGTCTAGTAGACTTTATTCATCCCCGACCATGACCGGGATAGACTCGCCTGCGCAGCCGGCCGCTTGGCGGGCGGGCAGGGGCGCGCTGCGATAGCACGGGGGCGCATCCGGCAGGAGGGGCTCCGGCGGCGCAATCATGGACTGGTAGACGATATCGGCGAACTGGGGCCGGTACTGCGCGATCTGGCGATCGGTGTCGTCGGGGTACACGCGGTTCGTGAGCAGGATGGCATAGAGGTCCTGCTCCGGGTCGACCCAGAACGACGTACCGGTGTAGCCGGTGTGACCGTAACTCTGCGGGCCGAAGAGCGACCCGGCCGACGAGTAGCCTTCGTCGCTCTTCGTGTCCCAGCCGAGCGCGCGCGTCGTATTCGGCACGTCGTTCACGCGGCGGGTGAACAGATCGATGGTCTCCTTGTCGAGGAACGCCTCCCCGTAGATCTGGCCGTCGTTCACGAGCATCGTAGCGTAGCGCGCGAGGTCCTCGGCCGTTGAGAAGAGGCCGGCGTTGCCTGAGGTGCCGCCCATGTCCTGCGCCATCGGGTCGTGCACGAAGCCCTGGACGAGCGTGCCCGTCGTGTCCGTTGCCGGTACGACCGTTGAGTCCACCTCGCCGGCCGCCCGAAAGCCCGTGCTGTACATGCCGAGCGGCTCGAAGATGTGCTCGTCGCAGTAGGCCGCGAAGTCTTGGCCGGACGCCGTTTCCACGATCTTCAGGAGCGTGATCATGTTGAGTCCGCTGTAGCGCGACGCGGTGCCCGTCTCGTAGGCCAGCGGCTGCGCCATGATGGTATCCACGATGGCCTGTGGCGTCGGCCCGCGCTCGTCGGTGCCCAGATACGGCTTGAGGCCGGACGAGTGCGACAGCAGCTGGCGGACGGTGAGGGCTTCTTTGCCATTTTGTCCAAACTCCGGGAGGTAGTCCGTCACTGGGGCAGAGAGATCCACGTCGCCGGCCTCGTACAGCTTCATGATGGCTGTCGTGGTGGCCACGACTTTGGTGAGCGAGGCGAGGTCGTAGCGCGAGGTCGATGTGGCTTCGTCCGTCGCCTCGTACGTGTGATAGCCCACGCCGTCCAGCATCGCGATCGTCTGCCCGCGCCCAACGGCGACAGCCGCACCGGGGAACGCCTCGTTCAGGATGCCGGCGTGCAGCAGCGAGTCGAGGCGGTGAAGCTGCCGGCCGTCCATGCCGATGGCTTCGGGCGTGTCGACACGGGGCGAGACCTGCTCCAGCGGGATGCCTGCGCCGTAGTCGTAGCGGTCGGGGATCGACACAGGGAGCCGCCCCGGCGTGCCGACCTGCCCGGTGAGCGCCTGCGCTGCAGCCTGCTGGGAGGCGCGGTTCGTACCGTAGGCCGCCAGGTATGCCGTCGGCTGCTCATCGACCGACATTACGGCATAGGGATTGCCAAACGATGTGAGAGCTACGGGCGGCTCAATCTGAGCAATGGCGTTCAGGAAGTCGGCCTGGTCCTCGGGCAGCCCGATGCGGCCGCTCCACGAGCGTACCCGCAAGAAGGATGCGACGACCACCACGTCGAACCGCGTGGCGTCTTCGAGCACCTCGGCGTAGTCGTCATCGTCCGAGCCGGCATGCAGGCGCCGTACGGCGACGCCGCCAATCGACGGCCCATCGCGCAGCGTGCGGATGAAGGTGCCCCCCACGTACGGACTCTCGCTGTCGTTCAGCGTGACCACGAGCACGCGCTTGCCTTCGGGCGGTGTGAGTGGGAGCAGGTCGTCTTCGTTGCGCAGCAGCGTAATCGACGCGCGGGCAATGGCGTCCTCCAGCACCTTGTGCCGCCGCTGCGACACGTACTGCTGCACCGCTTCCATACTGACAAGCCGGCGCTCATGCAACCGCATCTCCTCTTTCTCTTCCAGGACGCGTCGCACAGACGCGTCGATGCGTGACTCTGTCAGCCGCCCGGAGGCGATGGCATCTAGGATGGCCTTACGCGCCACGTAGGGGGCTTCCGACATGAGCAGCATGTCGGCGCCCGCTTCGAGGACGCGCACGGCGGTCTCCCCGACGCCGAAGTGTTTCGTGACGCCCTGCATGTCGAGCGCATCGGTCACCACAAGCCCGTCGTACCCCATATCCTCGCGCAGCAGCCCAGTAGTGATGGTCGGTGACAACGTGCCGGGCACGGTGGAGTCGGGCTCCAGGGCTGGGAAGGCGAGGTGCGCCGTCATCACACTTTCGACGCCCGCTTGAATGGCCGCGCGGAAGGGGACGAGCTCCAGCGTGTCGAGCCGTACGCGATCAAACGGAATGACGGGCAGATCGAGATGCGAGTCCGTGTCCGTATCGCCGTGCCCGGGAAAGTGCTTCACCGTGGCAATGGCGCCCCCAATCTGTAGTCCGCGCACGGCGTCGGCGGTCATCTGCGCGACCAGGTCCGGCTGCGCACCAAACGAGCGCGTGTTGATGACTGGGTTTTCCGGATTGTTGTTCACGTCGGCGACCGGCGCATACACCTGATGCGTGCCCAGCGTCCGGGCCTCCCGCGCCGTAGCGTAGGCGGCCAAGTAGGCGTATTCGGGATTACGCGTCGCACCGATCGCCATCGCTGGGGGAAACGTAGATGCCTGACTGAGCCGCATGCCAGGCCCCCATTCCATATCCTGCGAGATGAGAAGCGGACGTGGTGCGCGCTGCTGCAGGTCATTCGTCAGCGTAGCCTGGGCCATGAGGTCACCTCGTCCAAAAATGACGCCCCCAACCTGAAAATTTTCTACCAGGTCGACAAGCTCCCAGTAGCTTCGCTCCTCGGCATTTTGGAAGTAGCCACTCGCCCACACGGAGAACAGCTGGCTTACTTTCTCCTCCAGCGTCATGTTGGCGAGTTGCTGCTCAGCCCATACATCGGCAGCTATCGAATCGCTCGGTATGGCGGCGGATGCAAGCCCACTTGGGGCGGCTTGCTGGGTCGTACGTGTCGCCCCATCGGGCGACCGCGCCGTAAGGGCTGGTGACTGTGCCACCATGGACCCCGCGCTGCCCCAGAGCAGCATACCGGCAAGCAGCAAACAAAGCGAGTAGAACGGTTTCATGGACATAAATTCAGGTGCAGCGTGGATCGGTCGGTGGGAACGTGTTCAACTTCGCGACTGCCCGTGGGATTCGAACAGTGGCCGCTCACTCGGATAGCGTATTGCGGGCTTAGGCTGGATTACTTTGGCAGCTGCAAAAACTCAGCCGATTCGGGGCTCGCTCAGGTCAGCACCGTGCGCAACCGGGCCCAGTGCGCCTCCGTCATGGCCCGCACGCTGAACAGCGTGATGCCGCTCGCGCCACCGGCTCGCGCGCTGTCCACGGCGGTACGTAGCGCATCGGGTGCCAACTCGGGGATGAAGAGGCCACTGTAGAGCGGGACGCGACCGTCGAGTGCCGCTCGACCCTGCTCGGTGGCTGTCCGTATCCAGCGGACGGGTTCGTCGTAGAAGTTGTGGTACATCATCGGCATCACGGCGTCAAGCGGCCACGCGGTCCAGTTCTGGCGAACGAGGCGCCGCGCGATGTCGGGCGTGGGAAAGACAGCCGCCGTAACCAGTTTGCCATGACCGTGTATCACCTCCGCCAGCCGACTTACGACCTGTGTGACCTGATCGTAACGGAACTGAACCCACTCGGCGTGGGCAGGCGGGTCGTCCAGGTCCACCGGGTCAGCCCCAGTGGCCGCCTCGAACTGCGCACGGCATGTGGGGTGGTAGCCATAATCAAACGCGGGATACTCCTGATCTTGCACGAGGTCGTACTGGGGTTGCAGCGTAATTGGCAGGATGACATCCGGGAAGCGGATGTAGTCCAGATGAACGCCCTGCACACCGGCGACCTGCGCGAGGGTGTCGACGTGGTTGGCGAGGTAGTCGCGCACGCCCTCGACGCACGGCGACATGAAGCGGTAGTAGTCGACGTATGGTGGGTCTTTGGCCGTCGAGACGCCGTTGCGGTTGACGGCGTACCAGTCGGGGTGCTCCTCTACGTTCTCGCCGCGCATCATCGTCTGGATCCAAATGTGCAGATCGAGTCCTACGGCCTGCGCCGCGGGAACGACGTCCTCGCGCAGCGTCTGGGGATCCTCTTGCTGGAGCAGCAGCCCATCGATGCCGGCTTCCTTTATCGTGGCAAAGAGGCCCTGCCACGTTTCGCCCTCGTTCAGGTTGCCCCGCATCCACGCCCAGTGCTTCTGGAAGCCACCGGACGCGGAGCCGTCCCCCGACCCACCGCATGCCGCCAGCGTGGTGCCGGCCGCGACGCCGGCAAGCCCCGTGCCCATCACTTTTAGGAAGTGCTTGCGGTTCATCATCGTTG
>CAYFQN010000058.1:0-10190 GCA_964345285.1 uncultured Rhodothermales bacterium
CCATGCGCACTCCACTCGCCGTGGGGGCTACCAGCCGATGCTGCCGGGGCCGCCTTTGAACGGGCCCACGATGTCACTGGTGATCCACCCGCCGTAGAAATCGCCGTCCTGCGCGTGCGCTTCTTCGTCGCCCACGTAGCACGCGTCCATCTTGCTCGCGTAAAAGGCGACGTGGTCCTTCAACTTCGCGTAGCGGTCGTTGGGTGACGGGTAGCTCCAGGCAGCATGCGGTGCCGTGCGGTCGTCTACTGTCACCGTGTAGTACACAGACTGCCCTTTCCATTCGCAGTGTGTCGACCGGTCTTCGCGAGTTAGGTAGTTGGTTGCTACATCCTCGGGCGGGAGGTAATACGTCGGCGGATGGCTCGTCTCCAAGATGCGAAGCGCGCGGTCTGTCTCGGCAATGGTCGTGCCGTTGAAAACGACGCGGATTGGTGCGGAGACGGTTTCGAGGCGGGGGGGACGAGGGTAATCCCACACCGATTCCTGACCGGGACCCGGCGTGGTGCGTTGCGGTGCCATGACCATGGGGGCGTAAGAGGAAAGGGTTGTTACACCTTTTCCAAGCCGGACTCAGCGGTGGTGTTTCTCTTGGCAGTAGCGCTAAGCGTAACGGTACAAACAAGACTGCCTGCCCCGCTCACGGCGACAGGCAGGCAGCCCATACGGCGCAATTCGCGGGAGCGATAAGCCCATCAGAAAGCTACCAAGTTGCGAGCCGCATCGATGATCTGCTCGTCGTTGGGAAGCACGGCCTTCTCCAACGGATCGGCAAACGGGATGGGCGAGAAGGCGCCAGCTACGCGGCGGATGGGGGCATCAAGGTGGGTGAACGCGTCATCGGCGATCTGCGAGACGATTTCAGCACCAAAGCCGATGAACTCGTGATCTTCGTAGACCACAAGGGCCCGGTTTGTCTTCTGGACAGACTGCAGCACGGTGTCGATGTCGAGCGGCTGGATCGTGCGCAGATCGATGACCTCGGCCTCGATGCCGTCCTTCGCTAGTTGCTTGGCGGCATTCATCGACTTGTGGACCATCATGCCGTACGTTACGATGGTCAGGTCCGTGCCATCGCGGGCCACACGGGCCTGTCCGAATGGGAGGTAATAGTCCTCAGGCGGGCGGGGCGAGCGCGCCGCGGCGTTGCGATAGAGCGCCTTATGCTCTAAGAAGAGTACGGGATCCTCCGACCGAATCGCTGTCTTGAGCAAGCCTTTCGCGTCGGCCGCCGTGGCGGGGTGTACCACGCGCAAGCCGGGCATGTGACCGAAGATAGACTCCACGTTTTGCGAGTGGCACAGGCCGCCATGGATGTAGCCGCCACACGGCACGCGAATCACCATCGGGCAGCTCCACGCGTTGTTTGAGCGGTAGCGAAACGGTGCTACTTGATTACGGATCTGCTGCAGGCTAGGCCAGATGTAGTCGGCAAATTGGATCTCGACGACGGGGCGAAAGCCGGAGGCCGCCATGCCTACCGCCGTGCCGATGATGGACGCCTCGGCGAGGGGCGAGTTGAAACAGCGGTCTTCGCCAAATATCTCCGTGAGATCCTTCGTGGCGGTGAACACGCCACCTTTGTTGCCGGCTACGTCCTCGCCGTAAACGAGAATGCGTTCATCGCGCTCCATCTCTTCCTTCAGCGCCTGATTAATGGCGTCCACCATCACCGTGAGTTCGCCGTCTTCGGCCGGCGGCTCGCTGGCGTACTCGATGTCGAGGTCGCCCTCAAAGTAGACGTGGCGCGTGGCCGTTTCGGGGTCGGGGTCGGCCTGCTGCTGGGCCCATTGGCTGGCGTCGTTGACTTCCTCCTTAACGTCGGCCCGCAACGCGTCGATGTCCTTTTGCGACAAGACGCCGGCGTCGAGCAGCGCCGACTCCATCCGCACAATGGGGTCAACCTCACGATCCTGTTCCAACTCATCACTCGACCGGTATTTCGCGTGGTCGTCGGACGAAGAGTGGGGGAAGAGGCGGACCACATCGGCGACGAGGCAGACCGGCCCGTGGCCGGCGCGCATGTGCGCTACAGCGGCTTCGGCAGCGGCGGCCATACTGAAGAAGTCGGTCCCATCTACGCGGAGGCGCTCCAGGCCCTCGTACCCGGCGGCAAGTTTATAGGGCGTGCCGCCAGCTGTTTGGTCCGCGACCGGGACGGAGATCGCGTATTTGTTGTCTTGGATGAAGAAGAGCACGGGAGCTTGTTCGCGCGTCGCCCAGTTGAGCGCCTCGTGGAAGTCGCCCTGCGAGGTTGCGCCCTCCCCGCCTGATGCGTACACGAAGGCGTCCGAGCCATGGCGCTGCGCCGCAAACCCAAAGCCGACAGCTGGCAAGAACTGCGCACTGACCGACGACGAGGTGGTCATCACGTTATGGTCACGCAGGCCGAAGTGTTCTGCCATCTGACGCCCGCCCGAGTTAGGGTCATCCCGCTTGGCCAGGTGGGCGAGCAGCGTTTCCCGCGTCGTCATGCCCAGCGAGAGGGCCATGCACAGATCGCGATAGTACATGCAGAACCAGTCATGCCCCGCCCGGGCGTGCAAGCCGACGGCGGCTTGGGCGGCTTCGTGGCCGGCACATCCAATGTGAAAGAAGCCCTTGCCCTGCTTGAGCAGCGTCATCATCTTTTCATCGAGCTGCCGAGAGAGCAGCATGGTGCGGTACGCGTGCAGGAGCTGGCCACGGTCGAAGGACTCGGGGGAGTGCACCGTGGTATCCAGGGTGCCCTCAATGGACACCGGAGGAGCCGGTTGAGGCGACTGGCCGTTGCCGTTCTGATCGAGATCGCTCACAGGGACAGTGTCCGGTGCCGAACTCGACTCCGGAGCATTGCGAGATATGTTTTCCATGACATCCAACGGTTAATCCGAACTTGATGGGCAACATGTGCGCACCGCACTTAGAGACGGCGCAGATAGGCACGGTACGTGGGCCATCCTGTGACGCGGGAGCGCTCCCAGCTGACGACGGATCCGCTTCAGAAGAAAGCTTTCGACAAGCAGATGAATCCGTAGTCCATACCGTAAACCTATGGCCGGTGGGAGCAAGTGCAACCCTTACTTCCAAATTTGACAAACGGATAGAGGAAAGTAGAGTTGCCGGATGTGGCTGGCTCAGTCGACCTCGGCCGGCTCCGCTTCCCGCGCGTAGGGGAGCTCGAACCAGAACCGGGTGCCTCGGCCCTTTGTGCTCTCGACGTGGATCTGCTCGCCATGGGCGCTTATGATTTGCTTCACAATGCTCAGGCCGAGCCCCGTACCGCCGCTTTCACGGGACCGATCCGGGTCGACGCGGTAGAATCGCTCGAAGATACGCTGCAAGTGGTACTCATCGATGCCCTTGCCGGTATCCACCACCTCGATGCGCACCTTATCGATGCGGCGCCGGATGCGGCAGCGTACCGTGCCGCTGTCGGTGTACGCGACGGCATTATCAATCAAGTTGACAAGGACCTGACGGATCCGGGCCCGGTCGGCGCGAACGTATACCTCCGGGTTGTCGATGTCGAGCGCCAAGCCCTTTTGGGCGGCCTTAGGTCGCAGCATGTCGACGACTTCATCGACCAACCCGCGTAGGTTGAACACTTTGCGCTTGATGAGGTCTTCGCGATACTCCAGGCGGGCAATCTCGATGAGATCATCGAACAGATTGCTGAGGCGCTGCAGGTTGGTCAGGCCCTTCTCGGCATAGCGTTTCCGCTGGTCGTCACCCAGCGTCGGAGAGCCGAGGGCTTCCAGGTATCCACTGATCGCGAAGATGGGATTGCGCACCTCGTGGGAAACGTTCCCGATGAACTCGCTTTGTAGGCGCGTGAGCCGTTCAAGCTCGTTGATCTTTTCCCGAAAGCTCTCCGAGGCGCGGTTTAGGCTGTCGGCCACGTCCTGAAACTCGGCCGCGCGCGACTCGATGTCGATCGTGCCCTCGAGTTGCCCCTCGCTGACGCTGCGCGCGCTGTCGCGGATCCGCTTGAGCGGGGTAACCACCTGGTAAGCGGCAACCCAACTACCCACAAGGGCGAGCAGCAGCGCCATCACCATGCCCACAATGAGCACCACCTGCATGCGCCGTACCAAATTGTGGAGCGCAGGCTCGGGCTGGCTCACGCGCACGATGAGTCCCGTCTCGGGCCGGTAGAGCGCCGTATGAAACGAGCCGCCCTCACGGAGATTCGCCTCGTACTCGTAGACGAACTGCTCGGTGCCAGCGGATTTCAGGTCTGCTCGGTTGAGCAGCGCGTCGGGCCGCAATGAAGGCGTGCTCACGTCGCCGATCACCGTGTCGGGTGTGGCGATGGAGAGGCTCAGCGGGGCGAGGCGGCTCAGGTCGTCGACGACCTTGGCACGCTCGGCTAGCGTTCGTTCGCGCTCCACCTGCACGGCAATCTGCTCGGCCCGGTCGCGCAGCATGGTACGTACGGCCTGGTCGGTTTCACCACGCAGGACGAGCACCACGTATAAGCCCACCACAACGACCGCCGACCCGACGAACAGCGCAAAGGTGAGCACCATCCAGGTCTGCGTCGACGCCCGAGACGGAAAAATGAGTTCCCAAAGTTTTTGCAGCATCCCGAGGGGCACGTGGCCAAGCGATGAACAGGCTAAGCGCCTTGGCGCCCAGCGAGTCAGCCGGGGCAAGTTTACGCTTCGGTTGACTCGACTTCTTCGACGAACCGGTAGCCTACGCCGCGCACCGTTTGGATGTGCTTGGCGAAGTCGCCCAGTTTCTCGCGCAGGTTTTTGATATGCGCGTCGACGGTGCGCTCCGTCACCATCATGGCGTCCTTCCAGATCGTCTCCAGCAACTGCTGACGCGTGAAGGCTTTGCGGGGGTGGCGAACCAGGTACCGAAGAAGCTCGAACTCGGTGAGTGTCAGGCCAAGATCTTCGCCGCCCAGTTCAGCGCGGTACTCATCTTCGTAGATGGTCAGGTCGTTGACTTCCACGACACTGCTCTCCTCGACGCCTGAACGGCGGAGGACCGCCTTCACGTGAGCTACAAGCACCTGCGGCGAGACGGGCTTAGTCAAGTAGTCGTCGGCGCCCAGCATGAGCCCCTCGACCTGGTCCTCTTCCTCGGTTTTGGCGCTCAGGAAGATAATCGGAATCGTCTCTGTCTCGACGCGCGAGCGGAGTTGCTTGCAGACCTCATACCCGTCGACTCCGGGGAGCATGATGTCGAGTACGATGATATCGATGTCGGGCGTGGCTTTCTCAAGCGCCTCCTCGCCATCGAAGGCTTGGTGGACGGTGTAGCCTTCTTCTTGAAGGAAGTGCGTGACGACCTCGACAACATCCTTTTCATCGTCCACGACGAGCACGTCGATGTCAGAAGGATCTGCGGTGATGGCCATGGTAACGGCAGATTTCGTGAATAGAGTGTGCGATCAGTGGTAGACCCCGTCCATACAGTATATACATGAAAACGGGATGAACACAAAAAGGGTGAATCTGTGTTCCAACGAGGTGCTGGCCAATCAGATCCGAGCCGAAGGCGCCGCCGCGTTGGTGTCGACGTAGTGGCGTGGAACGCGCTCCGCAATGCGGCAGCACACCTCGTACGGAATGGTTTCAGCCCACTCGGCTACCTCAAAAGCCGAGGGGCCGTTGGCCCCGAACAGGGTGGCCGTGTCACCGGGAGAGACGGCCGGGCCGGTGCCAGACGGGCCGAGGTCGACCATCAACATGTCCATGCACACGGCGCCCACAACGGGCACGCGGTGTCCATGCAGGCTTACCTCCGCCCGGTTGGAGGTAAGCCGCAGGTACCCGTCTCCGTACCCTACGCCTAGCGTGGCGATACGCGTGCGGCGCGAGGCCGTCCACTGCTGGCCGTAAGAAATGCTTGTGCCTGCAGATACCGTCTTTACCTGCGTGACGAGAGCCGTGAGTTCCATGACGGGACGTAGGTCGAGGTCCGCTGCAAAATCGGCGCGATCGGCCAAGCCGTATAGCATGATGCCGGTACGCACAAGCGCCGGGTAGAGTGCCGCCAGTCGGTCGGGTACGGTACGCAGCGCACTGGAGTTGGCAACATGCACACAGGCTGCCACGTCGTTCAGTTGCCGGCGGACGGCTTCAAACCGATCCAGCTGTTCGTGAGCAAAGGCGGTATCATCCGCGTCGGCGGTGGCTAAGTGGGTCCATAGGCCAATTAGTTCGACGCCCGGGGCCTGGCGTAGCTGATTGACCACGCGGGGGGCTTCATCGGGCGAGAGGCCAATCCGTCCCATTCCCGTATCCACCTTGACATGCACTCGAAGGGACGAGCACGCCGCAGCTCGTATGGCATCGGCCACGGCGGTAGACGCTACGGTGACGTCGAGATTGTGGCGTGCGTAGGCATCCAGATGATGAGACAGCGGTGCGCCTAGCACCAAAATTGGCACCCGGAGGCCCGCCTCGCGTAGTTCGATTCCCTCCGAGATGCGCGCCACCGCAAAATGCCGAACCCCTTCTTCGTGCAGCACCCGGGCGACGCGAACCGCCCCGTGGCCGTATCCGTCGGCCTTCACGATGCCCATCAGCGGAGCGCTCGCCGTGCGCTGGAGCGTGCGCACATTGTGACGCAAGTGATCCAGGCGGATCGTAGCGCGCACCGGGGCATGGGATGTGGCCCGTGCAATGCCAGAGTCCTGCGCGGCGTTGGACATGGGGGAAGGGAAACTATCAGATCAAACGCGTATGCGCTGTATGCGCGGTGCTCAGGAGGCGTTCCGGTTGATGTGAAACGGCCGTAGAAAGTAAGAAACCCGCATATGGGGTCCGGCAAAAAGCCCTCCTGCGCCGCAGCACAGAAGGGCCTTCTGGATCATGCTATGGGCACGCAGTGAAAAGGAGTTACTTCACCAGAGCGATCTGCCGCGTGGTCGAGAAGGTGCGTCCCTTGATGCGATACACATAGACGCCACTCGACAGGTTGTTGCCATCGATGACGAGCGCTTGCGGAGTGCCAGCTCGGACGGTTCCGTCGAACACGCTCCGGATGCGCTGCCCCAGCATGTTGTACAGTGTGACCGAAACGTCCTGGGTCTCCTGCACCTCTAGCGCGAACCGTGCGGTATTGCGGAAAGGATTCGGGTACGCTGCCGTGAGCGCAAAGGACTGAGCAAGCGGGATCAATACCTCAACCGACGAACTCGGCCTCGTGGTGCCGTCGAAGTCAATCTGCTCCAAGCGGAACGTGTGCGTGCCCGCATCGAGGTTGCGCACGCGGTGGGTATACTGCTGCGCCTGACTCGTGGTACCCGCCCCATCGACAAACGCGATCTCCTGAAATGTGCCATTGCGAAGCTGCTGCACGGCGAAGCCGCTGTTGTTGGTTTCGGAAGCGGTGCGCCAGCGCAGCACGGCGTCCCGCCCGTCGCGGACGGCATTAAACGACTCGAGTTCGACAGGCAATACGCCGCCATCGAGCGTACGGCCCGGCGAAAACAACTCGCCCGCCGGAGACGCCTCGCTGTGGGCGTCAAAGGCCCCGTCAATGTCGGGATTCCGGACTGCGGACTCATCTTCGATGGCCCCATCTCCGTACCGCACAGCGGCTACTACATTACCCTGCTCGTCGCTGAGCGTAACGGTATCGCCGTCGTTGTTGAGGCCCAGGAAGTCTTGGAAGACGCGTCCCGGAATGCCCGTCGGCGTGCCGCCTCCGAACACGACAGCGGCGGTGCTCGGTGAAAGGCTCGTGCCCGCAGGGAAGGTAAAGCGCGCCCTGGTGTTGTCGGAGAGGGTGTATCCGCTGATGTCGATCGGTGCACCGCCGGCGTTGATGATCTCGACGAACTCATCATCCCGAGAGTCAGTATTCCCATCGTTGTTCGCATCACCAGCTGAGCCACTGGCAGGATCCGCGTGGATCTCGTTGATGATAAGGTTGCTGTTGGGCGGTAGCGCACCCGTGGAGACCAGTCCGCTCGTTGCGATGGATGAGGGGTCGCCCTCGTTGAACACGAAGTCCGTGAAGACTAGCGCAGAGCTTCCGGAAGCCCCAGCGTCGATCTCGACAGTCAGGTTGATCAATACGTCGCCGGGATTTCCCGAGACGGCCGACGGGTCAGCATAGCTCGCCGCAACAGAAATAATATCTGGCGACGAAGTGTCGACATCAAAAAGATTAGCTCCTTCTGCAATCGTGCCATCCACCGAAGCATCAGTCACGGATAGAAAGGAGGAGTCAAACTCAATAGTAAAATCGAAAAAGCTCACCGCGTCGTCCTCTGTCACAGCTTCGCTGAGAAGCACTGGGAGGGTGATCGACGTGCCGGGAGTCTCATCGGGCCGATCAGGAATGTCAACAGTAATTTGAGCAGCAGCCGTACCGGCACTTATGGCAGCTATGAGAAGTGCCAACGCAAGGAGGGATGGAAGTCGGTTCATGGCAGGGCTGGAGTGTCAGAGTTCAGAGGAGCCACGGAACTGATCGTGCGATGGAAAAGGAATAGTGCACAGTCAGCATACGGTGCTCGCGCCAAAAATGAGTGGTCAATTGGAGGGGCGTGGTCGTTATATCCCCCATGAACACGCGGAGGGTTCGGAGACGTCATCCCCAAACCCTCCCGTGCATGGAATGCTTCGTAGAAATTAACGGACGAGGGTCATCCGACCGGTTTCTACCTGCCGTTCACCGTCAATATCAGCGATGACGCGGTAGATGTACAGGCCGGACGCCAGGCGCGACCCGTCGATTTGCACCGACTGGTTCGTGCCGGCAGGCATCTCGCCATCCTGGGCGACGAGTACGCGGCGGCCGAGGACATCGTAGACCTCGACGCGCACGTTCCCGGCAGCCGGAAGATCGAGCGCGATCTCCGTCACCTGCCCGAACGGGTTCGGGTAGTTGCCTTTGAGTGCGAACTTCTCCGGGATGGGCGTGATGGACGCCGTCTCCATGGCCTGGGACTGCGCCTCGTTAACGACGGCTTGACCTCCCATCTCGATCTGCGTCTCCTCTTGGAGCCAGCGCATCTGCAGGGAGGCTAGGTCGCGGCCGCCACTGATCGGGGTCTGACCCGCCATCGCGATGCGTACCGTGCCGTCGTCTTCGACGTGGTGCGCCATCTGCCAGTCGTCCGGCAGGTTCGCTTGCACGTCATCGACAGCCACCTTCGCCGGATCGACCTGTGTGGTGATCTGCAGGGCACGCACCGAGCCCGAGGCGTCATGGAGGGTGAGGGGAAGGACAAACGCTTGGCCCTCACCCTCGGCGTCCGACTTCGAGGCGTTGCTCTGCTGTGCCATGGCTTCCGTCACCTTGCCCCAGCGGAGCTCGGCATGCGGCGTGGTACTGCCTTCTTGCTTCAGGGCAAGCGCTGGCGTTGTATCACCGCCACAATCCTGAACAGCCGGGAAGCAGTCGATCCTGTCCACGGCGTAATCGAAGATGAACGAGGCATCGAAGGCCGTTAGCGTCCCATCAGCGGTTACGTCGCCCGAGGTGATGGCCACGTCGCTCAGTTCGATGGCATTCACGGCGTACTGTAGCGCTCGTGACGCATCGAAGCCGGTTACCTCCAGGTTGAGCGTCACGTCGCCGTAGAGCGGGGCGATGTCGACGGAGGCGTCGTTCGCCGTGGCGGGCGGTTGGCCTTCGTTGAACAGCAGCTCGCTCAGGATAAGGTCGCTGGTGCCGAGGGCCTCCTTGGCGCGCATGTTCAGGATGATCAGGGTGCCTTCGCCTTCGATGGAGAAGAGCACCGGATCGCTGGGTGCACTGGTGCCATCGTTGTCCGCGGCAGCCACACTCACCTCGCCCTCGCTGATGTTGGAAGCAAGGGCCAAGCCCTCACTCAGGGTGCCGACGGTTTCCACGCCGAGGGCTTCGAGCTTGTCGCCATCGAAGTTCAGCGTGAACTCGTACGCTTCGACGCCAAGGTCGTCGAGGCTCTCGACCACCAGGGGCACGCTGAATGCTTCGTTCGGGTGCACCACCTCGTCGTCACCAACCTCCGGCTCGGGCGTGACGCTGAGCGACTCGATCACATTGATCGTGAACGGAATCGTCTTGGTCTGGTTGAGCGGGTCGTTGGTGGAGAACGTGTAGTCCACCTGATACGTGCCGCCGGGGAGGTCCGTCGCATCGAGGGACAGCGTCAGGTCTTGCGACCCACCGGCCTCGACGGTGTCTGCCGTGGTGCTGATCGTCAGGAACTCGAGGCCCCGTTTGACCTGCACGTCGTCCACGGCCCAGCC
>CAYFQN010000058.1:10290-15504 GCA_964345285.1 uncultured Rhodothermales bacterium
GAAGTCGAGCGACGGCGTAACGAGGTAGTCTTCACTGCCGTCGTTGCCCGACCCGGCCGCATCATCGTTGGAGGCCGCGTAGATAGTGTTCGACGGAATGGGGAAGAAGAAGCTTCCCAGGTCATCGCCAATGAGCCATCCTTCGCCGTTGGAGGTGCGCTCCCAGCCGTCGGGCAGGGTGCCGTCTTCGAAGTCCTCATCCAGGAGCGTGAGCTCAAAGATGGCGTTCGGCTCCGGCATCGGAAAGTCAACCACGTCCTCGCTGATGGAGTACGTGAGCGGATTGCCGCCCGTGTTGGAGACGGTGAGCGTCTGCTCATACTGCTGACCGGGATACGCCTGGACGTCGAACGCCTCGGGCGACCAACTCGCCACTGGCGCTTCGATCCCGGCCCCCGAAAGGTCAACCGTCGAGGGCGCGTTCGGTGCGTTGCTCACGATGGACAGCGTGCCGGCATAGTCCTGCACGGCCGTTGGAGTGAATAGCACATCGAACGCCACCGATTCGCCCGGTTCCAGCGTGGAGGGTACAGGGGAGGCTAGCGAGAAGTTGGCTGGCAGCGTGACCTCAGATACTTCGAGCACGTCGCGCCCCGGGTTCGTGAAGACCACCTCTTGACGCGTGGTGTCATTCACGAACGTGTCTGCGAACTCAAGTGTGTCCGGTGCGATGGCGGCTAGCGGATCTGCAATGACCTCCAGCGTGAAGGGCACGAAGTCAACGGGATTCCCGGGCACGTCAGCGATGACGTTGAAGTTGGCGTCGTACGTGCCGGCGATCAGGCCCGAGGCATCGACGGTGACGTCCAGCGTGATGCTGCCGCCCGGCGCGAGGGTACCCGCCTGCAGGTCGTTGTCGATGAAGATGAACCCGGCCGACGGCACAGCCATGAAGCCAATCTCGTCGCCCTGGAAGGGGCCGACGAGTTCACTCGCGCCCGTCTCGGGGTCGACCGTGCGCAGGCCACCAACGCCGCCCCCTTGGTACCAGGCCATGTACAGCTGGCCGGTATCGGGGTCGAAATCCATGCCCTGGGCAAAGAAGGCGTCGACGCCGGTAGAGCCGATGAGGCTGGCTGCCCCGGTTTCCGGATCGATGCCAAAGAGCTTATCCGGGTCGGCGGACAGGTCGATGCCATGGCCGTAGATGTTGCCATCCGTATCGACCGCAATGGCGATCATAGTCTCATCATCAGGCGTGTTGAAGGGGCCGACCAGTGTGGCCTCGCCCGTTTCTGGATCGAGGGTGTACAGGTTTGTGCCCGTGCTGGCGTACACCGTGCCATCGGTCGGGTCGGTGGCCATTTCCGTCCACGTCTCGTCGCTCGAACTCGGCGTAGAGGTGCCGACCTGGTTCGTCTCCCCGGTCGCCACATCCACGGCTAAGAAGGCGCGCGAGTCGTTGTTGATGGCGTAGAACGTGTCCTCATCGCCGAGCAGGAAATCGCCAGCGAACAGCGCACTGGCGGGAAGTGGCGCGAAGCCTTGCAACTGGCTCGGCTCGCCGAGGTCGAAGGAGACGAATTGCCCCTCGAATTCGCCGTTGAAGCTGATGCTCGGTCCATAGCCCAATACGCCCACGGGGGCGAGCCGGTCGATGAGGCCACGTAGCTTCTCCGGCATCTCATACGCACCCCTGTTTGGGTCGGGCCCCAACATCGTTGATGCGTCCCGCGGTGCGGCCTGTTGGCGTGCGTACTGAATCAGCGCTCGATCGATGCGTTGCAGTGCGTCCCGCGTGACAGGGCCACCCATCGAGGGCGCAGCGCCTTCGGCACCGACCGCTTCAATCGTGAACGATTGTTCGCTGTCGGTTGTGTTCTCGATCGTCACCTGGCGCGTCTCGACCTCGTCTGGGTCTTCGTTCACATCGATGGCGACATCGATGCCCTCCGGGGAGAGGGCGAACGGATACGGCGCGCTCGTGACCTCCAGCGTCGTCGGAATGCCCAGTTCGGGCGTCTCCGGGTCGTTGCTAGCGAACACGACGTTGCCCGTGTACGTGTCCACGTCCAGCCCGGAGGCATCGAACGTCGTAGTGATCTCCAGGCTCTCGCCCGGGGCGACAGTCCCGGAGGCCGGGTTGATCGTCACGAAAGTGGCCCCGCCATCGGCGCGGAGCGCCCAGTTGCCGGGCAAACCAACGTCATCCATTAGAGCCGGTGCGACATCGTTCGCCGCAAGGTCGTCCACGTTGAAGCCGCCTTGCACCGTGTTGCCGACGATCCACGAGGCGCCCTGTGGGCCGCTGCTCTGGTCGAGCGGGGCCGGGAAGATATCTGCCTCCTGGTTTTGGAAGAGGGCGGCGATGAAGAAGGTGCCCTCCACACGCGTCGGCGCGATGGCCTCGGTCGTAAAGGTATCCGTGCCTGGATCCTGGACTGTGGTTTCTACCTCGGTGAGCAACACGGCGTCACTGGGGTCGCCATCATCGTTCGGGTCCTCGTACACGAAGAACCGAGCCGGCGCCCCTTCAGGCGGCTGGCCCGTTCCGCCCGCTGATCCCCATATGGATGAGATTTCGGTGATGGCCCCCGCACCCTCCACGACTTGGAAGGCGTTAATCCACATCACGTCACCGCCATTGGTGAGACCGATAGCGTTCTCTGTGCTGCCGTCGTCCAGTTGATAGATGGCATCTTCAGGCGCATAGGGGGCCGGGTTGGCAGCGCTTGGGGCGCCGCTGGCAGCGAAGGCCGATGCATCAGCCCCGCCGCCGGTTGCCGTGACCGAGGGCGTCACCTCGGCGCGATCCACAGACGTACCTTCCGGCGCCGTGCTGGGATCGAACGTCGCGTTGAAGGCGAGGTCGCTTTCGCCCTCGTTGCTCAGCGTGAGCGCCTGCTCGGCCGTCTCGCCGATAACCAGCTCCTGGAACAGCTCGTCTGGCGTGACCGCGATGACAGGTGCCGGGATGCCCTCCCCGGTCACCTCAACCGTGGCTGATGGGGTGTCGGGGTCGTCGCTTTCCACGGTGATCAGGCCGCTGTCGGTACCAACCTCCGTGGGCGAGTAGACCACATCAATCGCGAGGCTGTCATCGAAGGGTATCGTTATGGGGCCGGACTCGCCGACGGTGAACGCGCTATTGTCGGATGCAATGGTAGCGATCGAGAGAGGACCACCACCCACGTTGACAATGGTAAAGGACTGCGTCGCATTGCCACCGACGAGCACCTCACCAAAGCCGAGCGAGTCGGGGTTGAGGGCAATCGCCGGCGGTCCTGCGCTGACGGTGAGTGTGGCAGGGATCACGTTGTTCAGCGCCGACGGGTCGTTGCTGGCAAGGGCCAGGTTGTCCTCGTACGTGCCCGGCTCGATGCTGTCCGAACTGAACGTCACCGTCGCGTCTTGGCTTTCGCCGCTGCCGAGGGTGCCACTGGCCGGCTCCACGTCAGCAATGAAATCCGGCGTGGCGGCAATCTCGATGGCCAGCTCGTTCTCCATGTACTCCGTATTGAAGGCTACCTGGAGGCCATCCGAGCCATCGGCGTTTTCGATGCCGATGGTATGGCTGTTCGAGCCACTAGCATCATCGGTCATGTCGAGGTACTGCAGCTTGATGCTCCCGTCGGCGTTCAGGATGGCCTGGAAGGTGCTGGTTTCCCCGTTGCCGTCCGGGAAGTGCGGGACCGCCTCGTACTGGACGATGAAGCGGTCGTTGGTTTCATCATAGTAGTGGTAGATGGTGCCGCCCCCGCCCTGGCTGTCGCCTGGGTCAAGGTCATCCCAGTAGAGGGCGATCAGGTCGTTCGGATCGTTCGGGTCAGGGACCTGATCGTTAGACAGGTCGGCGGCGTCGCTGCCAAAGGTCAGGTAGCCATTCGACGAGATGGAGATGTCCGTCTTGGGTTCGCCGTAAAACTCGAACTCAAACGGAAGGGGAACCGTCGTGCCGTCATCGTCGCCAAGCGACACCGCGGTGCCTTCGCCGGAGATGTCGATCCAGCCAAAGGTTGGACCGCCGGGCTCGTTGCTGTCAATCCACTCGTAGCCATAGGCATCCGGGCCGCCGGCGCCCAGCCGGATGGGGTTGCCCACGCCCGACAGGTTGTCGTCCCCTTTCGCGTGAGTGGTGTTCACGCCTACGGGCGAGACGTCATTCGTTGGGATGCCGGGTTGGCTCAGCAGGTTTTGGGCGGCGAAGCCCGGGAATCGGAATTCCAGCGTGCTGCCCGCGGGCCCATCGTTGGTAACCGTGATGGTCTGTTCCGCAGTCTGGTTGGGCTCCAACGCTTGCGTCAGCTCGGTGGGCGTGAAGGAGAGCAACGGGGCCACTTCGGTCGTGACGCTGGGCGAGTTGGACAGCGACGTATTGCCGTTGTCATCCGACGCCCGCACGGCGAACCAGTACTGCGTTGCGAAGTCGAGGCCGGTGACGGTGAATGACTGCGGTTCGCCCGGAGCTGCGGGCGTGGGGGCGCCCCCGGCGGGGGTAGCGTCCTCGAAGGTGCTGTCGTCGATGGGGCCGGTGGTGCTGTAGCGGATGTCGTAGCCGATCACGGGGCCGCTGCTGGCATCGCCGGCATCGTCGGCGGGGGCCGTCCAGCTCAGTTCAACGGTGTTGGCCACTGGGGTGCCGGATAGATCAGCAATGGCCGTCGGTGCGGTTTCATCGTCGGGGTCAAACGCAAAGGAAGCGATGCGCGTGTCCCAGTTGAAGTCGCCACTGATGTCGTCAGCATATTGGTTAACGTACCAGAACGTCGAGCCGTTGGAGGGGTCTACGTCAAGCGCGGTGTAATCGCCCCAGCGCGCGGTCCCTTGCTGCGATGCCGGGCCCTCAATGATGGACTGCTCTTCGAACACCATCTGGCCGAGCGGGGCCCCGGCCGGGCGGCCCGTGTAGCGGATGGCCGGGTTGGTCGTCTCGCTTGAGACGGCGTAGGCCAGGCCGATATTGCCGCTTGCGTCCATGGCAATGCTACCCATGAACCGGTTCTCGCCATCGTCAGGCGCGTACGTGCCCTGCTGGTAGATGCTCCAGGTGCCGTCTTCGTTCTGGTCCCGGATCTCGTACCACCGCACGCCGGCGGTGCCTTGCCCATCGGCATCAACGGTATGGTTGATGACCATCGTCTGGTAGTCGCCTATGTCCCGGTACTGCAGGCGCTGCATGAAGCGGCCGGCTAGGCTTTCCAGGTCGGGTCCACTGGGTTGGGGGATGCACGCACCACGCGGCGCCGAGCACAGCTGCGAATCAAACGGCTCGGT
>CAYFQN010000059.1:0-1060 GCA_964345285.1 uncultured Rhodothermales bacterium
GAGTCGACCATCGTCCCCTCGTCTACGTACGCGCCCACGTTGATGTACATCGGCGGCATGCAAACGACGCCCGGGGCTACGTACGAGCCCGTGCGGATGGATGAGCCGCCCGGCACCACCCGCACGCCATCGGCCAGGGCCAGCGGCTTGAGCGGATAGGTGTCCTTGTCAAAAAAAGGAAACTCGCGCGTTGAGTAGTCCGCCATCGCGCCGATCTGGAAGCCGAGCAGGATGCCCTGCTTCACCCACCGGTGGGCACGCCACGCCCCGTCATCATCCGGCGCGGCAGCCCGAACGGTGCCCGTGTTGAGGGCGTCAAGCAGGTCGCCCACGGCTCGCCGGGCTTCATCGGCATTCCGCTCATCCGCGGCCGTGTGTACGAGAACGTCGATGCGGTCGCGGAGCGTATCAATCATGGACATAGGACAAAGTGCGTCAGGGAGACAGGGAGCGATTTGCAAGCTCCGAATTGCTCATGGGATTATAAAGGCGCTTCTGTGAAATAATGGTCGGGAGCAGGGCAGGTCTTGGAGTTGGGGTGTGCATTTCGTTTGTTGCGAGGGACCCTACAGCACAATCCCTGCGTGCGCCGGCTCTGGACCGTGGCGTGCGTCTCACTGAAGCCTCACCCACTATGCCCTCTCCGTACGACGACGGATCGGCGTGGAGTTCGCTACACGAGATGGCGCTCATCTATCTCGCGCTGCTGCACAGCTCGGACCACGATCTGCGATCGGACAGCGTGGAGCTCACCCGCGAGGTGCTGTTGGACTGGTTCCCTGACGTCGACGAGCAGCGGCTCGATCACGTGATCCACGATGCCCTCCTAGTTGAGGTGAGCACACTGGGCGATGAGATGCTGACCACCGCCGTTGAGGCCCTCCGGCAGTCCATGCCGCGCGACGAACGCATCGCCGTCCTGAGCGACCTCGCCGACGTCGCCATGTCCGACGGCTTCGTGGTGCCCGATGAGGCGTCGTTCATCGAGCGGCTCGCCCAAGACTGGGATATCGAGCGCGACGTGCAATAGCAACGCTGCAGTCAATAGCAACGCTGCAGT
>CAYFQN010000059.1:1160-15483 GCA_964345285.1 uncultured Rhodothermales bacterium
GGATATCGAGCGCGACGTGCAATAGCAACGCTGCAGTCAATAGCAACGCTGCAGTGCCTCGGGCCATTGTGGGCCCCCGTGATCATCCCCTCTCTTTGCCAACGATTGGAAGTTATGACCATGAAGCGAACGGCTGTTTTCGGCGCCCTCCTGCTGTGTCTCGGGCTGGCTTCGTGCCAGTGTGCCGATCCGCCGCCCGTGGGGCCCGTCGATGACGATCAGGCGCAGGTCCTGACTGTGCCGAGCGGGACAAAGGCCCTTGGGGCCTAGCCGCCATGCCGGAGCCAATTGGTGTGCCTGTGATCTTCCCGCTGCGCCGGATCTACGGCGCTCACACATCGTATGCACATACGATCGGCACGTAGGCACGAACGGCGCTCACCATGGCTATCCCGGATGATAAAATTGAGGAGATCCGCGCCACGGCGGACATCGTCGACGTCGTCAGCGACGAGGTGCGTCTCAAGAAGAGCGGATCAGGGTACAAAGGATTATGCCCGTTCCACAACGAAAAGACGCCGTCCTTTCACGTCGACCCCAATAAAAACCTTTTCTACTGCTTTGGCTGCCAGAAGGGGGGCGATGTCTTTACCTTTCTTCAGGAGGTGCAGGGGCTGACGTTCATCGAGAGCGCACGGCTGCTGGCCGAGCGGGCCGGCATTCCACTCCCCGAAGACACCGTGGACGAGGAGGTGGCGGGCGAGATTGAGTCGATCTACCACGCGCTCCGGTTCGCAGCGCGGTTCTTCTACCGCCAGCTTACACAGGAAGGGCGGGGAAAGCGGGCACTCAACTACTTGCGCGCGCGCGGCATTGAGCCAAAGACGATCAAGACGTTCGGGCTCGGCTACGCGCCGGATGCCTGGGACGCGCTATTGACGGCCGCCGAGGAGGCGTCTATCGAGCCCGAGACGCTGGAGAAAGCGGGGCTCATCATCGAGCGGAAGGACGGAAGCGGTTACTACGACCGCTACCGCAACCGGGTCATCTTTCCCATCTTCTCGCACGTGGGCAAGGTGCTGGGCTTCGGCGGGCGTATCCTGGATGATGAGGCCGACCAGCCCAAGTACATCAACTCGCCCGAGACGCGGGTGTACGACAAAAGCAAAGCGCTGTACGGGCTGCGCCAAGGCAAGCGCGCCATCCGCCAGCAGGACGAAGCCATTCTCGTCGAAGGGTACACCGACGTAATCTCGCTGTACCAGGCCGGGGTGCGGCACGCCGCAGCGTCCAGTGGAACGGCACTCACCGAGCCGCAGGTCAAAACGCTGGGCCGCTACGCCAAGCGGCTCATTCTGTTGTACGACGCCGACGAGGCCGGCGCGCGGGCTGCACGCCGGGGGCTGGACCTCGTGCTCGCGCAGGAGCTCGGCGCGTATGTGGTTGAGCTCCCCGATGGCGAGGACCCCGACTCGTTCGTGCAGACGCATGGCGCGGAGGAGTTTGAGCGCTATCTGCACGAGGAACGGCAGGACCTCCCCGCGTTCCGGTACCGACAGGCGGAACGGGCCGGTGAACTGGACACGCCCGAAGACCGGGTCGACGTACAGCGCAGCATCATGCGGTCCATCGCCCAAATTCCCGATGCCAGCCTGCGCCGCGAATATGTGCGCCGGACCAGCGAGGTGATCGGCGTGCCTGACAACGATCTCTTCCGGATGCTGGACGAGGCGCTCAATAAGGAGGCACGCCGCGCCGAACGCCGGGCCCGCCGAGAGCAAAAGAGGCAGCAGTCGGCCGCGCCGCGGCCACCCACGCCAGCGGACGCGCCGCCACCCACCGAGACGCCGTCCGAGGGCGGCGAGCCCCACCAGGAGGCCACTCGCGCGGAAGACCATGTGGCCCCGCTGCCAGAAGAGCGTGTCCTCGTCCGGCTGCTGCTCGACCACGGCGAGCCGATGGTCGAGTTCATCCTGGGCAACATGGCGCTTGACGAGTTCTCGGCCGGCCCAACGCGCAAGCTTGTCCGTGCGCTTGCTGAGATGTACAGTGAGGGAGAGGTTGATACGGAGAAGGCGTTGAATGGGGCATTGGGCCCCAAGGTGCAAAACTTGGCTGCCTCGGTCATGATGGACGAGTACGAGCCCTCGAAGCACTGGGGGCAGCGTGAGATCACTGTGCCACGCCTCAATGAGAAGCCGTACGAGGCGGCAGCCAGCGCGATGACGCTCCTCAAACTAGACCGCGTCAACGACGCCATTGACACGCACCGGCAGAAAATCTACCAGGCTGATCAGAATGGCGACGACGACGCGCTCCGCACGCTGCAAAACCAGATGATGGGATTGCACGACCTGCGCAAGCGCATCGAGCAGCGGGAGTACCTAGAGTGGACCCCCTGACGTAGGCTGCCGAACCGGCGTTGGGGGCACGCCCTTTCAGGAGGGGAGCCGCGTCCTCCCTTGCCCGTTTACACAAGGCATCGCTTGTGTGCGCAACGTATCATATGTTGTGCATCGTGCCGTTCCGCACTGAACTGTTGCGCACCGCTACCCATTGCCTTCGCTTCCCACGCTCCGCAAGTTGCCATGGCCGACCAATCGCCTGCCGCCCCGGACGCCCTCAATGCCCACGGAGATGGGGCAGTGACACGCTCCGTCTCTGACGGGATTCCGAATCCGCACTCGAACCGCCCGGTTCCCGATGATGCGCCACTGGACCACCCGACGCTGTACTTCAATCGGGAGCTCAGTTGGCTCAACTTCAACTGGCGCGTGCTCTACCAGGCCATGGACGAGCGGACGCCACTGCTGGAGCGCGTCCGCTTTCTGGCGATCACCGCCTCTAACCTGGACGAGTTCTTCCGCAAGCGCGTCGGTGGGCTGAAGCGACAAGTGGCCGCGGGGGTCACGAGCCGCTCACCCGATGGCCGGACGCCCGAGGCCCAACTGCACCTCATCGACGAAGCGATCCGGCCGCTGTACGACGCGCTCGGCACGGTGTGGCGCGAGCAGCTGGCGCCGCAACTGCATCAGCACACCGGGCTTCAAGTTCGCACCTACGCCTCGCTCGACGCGGCTCAGCGCCGGCAGCTGCACGAGTATTTCCAGGCGAACATCTTCCCGGTCCTCACGCCGCTGGCTGTGGATCCCGGGCGGCCGTTCCCGTTCATCTCGAATCAGAGCCTGTCGCTTGCCGTCATCCTGCGTCACCCCACGCGGGGGACCGAGCACTTCGCCCGTGTCAAGGTGCCGCGCAATCGGGGCCGCTGGCTGCCGCTGGGCGAATCGCTGCAGTTCGTGCCTATCGAGCAGGTCGTTGCCCACAACGTGCACGAGTTGTTTCGGGGAATGGACATCAAGAGCGTGCACGCCTTCCGCGTCACACGTAACGCCGATGTGCGCCGTAACGAGGAGGAAGCCGACGACCTCACCGAAATGATCTCCGAGCGCTTGCGGCAGCGCCGGTTCGCCCCCGTCGTGCGGCTCGAAGTAGAACGCGCCATGCCCAGCGAAGTGCGGCGCCTACTGATGCGTGAGCTATCGCTCAGTGAGGAGGATGTGTACGTGGCAGATGGGCTGATGGATTACGCCGACATGATGGCGCTGGCCGACACCCACATTCCCGACGAGCAGTACTCCCATACGTATCGATATCCGAGCTGGACGCCGCGTGTGCCGGCGCAACTCCTGCACGAAGGCGCGACGAAGAGCCAGCAGGACATCTTCAGCATCATCCGCGAGCAGGACGTGCTCGTCCACCACCCGTACGACTCCTTCCAGGCCAGCGTGCAGCGCTTCGTAGAAGAAGCCGCCCACGACCCGAAGGTGCAGGCCATCAAACAGACGCTCTACCGGACGTCCGAAGAGTCGCCCATTGTGGAGGCGCTCATCGACGCGGCTGAGCGAGGAAAACAGGTAGCCGTGCTCGTGGAGGTGAAGGCGCGGTTCGACGAGGAGCGCAACATCGAGTGGGGGCAAAAGCTGGAAGACTCCGGCGTGCACGTCGCGTACGGCCTCGTGGGGCTCAAGACGCACGCCAAGGTGGCGCTCGTTGTCCGCGAGGAAAATGGCGGCCTGCGCACGTACGGCCACATCAGTACGGGTAACTACAACTCCACGACAGCCCGCCTCTACACCGACCTGGGTTTGCTGACCTGCGACGAAGAAATCGGCTACGACCTGATCAACCTGTTCCATTACCTGACGGGGTACGCGCCCGAGCAGCACTACCGCCGGCTGTTGGTGGCGCCCCGTAACATGCGCGAGGCGTTTCGGACGCTAATCCAGCAAGAGGTGGAGCACCAGAAGGAGCACGGCACGGGCCGCATCATCGCCAAGATGAACGCCCTGGCTGACCCCGACCTGATCCCGGAGCTGTACCGCGCCGCACAGGCCGGCGTGCAGATCGACCTCATCGTGCGCGGGCACTGCCGCCTGCGGCCGGGTCTGGAGGGCATCAGCGAGTCCATTAACGTCATCAGCATTGTGGGCCGCTTCCTCGAGCACGAGCGCATCTATTACTTCCACAACAACGGCGACCCGATGGTCTTTATGGGCAGCGCCGACTGGCAGCGCAATAAGTTGGATGACCGCGTCGAAACCGTCATGCGCATCGAAGACCCCGAGTTGGAGGAGCGGCTGATCGACATTATGCACACCGCCCTGGCCGACCGGCGCCTCGCCTGGGAGTTGCAGCCCAGTGGGCAATACGTGCAGCGGCAGCCCGCGAAGCGCAGCGAGGAGGTCGGCTTTCAGGAGGCGCTGATGCAGACGGCCCGCGAACGCGCCCGAGCCGCCGACGCGCCTTGGGACATCGAGTAGCCCGCAACCGCAGCACCAACCGCAGGATGACTACACGCCCAATGCCTCGCTCTACGATGCCAACGTCACCGTCGATCGACCGTGCCCAGGCCAGCGCCCTGATTAAGCAGCTGCGCGCACTTGACCTCGACGATACAGGGCGCGTCGCGCTCCTCGTTGAAACGCCCCGGCCGCACCGGCATGCCACGCCTGACGCCGTACAAGCTATCCCGGGCCGCGGCTTTTCGGGGGATCACGCGCGCAAATCGTTCTACAAGGGCGCGTTCGTGCCCGGGCGAGAGGTCAGCGCCACGGCCCGCGAAGTGCTCGACGTGATTGGGGCGGAGCCATCCGTCATCGGCGACAATATGATCACAGAAGGGATTGACCTGATGGCGCTAGAGCCTGGCGACCGTGTGCGTGTGGGCGATGATGTGGTGTTGGAGCGGAGCCGGCGTCCGCACGATCCGTGCGTGGCGTTTCGGGAGCGCACCTCTCCCGAGGCCTTTGCGGCCGTCAGCCAGGATCGGTTTCGGGGCGCCCTGTTCGTCGTTCGCCGCCCGGGAACGATCCAGTTGGGTGACGCAATCGAGCGGATCTAACGAGCGCTAGGGCTGCTGTAGCGTGACGGTCGTTGGGGGACGTACTGCCATCGGCGACGGTTCGAGCGTCATGGGCGGCTGTACGGGCAGGGAAAGGTGCCCCATCGCCAGGGTGGCGCGTTGCGAGAGCTCCTCCCACGGGTTGGACAGCCAGATGCGCCGGTGCGTCTCGATAATCTTCAACTGCGTGCGCCGGTAGTGCGAAGGGTTCGCCTCGGCCAGCTCCTCAAACTTCTCGTGCAGGACCAGCAGCCGCTCGCGGTTGGCCTCGGTAAACCCGAACTGCTTGATGCTCGCCACCAAGTCGTCGTAGGCACGGTCCCATTGCGTGCGCTGCCCCACTGGCGGCGCGTAGGTGTCTGTATCGAACCGGAAGGTTGCGTCATGGTCGATCACGTCCAGCCCGGCGCGGTCCAGTATCGCTGGGGCGCCAAGGGGTAGGAAGAAGTGGACGGCGCGGCCGCGTGTGGCCGAGATCAGCCGCACGTTGCCCGTGCTCGGTACGTCTTCGCCGGTGGCATCTGGGAGATCGAAGTGCGGGTTGAGCGCCCGGAAGCGGTTATACAGCGATTGGGAAGCCGATTGGGACCCCCAGTCTAGTGGTGCTCCAGCTGCGTGCAGCGTGTCGAGGAGTTGGGCGAGCGAGACGCTCCGGCCGGGCTTCAGCTGGACCCGGGCCGTACGGATCGTTCGCGTCGTGTCGATGACCTCGGTATCGGTGGCGCGCAGGGCGCCATACGCTGAGGCGACGTAGCCGCGCGAGTATGAACCGAAGGTGGAGTGGTCTGATACGTGGTCATAGCCTTCGGTGACGGCCCACATGTAAGCGTCCATCACGTCGGAATCGGCACGAAGGCGACCTTCAGAGGCCGAGAGGAAGAGGCGATAGAGCTTGTAGATATTGCCTGGCCCAGTGTGGTAGGCCGAGATCCCCGGGATCTCGTGGCCTACCGAATTGACGTAGCCGCGCATCAGGAGGAAGGCCGGCTCCAGGGCCAGGAGCGGATGCCGCTCATCGCGCACTCGGATCAGCTTCCCCGATTCCGTGCGCAGCCAGTAGCGGTGCAACCCGTTACGGCGCAAAATAAACGGCATGAGCTGATATCGGCTCCGCGCTCCTACCGACGAGACCAGGTGATCCTGGTTGAACGTCTCCACCGTGCCAATCTCTATGGGGAGGAGGCTCAGGTCGAGGTAGCGGGCCAACCGCATCTCGTACTCAACATACGGCTGATCCGCCACGTGCGACTCTCGGACCTGGTCGGCGCGCCCCCATTTTACGCTGATGGCTTCATTCGGGATACCCCGCGCTTCGTACTTATCCACGAGGTCTTGCGTGAGGTGACGACGTTTCCGGTCGATGGCTTCCCACTCCATGCGCTCGCCGCGCCGATAGGCGGTGCGTTCGCGGTGCATCGTGTAGACCTCCAGGATGTCCCCGGATCGATTGTCGAACACCCGGAGCGTGAAGTTGTCATCCACGCCCTGGCGTTTTTCGTAGAGGGTGAGCAGCTGACGAAATTGGAACACAAGCGATGAGGAGTCAGCCGCGTTCTCCACGAGGGAGGGATTCAAATACTCGCGGTGCACGATGTCGGGGTGCGTGGGCAACTGGCGCAGCGTGAAGGTCGGCGCCGGAATGGGCGCCGGGTCCTCTTCCTCGGGGACGGGAGCGGGGATGTCAGCGCGCGCGAACTGGTTCAGAAAGTCCTGCGCGGCGGTGTCAAGGCGGCCAGAGCGGGCAAGCAGAAGCATGCACCCCAGCGTGATGAGCACGATGGCGCCGACCACGCGCGTCGCCCAACGGGGTGGACGAGGCGAAGGGGACGGCGTTGACCCGCCCTCCGATGACGGCGGCGGGGAAAACGCAGAGGGAGACGTCGGACGATTCGGCATGGATCAGGACTCAGTCAGGGGGCAGCCCGGGAGGGGCGGGAGAACCGGCGGGGGCGAGGGAAAAACGTGCTGCTAATTCTCAATGACGACGTGAGAGGTCAGACCGAAGAGGGAGATTCGGATACACTACAGTGTTTCGTCAGGCGCACAAAGTGATCAAACAGAGGTCGCATGGTCTGTCCCATTCGCTCGGGATGGAATTGTACCCCAAGCACCGTGCCGTCAGAGTGCTCGATGCCCTCAATGACCCCGTCCGGAGCGCGCGCAGCCACGCGTAGACCGTCTCCGACGGTTGATAACGCTTGCAGGTGGCGCGTATTGACCATCACCTCATCGCGGTCCAGAATCTGGTGCAGGTGGGTGCCAGGGGAGAAATGTACCGGGTGCATGTCCGCGCCGCGCTTCTGGCTATGGGCTGCAGCACCATCCACCTGATGCTCCACATCGGCGTAGATGGTGCCCCCAGCCATGGCATTGAGCAGCTGCATGCCATAGCAGATACCGAGGATGGGTTTGCCGGCGGAACGGCAGGCGGTGATCAGTGCCCGGTCGGTGCGGAGGCGGAGCGGCTCGGTGGGAGCGATGTCATCGGGCAGGGTGCCGACCAGCCCATCGGTGACGGCGGGCCCGCCCGTCACGATCAGGCCGTCAAGCCTATCAGCTAGGGTCTGGATCGATGCCGCCGTCTCCAACATGGGCACGATGAGGGGCAGCCCGCCCGCTTGCTCGACGGCCTGCACGTAAGCGTGGCGCAACTGCTGTTCGTCACCGTCGTATGATGTGGTAATGCCAATCTGCGCTGTCATGATAGTAGTATCCCCGATGTTGGGTTTATGTGCAACCCGTGAAGTGGTGTGGGTGCAACCTCGTGGGTACATTGTGTGTCGTTCTTGTATGCATTCACAGCATGGGACGACGCCGAGTATACCCGCCGCCAACATCGTTCCGCACTGCACAACGCAAACGGCTTCCAAGCGCCAGTGATCGCCGCGGATCACGATGCGCCTAGGGGGCTGGCTATCTTTTCGCTATGTCGCACGCCGATCCATTGCCGCTACCGGTCGAACTGGACGTAGAGCCCGGACTCTGCATCCGGATTCGTCACGTTCAGCCGACTGACAAAACGCTGCTGCGCGACGGACTGGATCGCTTCTCCCGCCAATCAACGTATCAGCGGTTCTTCACGCCCGTCGTCCGGTTTTCGGAGGACCAGTTGGAGTATCTGACGAATGTTGACGGAACAGAGCACGTAGCGCTGGGGGCGCTGGACGTGACCGGCGGCACCGAGCGGGGGGTGGGTATTGCGCGCTACATCCGGCTGCCCGAGACGCCGGGCGTGGCCGAGGCAGCGGTATCCGTCGTCGATGCCTACCAGAGTCGGGGCATTGGCTCGCTCTTGCTGGCTGTCCTCTCGCAGTTTGCCGCCGCCTGTTCCATCCGCACCTTCCGAGCGTACGTGCTGTCCGAGAACCATCGCTTCCTGCAGTATCTGATAGCACTCGGAGCGACCTGCTCATCGAGCGAAGGCGGTGTTGTCCAGGTCCATCTGCCCGTGCGGGGCGACCGCTCCGAACTGCCCAAGCAGCCGGCGACGGCTACAGCGCAATGGGCATGGGGGCAGCTGGACGCTGCGCGGCGTGCACCCTGACGCTGATCACACCACGTCTCGCAGGGTGATGGGTGTTGCGTCTGACGAGGTGGTTACGCCCAGCGAAAGCACCAAATGGCCGTCGGCGCGCCATCCCTCGGTAGCGTGCGGCGCGAAGGCGCCTTCATCGAGCAGGTCGTGCAGCGCGCGTTTGATGGTGCGGTAGGCGCCCTGTCGCGTCGTAGAGGCGCCATGGATGAGCGTCACTCGCATGCGGCCGCGTTCGGCAGCGAGGCGGACGGTGCGCAAGCTCAGGCCAACGGCCTCGTCGACCGTGGCGCCATGGAGGTCAAGCGTGACGGCAGTGCCGTCGTCATCCAGTTGGGGAGATGCCATAGGGGGTAAGCATTGGTGGAAAAAGCACGGGGCGAAGGGATAATTTACGAAACCAGCTTGCCTGGGTTGAGGAGCCCATCGGGGTCGATCCGCCCCTTCGCAGCGCGAAGGACGTCGAGCCCGACAGCGCCTTTTTCCTCATGCATCCAAGGGCGATGGTCTCGCCCCACGCCGTGATGATGGCTGATCGTCCCGTCGTGGCCCACAATGGCCTTTGAGATATCCGTTTTTAATGCCCGCCATTGCGCAATAGGCTGAGCCTGATCCATCGGAAAAATCAGTGTGATATAAAGGCACGCCCCATCGGGGTACGAGTGGGACGTGTGAGCAAGCACGATGCAGCGAAAGCCGCGCTCGCCCGCATGATCGGCTACTGCAGTCCGAACTGCCTGGTGCAGGGGCGCCACGTTCGACCAATGAGTGGCGGTCTCCATCGTATCCACGCCGATGCCGCGGTCCATCAAGTCATCGCGCAGGTACGGCATGGCGTAGTGGCCCGCCCGCCAGTCGCCGTACGGCCCAGCGAAAGCGCCGCCTGCCGACTGTACAATGCGCAGCACGCGGGCAGCACCGCGTGCCACTTGGCCTGCTGATCCGGTGAGGGTAACCAGCATGAGGCAGGGCGCTTCGGTGTAGCCCCGTGCAGCGAGCCATCGCTTCAATAGACGGCCCAGCGGTGATGACGAGCCGCCGCCTCGGAAGCGGAGCAAGAAGCGTGTCTCGTCTGCGTCCGAGAGGCGGATCATTGCGAGGGGGAGGCCATCGGCTTGCCGCAGGTGCCGGGCCGCCGCGAGACCGTCGCGGAATGAGCGAAACAGCACCATGGCAGTGCGCTCGTGTGCAGGCTGTGGATGTACCCGGACCGTGGCTTCGGTGATTACGCCCAGCCCGCCTTCCGAGCCGGCAATGAGTTGGTTGAGGTCTGGCCCGGCCGCCGAGGCGGGCACTGTCGGCGTCGACCAGGTGCCGTGGGGCGTGGCGACGCGTGCGGCGGCCAAGAAGTCCTCGGCCTTGCCGTAGCGGTCCGAGAACTGCCCGGCGCTGCGGGCCGCGATCCATCCGCCCAGTGTCGAAAACACGAACGATTGCGGAAAGTGACCCAGCGTGTGCCCGCGGCTCTGGAGCGCGTCCTCCAGCGGCGGGCCGTAGACGCCCGCCTGAAACGTGGCGAGCCGCGACACGGGATCGAAGTCGACCAGCGCGCGCATGCGGGTGGTGTCTAACGTGATCGTACCTGCATGGCCTCCGCTCTCCGCGTCGACGCCACCGACGACGCTGCTCCCGCCGCCGAAGGGAACGACCGCCAGGTCGTGCGAAGCGGCAAACGCCAGGACGTCCAGGGTTTCTTCGTGGGTGTTCGGATAGACGACCACATCGGGGAAGGCATCAAGCCGGGCCGTGCGCAGGCGCACCAGATCGTGGTAGCTGCGGCCGGTGGCATGGAGTACGCGCTCGTGCCGGTCGGTCGTTACGCGGTCTGGCGCGAGGCACGCCGTGAGCGTTTCCATGGCGTCGTCAGACAAAGCGGGTGGAGGGACGTCGAGTGCCTCCAGTGGCACCGATGGGGTATCGCGCAGCGCGCCTGGGCCAAGTTCATCGCGTAAGAAGGACCAGAAGGGCGCTGCGTCATCGAGCGGGAAGGACGCATCCGTCCAGCCCCAGCCGTTCCATTTCAGGTTGTCGCGATCGTAGTTCATGACCATGGATCGTTAGTACTGAACGCGGAGGGCACGGGGGTGCAGGGTAAACGTCGCAGGCAGTTGGCCCATCGGCTCGCCATCGACATCGAGCAGCACGGGGTTGCGGGTCGCTGGGTGAGCGGTGATATGGCGCCCGCGAAAGGCCAGCACGCCATCCAGACTCAGGTGGGTCCCCGCGTAAAACCGCTTGATGTGGCGGATCAGCGTGCGGCGGGGCAGGTCGCCCAACACCACGACATCGAAACGCCCGTCATTGAGGTGCGCGTCAGGGGCGATGGGCAGGCCGCCGCCGAACGACCGCCCGTTCGCCACGGCTACAGCGCGAATGGGGCCATCAAATACCGGCTCGTCGTCCACGTGAAGCGTTACCGGCTGATTGCGGTAGCGTGCCAGTGTGTGCAGAATGGCGTAGAGGTAGGCGGCCTGCCCGCCGAGTTGTGCCTTGCCTGGCAGGGTATGGACGACGCGATCCACCGCGCCGCCCATCCCGAAAGAGGCGATGTTGAGAAAGAGGCGTGTAGCCCGGGCGCCTGGGGCTGTCGTGTACTGGATCTGGCCCACATCGATCGTACGGACGCGGTTCTGGAGCAGGGCCCGAACGGCCAAGGCGGGGTCGGCGGAGGTGTGAAGGCTGCGCCGGAAGTCACCTCCCGTCCCACAGCTGATCGGGGCTAATACAGCCTCGGGGTGGATCGGGACGCCGTCGTCGAAGAACCCGTTGGCAGCCTCGTTCAAGGTGCCGTCTCCACCGATTGCCACGATGCGGCCTACTCCACGGCGGAGGGCGGCACGCGCCAGCATGGTAGCATCATGAGGCTGCTGCGTGCGATGGACGCTATACGAGCCGACTGTTGCGTCGAGGGCACGGCGGAGGGTAGGCCATAGCCGGTCGGCACGACCGCCGCCGGCGTGCGGATTGAGGATGACCACCGTGGACTCGGTATCCATGGGATGGGTAGTAGAGCAGAGCGGACTCAGGCCGTGGTGGGGGTAGGCGAGCGAGCGGGCCAGTAGCGATCGCGCATCGTCTCTACCTCATCATCGAAGCGGTGCGGGTCCCAGTTCAGCAGGCTGGCCATGCGCTGCGCCACGGCTTCGATCGTGTCGAGCGACGGTTCGCCCACCGTGCCGATGCCCGTGCGGCGCCGCAGCACATCGTCCAGCGTGCGTGCCATCTCATGCTCCACGGCATAGTCCACCTGCGCCATGATGTCGGGCGTGCGGGAGCCGGCTGGCCGTTTCATGAGCACGGGGCCGCGCTTGGCATTATTCATCAGTTCAGTGATCTGTGTGCCGTAGCTCCGCGCGAGGTGGTAGGTCGTGCCCTCGTCCAAGGCCGTGTACTGCTGCCGGACCCAGCGCAGGAACTGCGGAAACGAACCGGTATCACCGCCTACGGTAGGGACCACATGCGTCGTGCACGGGACAGGCGGGCGGCCTAGCGCATCGAAAAGCCGATCGACGAGCTGCTCCGCGAGGTAACGCGCCGTTGTGTACTTTCCACCGAGGGCGGTGAACAGGTTATCGATACCATCGTCGGCGTGGTGGTAAATGGCGTGCCTACGGGAGGCATGGTACGTATCGGTGTCGCTATCGGTGTCGACGATGGGGCGCAGCCCGCTGTAGAAGTGCAGCACGTCGTCGCGCGTGAGCTGCGCCGGCGGAAACGTCGCATTAATCGTAGCGATGAAGTCATGCAGGTCGTCTTCGGTGACGCCCACATCATCCGGGCGTCCATCGAACGGCGTGTCCGTCGTGCCGATCAGGGCGTGATCGCGCCAGGGAAGAAAGAAGAGGTGCCGCCCGTCCGGCGTCTGGAGCGCAAGGGCCTGGTCGAGGCTCGTCACCGGGCGGGTGATAATGTGAATGCCCTTCGATCGGCGGACCGGTGGGATGGCGTCGTCCCGAATGCGCTGCACGACGCCGTCCGCCCAAGGCCCTGTCGCGTTGACCACCAACCGGGCCGACAGCGAGTGGACGGTATCGGTCAAGTGGTCGCGCACGGTGACGGACTGGATAGCTCCGTTGGCGAGTGTGAAGTCCTCGGCCTCGGCATAGTTGGCCACGTGGGCGCCGTGGCGGTAGGCGCTGTGCAAAAACTCCAGGAGGTGGCGCGCGGGGTCATACATCTGGGCGTCGTAGTACAGCATGCCGCCGCGTAGGTCCGCCGTCGGAAGGCGGGGGACGCGGTCGGCGGTATCCTCTCGGTTCAGCACGCGGGCCTTGGGGATCTGCTGGTCCTCGTAGGGTACCTGTGCCCGATCGTACGACAGCGCATTATAGACCTGTGCGGCCACACCGAGCAGCAGGCGGTTCGTCCACCCGTAGGCTGGAATCAAAAACGGCAGGGGCGACACGAGGTGCGGTGTCACGGTGAGTAGGATCCGTCGCTCGCGCAGCGACTCGCGCACGAGACTCACCTCGCGCTGCTGCAGGTAGCGCAGCCCGCCGTGAATCAGCTTGGACGTGGCGGACGACGTGCCCTGGCCAAAGTCGCCCTTCTCGATAAGGCCGACCCGCAGGCCGCGTAGCGCGGCATCCCACGCCACGGTAGCGCCCGTGATGCCCCCGCCAATGACGAGGACATCAAACCGAGAGGCCGACATGGCAGCGAGGTTGCGTTGCATGGAGGTCGTCAGCCCGCCGCGCGGCGGGTGTAGGTGAAAGGTGCGTTGAGCAAGATAGGGCCCTTTCAGCAAAACCCAAAATTCGAGCCCGTTTACGCGACGGGTGAGCTTTAATACGGGATCGAGGCGCGCTGGGTAGAAAAAGTGAAGGGAGCGGCTCGTAACGAACCGCTCCCTCCGGAAAGGTAACACACCGGTGTTGTACGCAGCATCTACGGCGTATCCGCGTCCGAGGTCGCCGGGACGAGGACCGGCTGCGTGCCACCCGCCTGGCGCACCATCTGGTTGAACTGCGCTACATCTGTATCCAGAATGGCTTGGAGGCGGTCGTAGAGCGTCGCCCACTGATCGTTCAGGTCGTTGAAGCGGACGCGGGCCCCCTCGGTCGGTGCGCCGTTGGGTCCGGCGACGTAGCCGTAGAGGTACGCGTACTGGTTGTCCAGCTTCGGCGGATAGTTGATCACGTCCTGCCCGCTTTCGGCCTTGGCCTGGATGAGCTCCATCTCCAGGTCGCTCAGCTTGGAGGCCACCGTCTCGGCCTGTGCACTGATTTCCTCGCCGAAGCCGGCTTCCTGTGCGTACTTCGCCACGGAGTGCACCTGCTCATGCACCATGCGGAGTTTGTGGATGCCGTCGTACACGCTCTGGAGCGTATCACGGATGGTCGTGGCCATGTCGTGCTGGGCGACAAGGTCGGCTTGCGTGATGTCCGTCAGACGCGGATCTTTCATGATCTCGAAGGCGCGCGTCTGACTGTCGTCGCCGACGGTGA
>CAYFQN010000060.1:0-15412 GCA_964345285.1 uncultured Rhodothermales bacterium
CGATCGGCTGTTGCCCCGCCTCCAGGCGCAGTTGACCGGCCCCGTCGGGTTCTTCATTGTACGCCACGGCAACGCGCACGCCACCCACCATCGTACCATCTAGATCGGCCAGGTCCTGGGGTTTATGCAGCTCCCCATTGATGCGCAGGTTGATGGACCCGCCCAGTTCGCTGTAGTTGATACGCACGGCCTCATACGCTGCCGGGAGGTCGAAGGCAAGGTTCGCATTCAAGAGCGCAATCTCATAGCCACTGCCGCCCGCTTCCCCACCGTCTTCTACGCGGGCAAATCCCGTCTCGTCCAAGTCGCCATCTGGCCGCTCGAACGGTTCGACGGTGGCCGTGACGCCGGACGTCGACACCGTGCCACCTGGCTGGAACGTCGCCCCCAACTCCAGGTCTTCGAAATCCACGGTGATGACCGCCGGGGCATCATGGTTTTCCTGCTCGTCGCCCCCATCGTCGTCGGCGTTTGCTAAGGCCGCGTTCAGGTTGGGAAGCGCGTTGCCCCACAGACTGACGACCCCTGTTTCTGCGGCAATATGACACGTGTCGAAGGTCACGTCCTCCGCGTGGCCGAGCCGGACGCCGGCCGCCAGGTTCGTCTCTTGATCCGAAGCCGCCAGGTTCAAGACGCGCAACCGGCGCAGCGTGATGGACCGGCTGATCGTCATCGCCTCGTCATGGCGAATGGTAACGAGCCCGCGCACGTCGTCGGCGACCAACGAGAAGTCAGTCAGGGTGACGCGCTGGCCGCTTTCGATCACGATTCCGCCAAACCCAGCATCGTCCGTGCCGTCGCACCGGACGACGGTCGCGCTGCCTTGGCCCTCGATGCACACGTCGACGGCCCCGCGCAGCCAGAGTGGCCCTTGGATGCGATGCACGCCGGCGCAGAGAGCGATGCAGCCGCCCCCTGCCGCAATGACCGTATCGACCGCCTGCTGAACGTCGTCGCCAGGCTCGACGTGCACGCAGCAACCACCCGTCCCTACCGCTGTGAGTGGCGGAAATAGCGGGCGACAGTCGCGCTCGTCAAGCCACGTGCCTCCGCTGCGCCGGACGAGGGCGAGCGTGCAGTAGTGATGTTGGATCCCGCGGGGCGGCAGTGATACGGCAGCCGGGGGCGTGCCCGTCTTCGGCCACTCGATGTCGCCGGTGCGCGTCCGCGCTGGGATGAGCCAGTAGTCGCCCACGTGGTACGTTCCGCCAGGCTCGAACTCGACAACCACGCCGTCCTCCAGTTCGAAGGCCCCCGCAGGAACTGGGAGCGCGCCATCGATGAGGGCCAGGTCGTCGGTCGGCTGATGGTCCCACCGGCGCACCTTGAGGTGCCCCTCGCTGGCATGCGCGGACACATCGCGGTCCAGCTCGATCTCCAGATCCGCCGCGTCGATGCCGTCGGGCACGACCTGGGCGAGCGTGCCGGGGCGCCCGTAGAGCTCCGTCTCGTTGCCGAGTACCTCCACCCAATCGCCGACTCGCAGCGTCAGCACCTCGTCGAAGCCGAGCCGCTTGAGCGCGAGGGTATCGCCATCGATGCCGTTTTCGGAGGCGAGCGGCAGGACCACGGCGCCGTTGTCGCGCGACCACTTAAAGGTAGGGGGCCGGACGACGTTGCCATTGGCATCGCGCCCATCGTCGTGGATCTCGACGCGGTAGAGACGGTTCCCGAGGCCCGTATAGCCGGCGCCTTCTGGCACGGCGCAGGGGTTTGTTGGCGCACCGCCCGAGACGACGCCGGCTGCCAGCTGTCCAGTACTCGGGCTTGCCGGCACCGATTCGCAGTCATATGCGGCGAGCGGTCCGTCGTCAGCGATGCGCAGCAGCTTCACCTGGCAGACGGTCTGGGTACGCGTCGTCGTGTCGGGCCCACCGAGCGCCACCTCCCGGATGGCAGGGTCCTCCAGGTACGTAATGTGCCGCTCCCATACGTCGGCGTACGCGAGGTACACACCATCTTCCGTCGGCAGCGGGTATGCCGGTAGGTCATCCTGATCGGTGATCGGCCCGAGCGCCTCGCGCTCGCACAGGATGCCCTCGACATACAGCCGTCCGGGCGAGACGGTCAGGTCCGACCCGTCGGGTAGCACCTCGACCTTAAAGCCATTGCTGCCCTCCGGCACGCCGCACCGGCCGATCACGTCGGTGGCTTCGATCCGATCGCGCCGCGTGAACAGCTCGACGGCCTCGTTCCAGTCAGCGTCGAGGTCCACGCGCCCCTGTTGCCTCAGAACGCGCGTGTAATGCTTGCGGGGATTGTGCGTGAAGCGCGTAAAGTCACCTTTCATAGAAGCAGCCTCTGCGGATTGACCGTGCGGGTGGAGAAGCGAAATGGGTGAGGAGCAGTGATCCGGTCGCGTGGAAACGGACGCATGCCACGAGTGGGTTAGGTCACGTAGATGAACCCTGGCTGCAGCCCGACCGGCATATACTCTTGGAGGCGGGCCCGGAGGTTAGCGAGGCGCTGGGGCTGCTTGAGCATCGCGAATGCGCCCATCTCGGCCCCATCCTCAGCGCCGATACGAATGGCCTCGGCAGTGGTGCGCGTCAGTTGAGCGTAGGCGGCCTGGCCGTAGCGCTGTACCGTGAACGCCGGTCGCATCCGGTCGCGAATGCGGGCCGCTTCGCCTGGGGGAACGGCATCCAACCCGAGCTGCCTGCGCCGCGCTTCGAGCGCCGTATCAGGCTGACAGCGATACCGCCGCGGCGTGATGGAGCGAAGATCGTCCACGTAGCTGAAGCGCACGCACCCGGCCTGCCGCCGCTCGGCCACCACAGGGTGGGCAAAAAGCACCTCTGAGGCACGCTCGATCGTCCGGACGTGCACGGCGCCAAGCACAGTGACGCGCTCCAGCGTGGTGTCTGGGCCGGGTAGGCCGCCGGATGCCGTGGCTGCGATGGCCATGCGCGGCGCAGCCGGGTCGGACGGATCCGCGGGTCGGTCGATGATACTGTCTCGCAGGGCGAGGCCGCTCATGTCTGCCGGCATCCGGAGCGCGCCGACGATGCTGGATTCGACAACGATCTCCAGTGCACCGTTGTCGGCGTTGACAGCGATGCTGGGCACAGTCGGCTCCACGGGGCGCCCGGCTTCGTCGAGCGCGTGGCCTGGGACGAGCGTGCAGTGCCGAACCTCCAGGCGTCCGAGGCTCTCCGCATCCACCCGGATCCCACCTTCGACGAGGAGTCCATCCAGCGTCAGCGTGGCATCTTCGCCCGCACCGTCCGTACAGGTGAGTACCGACCGCGCGCCGCCCGCGTCGCGGAGCCGGAGCGTGGGCCGGTTACGGTTATCCGCCTGGAGGACCACGTGCTGCCCAGTCTCCAGAGCGAGCGTGATCTCCTCGTCGTAGGTCGCGTTGTCAGCGATGGTGAGCACAGCCCGCGGCTGACTGGCGAGACTCCAGTCGGCCAGTGCATCGGCGACGGAAGGGCGCCAGAGCAGCGGATCGAGTCCGGGAGGCGGCACTTTGGCGACGGTGACTGCCCAGTCGTCATCGGAGGTCGCCGCCTCAATCGACGTGCGCCGGTCGTACGGCCCGCCGCCGATGTCGGCCGACCACCCGACGTGCAGGTCCACGGTGACGCCCTCGCTCGGCGTTTCGCCCGGGGCAAAGGCGAACCGCCCCCGTTCCACAT
This sequence comes from uncultured Rhodothermales bacterium, assembly GCA_964345285.1. Taxonomy (GTDB): domain Bacteria; phylum Bacteroidota; class Rhodothermia; order Rhodothermales; family Salinibacteraceae; genus JAAAPH01. The sequence goes on from CAYFQN010000060.1 coordinate 3,642, forward strand.
CGACGGCTACCATACCCGACGGCGGCGGGCTCCACCGACTTAGGTCCTTGCAGAGCACGTCCTCCACCGGAACGAGTGTACGGTCGGCCAGGGGGGTGTCCGGCCCGCCACGATAGATGGCTAGGCTGTGGTCGGGATCGCTGCCGTAGTAGGCCGCTGGGCTGTGGAGGAAGGCGAGCGGTCGAACCGGGCCGGGCACGTTGGCCTCCGCAGTGCGCGCATCGCTCGCTGGGCGGAGCGGGTTCGTGAAGAGCGGTGCCGGATGCCCCAGCGGGCTAACGTGGAAGCCGTCGGCATAGTCGGCAGATGGAGCGGGCTGGATGCCCGGCAGCGGATAACTCTGGAGCCGCCACAAAAAGACGCCAAGATGCCGGATGTTGTGCCAACCGTCTTGCTGCGCCGGCCGCCGCACGTCGATCGTGTGCGTACACATGTCGAATGGTCCATCAATCCGGTCGGCGACGTCGAGGCTTCGCAGGTTGACCGTGCCGACGCGGTCCATCGCCGGCGGGTTGAGGCGGTCCGTGCTCTGCGCATAGGGATTGGGCGTCAGTTCGAAGCGCCGGTGGTTCAGGTGTTGCGTCCAGCCGAGCAGTTCGAAGAACGCGACGGCCCGCGCGCTCCACCCGCTTACGTCGCGGGCCAGATCCTCGAGCATCGCCAGTGTGCCCTTTCGCTGCCGGTAGCGGAGCGTGTTCGCCACGAACGCACGCTGGCTGTAGAGCCCGCTGCTTTCAACGGTGTGGATGGGCCGCACGCCCAGCAGATCGCCGATGTATGGCACCACCCACTCGGCGCTCGTCTCGATGAAGAGGTCCTCGTACAGCCCGGCCGTATCGGCCTCGAGCCGGACGAACTCCTCCTCCAGAATGCCCAGCAGCGCACGGAGCGGCTCGCCTTCCGCAGCATCCCGCACCCGGTAGATAGCCGGCAGCAATTCGTACAATCGGTCGCTCATAGGTTCATCTCTGTCAGGGTGATGCCGAGCGGTTGAATCTGGAGCAGTTCGGCGGGCGCAAGCGTCCCGCTCACGGCATCGAAGTGAGCGGTCTGCGATGGCAGCACGGCGTTGAAGAGACTGCCCGTGGGCGCTGCCGCGTCGGGCGCCGTCTTGTAGAGCGCGTCGAGGTCGACGGCCATCACGCCGTCTTCGCCATGCATGACCTGAACGACATCGGCCGCGGTGACGGGCTGGCCAAAGGCGCGCGCCTCGAACCCAAATGCTTCCGTCAGCGCAGCGCGTAGGGCTGCCTCCATGTCCTCCCATCGGTAGGCCGGGTCGATCCGCACCGTGGCCGTCACAAAGAACACGAACGATCGGAACGTATCGACGTGCACGGCGCGAAGCGGGTCGCGGGCGGCCTCAATGGAATCGACCAGCCGGCTGTACAGCGGCTCGACCACGGCGTCGCCGCTCGCGGTGGCCACGGTGAGGTGGACGACCTCGGCCTCCCCATTCCACACCAGATCGGCGCGGGCCTTGCCGATGCCGGGATAGGCGCGAGCGTAGTCCTCGTAATCTTGTAGCGAGACGATGCGGTCGAGCGTCAGCACGGTGAGCGGCGCGTTGGCGCGGGCGTCATCCAGCGATTCCGGGTCATCGGCCCCCGAGGCCGGCAGGGGGTTGGTCACCGCCCGAATGCCAAACGGGCGCGTCTTGAGCAGCGTCAGCGTGCCGGCGCCCACCTCGCCCGCGCTGCCGATGCCGCTACGGTAGGTCGCCGTCACGTTCTCGCTACCGGTTGGCAGGCGCGCGCCATGCTCCCCGTCGCCAAACACGACCGTCGCACTCGCATCGTTATCGATCTGTACCAAATACGACCGGTCGGTGGCGGATTGCTCGTAGAGCGTGTCGACCGGCGTCCACGCCACGCCATCGACGCGGACCGTCAGTTCACTCTCCGAGCCGCCGACGGCCGAGCGGTGCGTGAGCGGCGATTTCTTGAGCTTGAACCGCTGGTGCATCACCGCGCCGTCGCCACTGCCCAGCACCTCGCCTTCGACGGTTTCGCCGTGACGCGCGAGAACGACGTTAGCGTTAATAGTGACCGTGTCGCGGCGGTAGTTGCGAGCGAGCCCTTCCTCGAACATGAGCTGCGTGTACCCCGCGCGATGGGTAATGGCGTCCAGGGTCAAGAACTCATCCCGCACGGCCCCATCGGCGTCCACCTCTTCGCCTTGAAGCGCTACGACCTGCCCCTCTACCAGCCCAAGCACCATCGTGCCGAGCCAGAGCGATTTTGTGCCCGCCCCCAGGTGGGCCGTGATCGGTACGGCTGCGAGGGGCAGCGCTTCGCTGTCCACATGAACCGTCGTCTCGCGTACCAGGTCGCGAAACGCCTCGAGGTCGCCGGCGGGGTCGTCCAGCGTGATCCGTGTCGTTTTGGCGGAGAGGCCGTACTCGGCGCGGGCAGCTTCCTCAACGGCGGTGATCAAAAACGGCGACTCGTCGCCTGGCCGCGTGAGTAGCGCCCAGCTGACGGGCAGCACCGATTTGTATACCCGGTCGAGGTCGAGGGTATCGGTGTAACGCTCGGGGAAGGCGCGCCGAAAGACATCGTGCGTTGCCGACTCGACCCGATCGATCGCGGCTCGCACGGCGTCGCGCACCGACTCGCCACCGACGCGCGGCGCCTGAGCCAGTTCGACGAAGCCCTCGACCATCTCCAACGTCGTGTCTTCTTGCATCGACGAGACGATCTGCACGGACCCGGCCACCTGCCGGGCATTCGCGAGGACGGTTGCGATCTGATCGCCGATCTCCGAGTCCAGCGTCTCCTGGACGGCCGTGGGTACCGGCCCTTCCTGGGCCTTCAACACGAACGCCGCCGCTTCGGCAAAGCGCCGCCCTGCGTCTGCCACACTCTCCGGCGTCGCATTCGGCTGCGCAAGAGCGGTCCGCACCGCTGCACTGACCACGGACGAGGCCGCCGCCGCACCAGCCGCTTCCGAGGCCTTTCCCACCGCATGCACGGCAGCCTGGGTGTGGGCTTGAGCACTCAACCGGATGGCTTCGAGCGTGGGGACGGCAGCTTCTACGACCGTCGCCGTGATACCTTCGGCGAACTCACCAGCATTCGTCACAGTTGTTTGCGCGAACGTCGACATCCGCGTCGCTATGTCGCCCAACACGTCATCCAATGCACTGCTGTCTCTAATTCCGGCGGCCAGCACGGTGAATTGATCACTCAGATAAGCCTCCGCCGGGTTGACGCCATCGTCGTTATCCCCGTCGTCGTTGCCCCCGTCGTCGTTGCCCCCATCGGACGGGGCCGCTGCGCGCTGAATGATCTCGGTCACCATCTGGCCAATTGGTGGCAGGTCGTTGGCGTTTTCGACGAGTTGGTTGATGGTGTCGCGCGCCTCGCTGATGGCTGCCTCGATGTCGGTGCCAGTGGCCGCCTCTGGATCCCAAAAGGCACTGAGGGCACTGCTTGCCAGTGTACCCATCTCTCTAGTCGTCTCGGATACGATGTCCTCGACGGCAGCCTGGGCCTGCTCAGCGGCCTCCACGCCGCGCTGGGCAACCATCGCAGCACGGGCTGTAGCCGCCGCCCCCGCACTCGACGCCCGCCCAAACGCGGCCGACGTCACCTCGCCAAGCGCGCCTTGCACGGCGTCGTGCATCTGCTGCGGCGTTACCACCGTCTGGACGGGGATGGACTCGGCCACGGGCAGCTCGGCATCGGTCGGCGAGAAGATGACGTAGTCAGGCCACTTGGCCTTATCTTCCGCCGTCAGGTTGTTGGGGTCGTCGAGCCCGAGGTAGTTAGCCTTTACGTCATCGGGGAGCGCCTTCCAGTCCATTGCGCTGTGGCCAAACACGGCGGCACGCCCCCGTAAGGCCAGCACTTGATCCGTCCCGCCAGTGAACGAAGCCGCCCGCAGGTCGTCGACGTAGGCGAGCACTTCGTCGGCCTCCCACTCGTGCTGGGCCAATAGCGCCTGCAGATCACTCTCAGCCCAGGACTTCGCGACGATCTCAGCCTCGACGTGGTCGCGCGATAACGGCAGCGGCTCCCGGCTGGGATCGAGGGCGCCGCCCGGCTGCATCGGGAGCGCTGTAGATGGCGCCGCGCTGCCCGTCGTGAAATCAACCCGCGTCCAGTCCGCGTCTGTGTTGGGGGTGACCACCTGCACCTGCCGGACGTAAGGCGACCCGTGAAGGAGAAGCAGCAGCTGATCGCCGGCCTCCAACCCCGTCGACAGCCCATCGAGAAACAGGTGCGAGAGATCGGTCGTCAATCCGTGCGGATGCGCCTGACGCGGCCGCAGTGCGTTCCGGTTGCGCTGCGCCGTCAGGCCTCTGTCCGTCTCAAACGTCTGTGGCACCTCGTCTGGGCCGGCGGGAATACTCATGACCTGCGTGCCGGCCGGCACCTCCGCGCGGAAGGGCGCGCCCTTGGCGTCGGCCACGGTGAAGGCGACGTAAGCCTCGGCGGCGACGCCCGGGTCGAGCTCGTAACCGATCGCCCGGGCCAGCTCTAAGATCGAGCGGCGCTCGGTGGCCGTCCGCAGGTACGTTTCGTTGGCAATGCGTTCTTGATAGAACGCAAGCACGTCACCCGCTACGGCCCACGCGTCCATGAGCGCGATGGCAGGATCATCCGGGGCGCGCGTGCCAAGCTCAGCGAGAGGCCGCACGGCGCGAACAAGGTCGGCCGGATTGGGGGCGTCCGGGTGGGCCTTAGCGATGTGATCCAGTACGGCATGCAGTCGACTGGGCCCAACGAACCGGGCCGAGCACGACGCGCCGATCAGGATCTCCCACGCGTGGATGCGCGCCGTCATCCGACTCAGGAGATCCGGATGCGTGCCGATGCGATAGTCGATAACTGATTGCCCTGGCGGGTTGACGTGTGAAGGCGCCTCGGAGCCGGCCTTGCAACATCCACAGGCATCAAGAGACATCTGTGTGCTGAGATCGCTCATAATCCGCCCTCCATGTGGAAAGTGATAACGCCGTTCTCGGGCCGGTTCGGGTCGTTGTCGAGGCGCGCGATCTCCAACCGATCGATTGCGATAAGGCCGCTCCCGACCTCGCCCCGTGCCTTCTCGCCCCATCGACGGAACCGGCCAGGCGGGTCGCTCGCCGGGTCGACGGTGATCCAACGTACGCCGGGCACCTCCATGGCCGTCGCGATAACCCGGCTCAGGTAGACCGGCTGCCCAAACGTGAACCGATCGGGGTGAAAGAAGCCCTGTCCGCCGCCGGGCAGGTTGACGCTGCTGAACACGCGCAGCAAGGCCTCCAAGACGTCACTCCGGAACGCATTCGCCTCGACGCAGACGGTGAGCGCGATGTCGAGCGCGACGAACTGTGGGGGCTCGACCTCGACGTCGTCCCCGGCCATTTTGTAGCGGTCGATCCAAGCCGTGAGGTCGGTCTCGAAGTCGTCATCGACGGGCCGGCCGCCCCGCCGGTCGACCGTGACGAACAGGGTGTGCCAGCTGCCCGTCCACCGGCGTCGTGCCACCGCCTGGACGACCTCGGGATGGCGCTCGGCAACCATGGCATAATCGGCCTCGGTGACGGCGCGCTCCTGCCGGCGGAAGGCCTGCGGCGCGTACAGACGCACGTCGTCGAGCGGTTCGGGCGCGGCGCCTCCTACAGCAGGCAGTGGGTTGCGCACGGCCGGCCGTGCCGAGTCGCTTGCGTCGATACCGAGCCCCGGCGTCGTGAGCACGTGCGCGATGGCTTCTGCCCCAACGTTCCCGGCCGGCCCCGACCCGACGCGGTACCGAGCCATCAGCGGCACGTCGTCTTCGGGCTGCCGCCCGTATACGTCGTCGCCAAACCGGAGTCGCACGCGCCCGTCGCTTTCAGACTCGGCCACAAAGTCGGGGTCGAACCGGTCGCTGGCAAGCAGATCGCGCTCGGCCCGCCAGGCGGTATCCGCGGTATCATGCAGCACGATGGCTGGCAGCGCGTCCTGCGCCGTAGTCGCACGGGCCGCCTTGGCCGACAGCCCGCCGTCGCCAGAGGAGTCGGCGTGCCAGGCCTGCTCGTCGAACGGCACGGCCTGCGTCACCCCCTGTTCGTTGAGCAACGGCCGGTACGGTCGGCTGAATGGAGGCGGCTCCAACGGCTCGTCGGGAAGTGTCCGCCCGTGGTCGGCCAGCACGACGTTGCCGTGTGCGATGCTGATGTCGGGCACGAGCGTATCCCGCCCGTCTTTGTCGGTAACGACGGCCGATATGCAGAGTGGAAACGGCAGCGCATCGTCGACGGCCCACTCGATGCGCACGATGGGCTGATCGAACAGCGCATCCGTCGCGAGCGGCCCGGGCGTGCGCTCCCCATCGGCGTTGAGCGCGGCGGCAGGCGTGACGGCGGTGAGTCGCACGACGTGGCGATGCGCCGGATCGGCGTCCGCCGCCGCGCCGGTGCCGGGCCCCTTCACCTCTTCGAACACGAGCACGTCGCCGGGGCGCAGGAGGAGCCGTTCCGTTTCGTCGTCGAACAGCGTGGCGCCCGTGGAGCCGGCGGGCAGGCAGCAGGCATCATCGCCCCACGTGTAGAACCGTAGGTCGTTGTGGACCGCGAAAAGCGGCAGGTCGTGGAGCAGTTCGAACACCTGCGGCTGGTGCTGGGCCATGAGCTCGTCGAAGGCGCTCTCTTCCACCAAGGGGGACACGCCAGGCATCCGCGTGAGGAGCCGCGTGGGGCGCCCCGGCACGTACTCGCGCGGCAGCGTCACGTCGTGGACGCCGGCTTCGGCACGGATGGCGATCCAGGCGCGGGCATTGGCGCCGTCGTGCATCGGATAGTCCAGCAGCCGGGCGTGGCGCCGGATGGAGGTGCGCCGGCGAGCCGTTCCCAGGTATGCCTCCGTGGCCACCGCATCTTGGTAGTAGCTGAGCCGGTCCGCCGCGTAAGCGAGCACTTCAACGAGCGCCACGCCCACATCTGCGGGATTGCGCTCGGTCCAGTCGGGCATCACGACGGAAAGCCGATCCAGCATGAGTCGCCGGAAGCTCGCGTAATCGCGCGCCCGGTAATCGATCGACGGCGCGTCGCGATCCTCGGGTGGACAGTCCGTCTCGGGTGCGCAGTCGAACGGTGATGGGCACTCGACTTTAAACGAGAAGTCGACGCTCGCGAGCAGCGGGTCGAAGGTGGCAAGCGCCCCGTCATCGTCCACGAGGCGGAGACGATAGGTGGAAAAGTCGCCTGCCACGTCGGTCCGGACGACGAGCAGGTCGTCGCTCGTGGGCTGGTCGCGCTCCAGGAAGAGATTGCGTTCGGACGGGGTGATCCGCCCCTCGGCGAGCAGCACGTCCGCTTCTGACGCCAATGCCGCCCAGACCACATCGATGGGCGCAATCCGCACGCCGCCTCCGATCTCCACGTTGGACGCGCCAAACGCGACTGCCCCATCTAGCGGCTTGATAAGCTGGACAAACAGGGTGTGCTGGCGCGGGCTGCCCGGTGGCGCGTCCTGGTCGAGCACCTCCAGGTACTCAATGCCGTTGAGCGACGGGTGCTCACGGACGGCCTGCTGCCGCCGGGCCTCCTTGCAGACGTAGCGGCCTTCCATCATTACACCTCCCTGGAAAACTGGGCGACCTGCTCTTGCTGCGTTTGCTGGACCCGGTAGCGCACGTTTACCTGCAGCGCCGCTTCCACGCTTTCGATGTTCACGGCAACCACCTGAATCACCTCGCCGAGCCATTGCTGAAGGGCGCCCTGCACCATGAATTCCGTGGCCGCGGCCAGTTCCGAGCTGTTGGGCGCAAAGACGAGATCGCGGAGCCCCGTCCCGAAGTCCGGCCGGTTGATCCGTTCACCGGGCGCCGTGAAGAGCACCTGCTCGATCAGCTGGCGGATGTGGGCGTCTTCGGTCGCCTCCGCGCTGCGGCCCCGCCCGTCGATGCGATATGGATCGTGCATCTGCATACGCTCTGTGCCTCCTCCCTCATTGACTGATTATGTGCCTCGAACCCGCGTTTGTGTGGCCACGACCTGTATCCCGGTTCCGTTGGGCGTACAGATGGCCTGGCTGTCTTGTAAGAGCACCGGCTGCCCGCCGGCGAGCACCCGCGTGGCACCGGTGATCCACTGCGCCGTGACGCACGGCAGCGGGTTGCCGGCGGGCGTTGTAAAGGGGCACCCGGCCACCGTGTGCGGCGCGGCGAGCGTCACAACGGGCTGGCCCCTGACCGTCACCCGCGGGTTGGGCGCAGTCGCCTGCGCCTGGCCGCCGTGCGCACACAGCACCGTGGCTCCCTGATGCAGCACAAATCCTGGCATAGGCCCTCCTCCGATGGATGCGTTTGACGGCGTGGGTCAGATGACTTCGAGGGCGCCGTCATTGATCGACACGCTCGCCGGCGTCAGTGCTACCTTGGCAGCCCCGACCGATATTTCGACGCCGCTTACGGTGCAGGCGACGGTGATGGTGCTGGGCGCAACGGGCGGCCCCACCTCCAGCGTAAAGCCCCCGGCACCGGGCGTGTCGTCGAGCCTCAGGGCGATGTGCTCGGTCTTTAGCATCTTGACGAACGGCACTGCGGGTTCAGCCGGCACCTCGCCCGCACTCCAGAAGCACCCGCTCCAGATGGGATAGTCCGGATCGCCGGCTTCGAACTCGACCCACACGTTGGCGCCAACCGGCGGGATCGTGAAGAGGCCCACCCCATCGCCCGCGTAGGGCGTGCATGGCATCGCCCAGCTCAAGCTGCCGTCGCCGAGTACGGCGGGTACGCTCACCTGAACCCGTCCCATCATCATGGGGTCGATGTTGTTCTCCACCTGGCCGCGGTATTTGCCAAAAAACTCACTCATGGGACATATACGGAACAACGATAGTCTATGGAACGACGGTGGGCGTGAGGGCGCCAGTGCCCTCGCGGGTGAGGGTAAACTGCTGCGTGTACGCCCCCGCGCGGATGCGGTGCGTCACCTGCTGCACGTAGTACAGGCCGTCGTAGGTGTAGCCGGCCCCCTGGAGGCCGACGAGGCCCCGCGGCTTGAGGATGCCCTGGTACCGCATGGCATCCAGCTCTCCCGTCGCCGTAACGGTGCGGTCAGCCGCGGCGTCCGTGTCGGCCTGGGCACGGGCGAGGGCCTGGGTGGCGTCGAGCCCGCTCTGCCGGAACTGGCGCACCCGCGTGCACGACTGGGTGAGCAAGGCCCGTTGCGCCGCCAGGGGCAGGCGGGTGCTCGTCGCCGTTTGCACCGGCACCGTCTGATTCGAGCGCCGATCTTGCACCTGTCCCTCAACGCGGGCCGGCGCTAGGCCATCGTAGCGGAAGTCGATCGAGTTCACGTTCATGTTCGGTCCCACGTTGGTCTTGAGCGCCCGCTGCGGCACCCCGGCGCGCACGGGTGGGCCCCAGTATGCCGTGTTGGTCAGCGGTGCTGGGCCGGGCGTCACGTAGAAGACGTACGCAAACCGGTTGGCCATCTCCTGCAAATACGCGAGGTCCGTCCCCTGCTGGACCGGGATGCGCTCGGTCGGCAGGGGCATGTCCAGGCTCGGCGGCGGCAGTACCTTCGGAATGAGCCCATACTGCGCATAGCTAGCAATAAGCTTGAGCGCGATCACCATCTCGTTTTGGGCCGGATGCTCCACCGAACGCTCCTCCAGGTCCATCATCACGCTCACGTCTTCGCCCGTCACGGTCAGCGTGGACGTGCCCGGCTGCTGCCCCGGATTGAGCTGCTGGTTCGTGATGACGCCATCCATGAGCACCTCCGGCACCGCATTAAAGCTCAGCATGAGGAGCACGCGGCTACACGGCTGTAAGAGCGGGCCAGTAAGTAGCCCGTAGTCAAGCGGCGCGGACGCATCGCGCCCGGCGCGGAAGGTTAGCTGAAAGCCCGAGCGGCCGCTGTCGCTCGTGGTCACCTGCACCTCGTCGAGCGCTTCGACAACGCGGGGCGGCGGCGGCACCGGCACGGACGGCCCCACCCAAAGGGTTAATGTCGTTCCGAGTAGGTTCATACGTTGGGTTGGGGGATAGGGACGCGGAGCGAGCGACCCGGCTCCTCTTCCAGGGTAAAGGGGTTCATGGCATTCTCGGCATCGGCGATTCGCCAGAAGTGCTCGGCGTTGCCCAGCGTACGGGCCGCGATGAGATCGAGGCGGTCCTCATCGCTTACAGTCACCTCCACGAGAGTCGGCAGCTGATCGCGCTGCGGTAGAAAACGGCGGCGGACGTACGAGATAGTCGTCCCGTCGTCGCGTTCATATGTCGCGGTTTCGATCGAGTAGTACCGGCTGGTCGGGTCGAACATGGCGGTTAGGAGCTAACGTCGAAGGAGGCCGAGATGCTGCCGGGCGCGTTGCCCACGCTGCCGAGGGTCGCCATCACTTCCTTCGCGACCTGGTGGGCGAGGAAGACGGCGTGGCCGGGATGCGTGACCGTGAAATCGTTATAGCTGAGGACGCGCAGGCTGAGCGTCACGTCGGCGCGGATCGGGTTGAGGTTGGGGTCGTACTCCTGCTCCTCGATCGAGAAGCTGTCGAGGCGCACGGGGACGACGCGCTTGAGGCCCCAGATGAACAGCGTAAACGGCGCCGCGGGCGGAACGACCTCGATGGTGCCCGTGGCCAGGAGTGCCGTGTTCAGGATGACCTGCGCGCTCTTGGGGTAGAGCAGCATCTCCATCGCTGAGAGTTGCGGGTAGATGCCCATCGACTGCGCCGTGGCATCGCCCGTCTCCAGCTGATCGGCGGCGTCGACTTCCACCGTGAGGTCGATCGTCTCCGTCGGGGCGCCGCGGAGGCGCTGCACCTCGGAGCGCGCGCCTTCGCCCTGGGGCGTGGAGGCCTCCAGGCGGCGCGTCATCGTCTTCGGGTTGTACTGGAAGACGATAATGCTTGCCAGCGGATTGATCGGGTCAACACCGATGAGGGCGCCCTTCACAAGGCGCGGCGATCCGGGGAACGTGGTCATAGGCTACTCCTCTCTCCATCATTGATTGACCTGGTCAGAATCCCCTCGAAAATACCGATAAGCAAGGCGTGCCAGCAGCGCAACCAGAAAGGCCGATCCACCAATCACAAAGAGCTCGTACCCCTGCAGACCATATCCAAGGTCTTTGGTCATCAACTCCTGAATCCAGGTCTTCATGGCAGGCGAATGGTAGTCCGATCAAACAGTGATTCCGATCAAACAATACGGGCAGATCCTCAGGCGGCACCCTCCGCGGCCGCTCCCCCCTCTGGATCTGCCAGCTGCGCGATCCCCTCTGTACCCTGGCACCTCATGTACTTTGCGATCAGTTCTCCACAGACGGTGCCGGCTAAACCGCATGCAGAGATAACGGCCAGAATAGCTGCTGCCAGTCCAATACCAGTTGGGGAGGCTGCAATCCCAGCGAGCACCGTTCCGACACACCCCATTACGCTGAGTCCACACTTCCAGGTGATCTCAAGCGCAGATGGACAGTCTCCCCCTTGACGAGCGATCATGGGTCTGGACTCTCGAACCGGGCTCGTTCCCTGGAAAGGTTCGGCCTCGATGCGGCTCCCAACCGGCTGGCTGAACTGGCGCTCGGCATTCAGCCCAATGGCTTCAGCCGATTGTGCATCGCCCGAAGGATGCGGCCTGGTCTCAGCGCCCCCCTGCTGAATGACATGCGTAAGCTCATGCGCTAGCAGGCTGCGCCCTCTTGCGGACTCGGGCGCATACTGGCCGGCCCCGAAAACGATATCGTGTCCCACCGTATAAGCCAGCGCATTCACCATTTGAGCAGACCGCGCGGCCTGCTTACCGGTGTGGACCCGAACCCGCGAAAAGTTATATCCGAGCCGCGGCTC
>CAYFQN010000061.1:0-15398 GCA_964345285.1 uncultured Rhodothermales bacterium
TCATCGTTTCACGCATCCACCGATGACGTCCCATGCCGACACGCCGCCCTGGCTACCTGGCCAGCATTCTGAACGTCCCGCCGCTCATCTTCCGGTTTCAGTACAACCCGGATGTGCTGGAGGAGAAGAAGACCTACACGTACGAGCACGAGGCGGCCGGCGAGTGGGGCTTCGAGCAGACCGCGGCGGGGAGCGGAGTAATGGGCACCTTAGGGGGGCTGGCGGGCGACCTGAAAGATATCGGAGCACTGCTGATGAATGTGGAACCCCTCAAGCCCACCAAGGGCGGGGATCGCGAATTCTCACTCGAATTCAAGCTGAGTGGCGACGCCCCCGGGCCATTCGACGGAGACAGTCACTATGGTGGGAGCATCGAACCAGACCTGGCGGTGCTCCGGTCCTTCATGAACCCGTCGTATGACATCATCGACCTGGGAAAGATGACGGTAAGCGGCTTCTCGTCGGAGCCCTGTTTCAACCGGCCACCGGAAGTGGATCTCGTGTACGGTTCGATCTCGACGACGTGCGTGATGACCCAGCTCACGATCAGCATCACAGACTTTTACGACGACGCTACCCCGAAGCGCGCTGACGTGAAGGTAAAACTCAAGCAGCAGCCCTACGCCTTCTCGCCCATTGTGGAGACCGGAATGCGCCTCTATAATGTGGCGCGCAGTTACGACCGGGAAGGCACTGGGCAAGACGTCCTGAATCTGCTGCCGGTCGCGGGAGGCTTCTTCTACATGGAAGACGAACGCGAACTGACGGACGAAGAGGCGGAGCGTGAGCCGCCCGAAGAGGAGGAGGAATAATTCAGTCGACTGGAAATCAGTCAGCCTGTACTCAGCTACCCATTGAGCGCGTTTACCAATGCCGGTCCCTATTCACTCCCGCTACGCGACACTCCCCACGTATGACGCCCCGTCGGCCGATGGGGGGGCACATCCCACCATCGGTCTGCGTCCGCCGCCCCGTGGAACGGGCGGGCCGTTCGAGCACCGGGTTGTAGGGGGAGAGACCATCGAATCGATCGCGCACCGCTATCTGGGGAGCAGCGATGCCTGGTGGCGCATTGCCGACATTAATCCGCACATCTTTCCGCTGGACCTCGTGCCGGGCCAGATGCTGGCGATTCCTACAGTCAGCGAGGTCGCCCGGGTCACGCGCAGGCGAACGGTGTAACGCGCAGCCCGCTGCACTCCTTTCACAACAGATGGTGCGATGAGTATTGCTTCCTCCAACACGCCGTCGCCCCAGCCCTTCGCTGCGGTGGGTATCGAAAGCATGTCGGTTGCGGCGGTGCGTGCGCTTACGATTGAAGATCACGACCGGCTGATCGACAAGGCCGTGGTGCAACTATACGACCGGGAGCGTTCCATCACGGACTTCGTGCAGGAGGGACAGTCGCTCGAGATCGTACTTGGCTGGCAGGACGGAGAACACGCCAAGGTCTTCGAGGGAATCATCCACCGGGTGGAAGCCGCGAGCGTGGCCGGCGACCGGCGCATCGTACGCGTCACCGCCTTCGATCCCTCGTTCCAGATGATGCTGACGCCCTCCCAGATGTCCATTGCACACACGGGGAGCCTCAGTAGCATTATTACGCAGCTGGTGCAATCGCACGGTATCGCTATCGGCGCTGTCACGCCTGATCCCGACCCGACGTTTGCGGCGACGGATCCGCTGCCGCAGGTGGGAGTGACCGATTGGCAGTTTATTCAGGATTTAACCCTGGCGTATGGCGGGCGTGCCTTCGTCGAAGTTGACAACGACACGCCGAAATTCTTCTACCTGTCGGAAGACCAACTCATGGCGCAGGACCCGGTGGGGACGTTGCGGCAGTGCCAAGGCTTTAGCGAGCTGAAGAAGATGGAGGTGACGCGCGTGGCCGCCTGGGCGTCTACCAAGCGGCTGTCGGCTACCATGAGTCCCGATAGTGGAGAGGTGACCTCTGCCGAGACGAGTGTGGCCGTGCCCGAAGCGCCGACTCTGCCAGATACCGAGCACGCGGCCGCGCTCGCCGATCGGTATGGCAGTGAGGCTGCGGCGCGCTACGTGGCCGCGGCGAGCGTGGCCGTGCAAGCAACGGGGACGCCGGACGATCAGCGCACCCACCGAGTAGCCCTCGGCTTGCCGTCGGATCCCAATCTCATTGCCCAGCTCGAACGCACAGATCCGACGCGGGTGATGGGGCTGCGCGCTGACGGCATTGCGCGTGGAGCCATTGCGCTGCGCGCCAAGAGCCTTGTCACGATCTCGGGCATCTCCGCATGGGCTGACGGTGACTGGTACCTCCAAGAGGTTGAGCACATCGTGCGGATGAGCGACGGTCAAAATGGTATTTATGAGACCCACTTCACCGCGACTCGCTAACCGATGATGGATGGGGTTCCCACGATGCTCCACACACACGGCCTTGAGCGGCACGTCGGAAAGTTTTACGGCAAATACAGCGGCATCGTCACCGCCGTAGACGACGATGAGACGCGCGGCCGAATCACGGTGATGGTCCCCTCGGTTTTTGGGCCGGATGTGGACGTGCGGGCGCGGCCCTGCCTGCCGTACGGACACTTCTTCGTGCCTGAAGTCGATTCGAAGGTCTGGGTCGAGTTTGAGGCTGGTAATCCGCGGTACCCGATTTGGGTGGGCATTTGGTACCCGTCGGAGGCTACGCCCGAAGCCGGCGCAGTAGATCCGCCGACCAACCGAGTGATTCACACGGAGAGGGGCCATCAGGTGGAGTTTGACGACACGGACGGCGAGGAACGGATTACGATCACGCACATGGGGGGCGCCACGATCGAGATCGATGCCGAAGGGCGCATCGCGCTTACGCATGCCGATGGGTCCACCATCGAGATCGCATCCGACGGTGCTATCACCCTGACGGACGCGGCGCACAACACCACAGTCGCCAGCAACGCCATCAACCTGGGCGATGGCGCGAGCGAGCCCTTGGTGTTGGGCAATAAGCTCGTCGACGTGTTGGCAGCTATCGTTCAGGAGTTGGCCACGCACACCCATCCGACGGCTGTAGGCCCGAGCGGGCCGGCCCCGACCGCCGCCGCGCTGCTCGGGCAATACAACACCGGCACGCTGAAGCCACTGATCCTATCGATGCAGAATAATACCAAATAACGCCGAGCGAGGCCGATGGCGCTAAGCGAAAGTATATTACAGGCTGACATCCGTGCTGCCCTCAAGGCGGCGAGTGACGCAGCCAATGAGGATCCTGTCCCGAGTGACAGCGAGATTCTGGATCTCATATCCCAGAAGCTCGCAACGGCGATCCACGATTACGTTAGCGCTGCCGACGTGACGGACGTTCAAACGCAGGTAACCGGCGTCGCGACGGACGTGTCGGTGGGCACGACGCCCGTCGGCGATCAATTTGTGGGGTCGGGCACGCAGGCGGGTGCGGTAACAGCCTCACAAACCGGCACGGGTCATCTTGCCTGACGCCACCGAGGCATCCCTTTACTGCTCATCAACCCTACGCTGTTATGAACGGCGACGTCAATGGATTCCACTTTCCTTTCCGCATCGACCCCGAGACGGGAAGCGTGTCGCAAGCGGCCGGCATCACCAAGATCCGCCAAAACATTCGGGTGCTGTTGGGCACGCGCGTCGGAGAGCGCCCTATGGATCGCGAGTACGGCACCCGCCTCTACAGCCTGGTGCAGGATCCGAATGATGACGTGCTCGCGGAATTGCTCGTGTCGAAGACGCAAGAGGCGATCATCCGCTACGAGCCACGCGTGTTTGTCGCCGGCGCTACCGTCGAGCAAGATGAGGGGGAGGTTCGCATGCGCCTGGAGTACGTGCGGACTACCCAGCCCACCGCTGGACAGATGGTGATCCCCCTCCGCTGAGTCTACCCGGTGCCACCGCCACGTGGCCAGCCACTCAGCAACCGCTTCAGGCGGAAGCTAACGGATCTGATCTGTTACCTGACCTGTTACCCCAGCTTACCTGAGGAATTATGGCGTCTCCTCCCGTTATCGACTACACCGATAAGGATTACGCGTCGCTACGGCGCGCCCTGCTCGACCTGGCCCAGTATCGCTTGCCGGAGTGGACCGACCGCTCGGCCAACGACCTGGGGGCCCTGATGGTCGACTTGTTCGCGTATGTGGGTGATGTGGTGCTCTACTACCAAGATCGCATCGCCAACGAGTCGTTCTTGCACACCGCCTCGGAGCGGCGAAGCGTTTTGCATCTGCTGCGGCTCATTGGGTATGAGCTGGCGCCTCCGGTAGCTGCTTCCGCAACGCTCCGGCTGACCTTCGACGCGCCGGAGCCCGGCGACCCGACCACCATCACCATCCCCGAAGGCGCTCAGTTTCAGGCCACGTTGTCCTCTGGTCAGCAGCTCACGTTTGAATACTTGGGCGCCGACTTACCCATCGATGTGTCGGACACCTCCACGCAGGTGACCATCACCACCGAAGGCGACCGGGTGTACAACGGCCTGCCGGTGCGGCACAGCCGGCGGGTGGGGCCCGAGACGCTCGGCACATCAACGGGCGAGCCCAACCAGCATTTCGCGCTCCAGCAATCGCCGCTGATCCGCGAGTCGATCGTCGTGGACGTGGATGAGGGCGCCGGATACGTGGAGTGGACACGGCGCGATACGCTGCTGTACCACATTGACTCGACGGGGCGCGTCATCCTGTCGGGTGCGGACGATCGGGCCTACTACGTACAGTTCGACGAAGACAATCAGGCCGCGGTCGTGTTTGGCGATGGGACGTATGGGCGGCGTCCGCCTGCGGGCAGCCGCATTCGTGCGACATACCGGGTGGGCGGAGACACTAGCGGAAACGTTCCAGCCGGGTCCATCCAGCGGGCCATCACCGCGATCGACGGACTGAGTGACGTGCGAAACGAGCAGCCGGCCGCAGGGGGCACGGATGCCGAAAGCATCGAACACGCCGTTCGGTTCGGGCCGCAGGTTTTCCGGTCGAGCTACCGGGCCGTGACGCTCCGGGACTACGAGGCATTGGCCCATCAGGCCGGTGGCGTGGCGAAGGTCCGGGCCCGCGCCCGAGGCCTCAATGCGGTAGACCTGTTTGTCGCCCCCCAGGGCAGCACATGCCGTCCCGTCCCTGAGAATTTAAAGAAGCACCTTATCGCCTTTTTCGAAGACAAGCGGATGGCTGGCAGCGTCGTTTACATCGAGGACGCCGTGTGCGTCCCGGTTGATATTAGCGTGGATGTCATTGCGGCCCACCACTATGAGCCTGAAGGGGTCCGCCAGAGCGTGGAGCGTGCCGTGCGCGGATTGCTCGACTTCACAGCGGTTGATTTCGGGCAAACGATTTACCTGAGTAAGGTCTACGAAAGTCTGGAGGCGCTCGACGGGGTGCATGCCGTAACCGTCGTCCGATTCCGAATCGCTGGACGCATCGACCCCGGCGTTCAGGCCGTCCTCGACTCCTTCGAGGTAGCGACCGTAGACGCGCTGCCTGTTTCCGTCCGCCGGACACTCCAGGTGGACGTCGCCTCCGGTGGACGCATCGACATGGGGGCGTTCGAAATTCCATCGCTCGGCGAACTGCTCACCACGGTGCGGGAGGAAACGGCATGACGATCACCGACTTTCAGGCCATCCCCGATCTGGTGGGCCGCCGGGTGCAGGTGCTGTGGACTGTCCTCTTTGAGGTGGGCGAAACCCTGGCTGATGAGCCGTCTGTGGTTCTCCGCCGAAAGGCGAAGGACTTCCAGTTTCCGCCCCCTTCGAGCGGGACCGATCCCTACGTCGTGTACGACAACACCGTCTTTCCTCCGGCGACAGGGACGGTGCGCGAGCTACCTAGTCGAGAGACGTACGACGCCGCCGGCCGCCGCACCCTGGAAGTGATTGTGACCGTCAGCGAGCCCGGTCCTACGCGTGAGGTTGAGGTGATACGCCGGACCGAGCGCACGGTGTACGCGCCGACGGGTGAGGTGCTGCGTCGGCACGTTGAGATCCTCGACGTGGGGGGGGCGCCTGAAGGGCTCGTGCCCGGCACCACGCTCTATTATGAACTCACCAGCCCGGATGTCGCGCCCGGACCCGGAGAGCCGCCCTGGCAGGCAACGGCGACACCGGGCGAAGGGTATGGCATGGGCATGCAGCTCTTCCGCATGCTGCCGGGTATTCATCAGCGCCACGATACGGTCCGGCGGCCCGATACGCTCGGTACCGAGGCCATTCCCGAAGCAGCGCCAACGGGCGGGCAGCTCCGTCGCTTTCTTGAGGTGTTCGGTACCGGTGCCGACGCGTTCCGGAGTTCAGCCGAAAACCTCCACGGCCTGCACGATATCGACCATGTCGACTATCACTACCTGTCGCTGCTGGCTCAGTGGATCGGGTGGGAACTGAGCTTCGATGCGCCCATCCCGAACCGGCGGCATGAGATCAAGTTTGCGCCGGCGCTCTACCAACTGACCGGTACGGTGCCCAGTGCGCCCATCTGGGTGCAGTTTACCACCGGGTGGTCCTGCCGCGTCAAGGAGTATGTCCACAACGTCTTTCGCAGCAATGACACGCCCCGTCACAATGTGTGGCTGCGTGTTCAGGACAGCAGCGGAACGTGGACCTCGCCCGACCACCCCCTCCGCCTAGACGTTGCCCACGGGGGCCGCCCCGTACCAGCGCTTGCGCCCGATGGCACCCTCTGGCTAGCATATCATACGCAGCGAATGAAGCGGTGGGGGATCTGGATCACGCGACATACGGACTCGGAGGGGTGGGCTGACAGCGAGCCGATCTCCGAAGGGCCGGGCACTGATCAGACGCCCGCGATGGCCGTGCGCGCTGATGGCACACTGTGGGTCGTTTGGGCCCGGCACGATCAGGGTCGGTGGCGCCTGGTGGCGCGTGTCCGCGAGGCAAGCGGAACGTGGAACGATGCGTTCGATCTGGGCCCGCAATGGGGCGATGCGCCGGGAAGCGCGCCAGAACGCAAAGATCCTGCACTCACCGTGGATGCTAGTGGCAATCTCTGGCTGTTTTGGCGGGAGTGCGAGAGGGGGCGCTGGCTCCTGTACTACAGCCGGCGATCCGCAGGAGCGTGGGCGCCACCGATTCGCTTCCCGGACGATGGTGGAGAAGATCCGCGTGTGGAGGGCCCACCGTCGGTCGTGGCGCCGGCAAGTGGAGTGAATGTGCTGTGGGTGGCCTGGCCCCGGGAAGTACCAGCCGGGACGGCGGGACAGACACGGCAGGTGGCGGTTGTTCGGGCCAAGACTACGGCGAATCCCGATGATTCGGGATGGGGTCCGGTAGAACCGCTATCGACGATGCCACCGGCATACCACGACACCGATCCGGCTTTGTACATGACCCCGGGTGGCGCAGTGGCTCTTGCAATCGCTTCCGACCGGGCCGACCGCTATGCGACGTACCTTCGTGTCTACGATTCGAGCACAAACACGTGGGCGCCGGCTGAAGCAGTGCCCGCTGCTCCGGCTGGGCAGCGCTTCCCCCAACCGATCGCCCGCAATACAGCCACCTGGCTCTTTTACCGCTCCCCGCGGCCGCCGGTCTACCAAAGCGAGAAGCCGGGCGGACTCCGCTCCGCCGACATGCGGTATCACGGATCGGTCGTGACGCACGTGCGCCGCACGGCGTTGTTGGCAGAGCGCGGGCAGTTCGACGACGCGTTGGCATACACCAGCGATTTGGGGACTGACGGCATCCGGACGGACGCCGACCGGGTCGCTGCCGACACGGTGGGGCTGTTCCTGAATCCGATGGTCTCCGACGCGAGCAGTGTCCTGCGAGGTGTTGGTCAGATTCGGCAGGTGGCGCGTCACTTTGTCCCTGCCGTCCGCCGGGCAGTGTACGCCGTCCCTGAGTCCGTGGCGCCGATCGATTTTGTCTACGGGTACGATGCCCCATCTAGTGCCGATGTTGAGGAGCTGGGTGAAGAGCATGCCGACACGCTCACGACCACAGCGACTGAGGGAGCACCGGCGCCATCCGGGAGCGAGCACGTGTCAATCGCGGACTCGTCTGAAGAGAGCCCACCGGTCCCGACCGATACGTTTAGCGACACGGTATCGTGAAGAGGGTGCCTTGCGGCGCGCCCGCCTCCAAGGTACTGTGCCGTCCCGACAAACACGTTATGAATCCGCTGCTCATGATCTACATCAACGGCCTGTATCGCGATCGACTGTGGACCCGTGCGCAGCGCTCGCCCACCGCACAGCTTCACTCGGTACGTGATTTAGGGTGGCGTTCCAATATTGTGGTGACGCAGGCCCGCCGGGCGCTTGCCGCCTTCATGAAAGGAGAGGACGATGTCCTCGGAATCCGTGCCATTCAGGTGGGGGGTGGAGATGCCGCTTGGGATGAAGAGGGGGCTACCCCACCTCAGGCGTCCATGACGGCGCTCGTAAGTCCCATTGATGAACGGGCTATTGCTCCTGAACAGATCCGCTACTTAGACAGCACCGGCGAGCCATCCGAGGAGCCGACCACCCGCATCCAGGTGACTGTGACCTACGGGCCCGGGGAGCCCGCTCCGGACGTGGCGCTGCGCGAATTTGGTCTTTTCGGCGAACGGGCTGGGGGGGCGTACATGATTAACGCTGTCCGGCATCCCGTCATCCATAAGGGACCGGACGACACCCTCGAACGCGTTATCCGCCTGAGTTTTTAGGCGCACCATCGACGAAGCGGTCTGGGACGCTGACTCATGGCATTGCGCGGGTGAGATGCTGCCGACGGATTCACCTCCTGCTTGTCCGGTACCGATTCCAACCCATCCAACTGGATCAGATCACTATGGGCGACTATTCCCGCGATCCCCAAACCCGTCTTGACGAAGCCGTCGCCAAGCATTACGTGGGTGTGCGCCTGCAACAGGGCGTACCCCTCTTGGATGCGGATTGGAATGAACTTGAGGACTTGCGCCGCCACGAGTTGGCGTCGCTCGTGGCTCGTTTTATCGGTGACGGCGTCCCGTCCGGAAACGATGGATTTCGTGCTGAGGCGTTGCCCGATGGAGGGGTAGATACCATCGTGCTGGAGTCGACACCGCAAGGCGGGGCGGCGTATCTCAGTATCGACTTGGCGGCCTCTACAGCGGCCGGTGGGCTCGGGTTTACGCAGGCGGTGGCAGCCACCATGCACACGGGGACGTCCAACGCCCGGCTGGTGAGCACACAGGCCGAGCCTTTCCGGTTAACGGATGGCGCCACGCTGACCGTCGAGACACCGGCAGGTCGCGAGACGGTGACGTTCTCAGCAGCTGACGTGGACCCGATCGATCAAGCTACGGCAGCGGATGTGGTCGCCGCCATCAATGATGCCCTGTCAGGCGTGACGGCAACGGTAGGGACGGGGAATGACTTTCTGATCCGTGGGGGCGACGGTACAGTGCCCGGCGCCGGACGCGTACTGGTGGAAGGCACCGAAACCCAGATTGAGTCAGACATCGTGTACTCCACGCAGCCGCTGTATCAGAATACGGCGCTGGCTGATGCCTGGGACGTAGACGTGCTACCGGCTCTTACGGTAGCTACCACCGCCCCCCGAACCGATCTCGTGTATCTCGATGTGTGGGAGCGCGAGATCGGGATGGAAGAAGACGACGCGCTCGTACTTCCGGAAGTGGGCGTGGAAACGGCACGGCGCCTGCGCCGCGAGTGGGTGGTTCGCGTGGCCGAAGGGGCATCGACACTGGCTGCCATTCCGCGTCGCACCGGGCATCGGTATGTTGCACTGGCTCGGCTGACACGCACCCCGTCCGACGGGGCTGCGCTTCCCATTACGGCCGTGCGCGACGTGCGCAAACGTGGCCTCACACTGGCCGAAGCCATCGTCTCGCCGATATACGTCCCCGGTGCGTCAGGCATCGATCGTGTCAACTCGGGCCTTTTCGAGACGTTGCTCCAAACGGCTAGTACTGTCTACGCGGAGCTGCTGGACAGCGATCTGTTTTTGGGGGACAACTTTTCTACCCTGACGGCATCGGAGTCCGTCCAGGTGCTGCGTAGCTTCCAAGACGTCCGGTTCATGGCAGAGACCGGCGTGACGGATGCGCGCATGCAGCGGTTTGACAACGAGGCAGCCCTCGGCCATCTTCGCCGCTTGTACGAGGCTCAGGCAGCCTTCGTTGACACGCTTGAGCCCCTCGCAGCTCTGTCGGGCGACCGGGCTGCTACGCTCTTGCTGGTGCAAGACCTGGAGGGGTGGCTCGAAACCTCTGCGGGCACTACGGACGGGTTGCGTGCCCATGTGATGCCGGACGCGGATCCCGACCTGGGAGACGCCTATGATGCTCAGGCGTTTATCAACAACGAAATGGGGCGCCGGACGGGCATCTTGCCGCAGGGCCTCCTGCGTATCCAGCCGCTCGACATCCCCAGCGCAACGATCCAGGCTGGACAAACCTATACGTTCGCGTACTCCATCCGGAGTGACCTGAATGTGGACGAGACGATTCGCCTCGCATTGGCGGATACCGAAGGGACCTATACCTTGGCGTTTACGGGGCTCGACTCGGATCCGGCCGATCCGGGCAATCCGGCCAAAGCGTCGGTGCAACTGTTGGCCAGTGGGCCGGCCGTCAATGCCGGGTTCACGCTGACCGTCCCCGCTGGCACACCGGCTGGCACGGCGTCGCGCATTGTCTTTTCGGCCACGTCCGTCCTTAATCCCGAAGACGTAGATTACGCCAACCTGGAAATCGAAGTTGTGGTTGGCGAAACGACCGATCAGCCGTCTGAACTGCTGGAATTTGATCTGGGAGCGCCCGACATCAACGTTGCGACGGACACGGTGGCAGTCGGAACCGCTGGAGGCGACTTCGTCATGTTTCGCTTCGACATGCGGTACCTCGTGTCGGACACGGTCAGCGACACGTTTGCTCTCGAAGTCGACTTTATTGGGTCGGCTACCTCGTTCGAGGTGCTGGGCAGCACGACGCTCGACTCGTTCACCCTACAAGGGGCTGAGCAGTCCGATGGGACCTTGACCAATCTGGTCTCGCGTGACGTACCGATTGCGGCCTCAGCGTCAGCGTCTGATGGCGATCAGAGCCTGATGATCGTGCGGCTGGTTCAGGATGGCGTCGCCGCCCCGATCTATCGCGAACAGGCCATTCAGATCGAAGCGGATATCACGGCCTAGCTCGTTCGGAGGGTATCGTTCCTCTCATCTCATCCCCACATGGTTATGTCAAACTTCTCATGGATGGCGTTGCGCGCGGCCTCAACCCGTTTGTTGACAGACACCTCATGGGTCGCCCTTATTGGAGGCATGCTCTTCCTACTGGGTGGGGTCCGCGTCGGACTGGCTCAGGATTGCGTGCCGCACGCGACAGCAGCGATCCCCATCGACGGCGATACGGGGGGCGCAGACGACTGGGACACGATCGAAAAATTGACGCTGACGTACGGTCCGGCGACGACGCACTTGGTGACGGACGCGACGTATCTATACGTTCTGACGGAGGTGACCACGTCCCTAAGTGATCCCGACCAGCAGACCTTTGTGCTCGGCGCCGAGGCCTCGAATGGGCTTCGCGTTCGCCCCTTCCAGGCGAGCGACACGGCCCCGGAGGGGCCGAACAGCAACCTGTGGCAGCTGGACGCGGGGTTCGGGAGTTGGGCGTGGAGTGGTGCTGCACCGCCCAATACCGACTTCCAACGCGTCCTGCTTCAGAGCCCGGAGCGCTGGGTCTTGGAAGGACGGTTGCCGCTGACGGGCTTGGGCATTACCGACCGCGACAGCTTCGACCTCTTCTTGCACGTGGCGGTGGGGACGTCTGGATCCGCCTTGCATTACTGGCCTGCTCAGGGCAGTGGGTTCGTTGATGTCGCTGAGCCGAGTGGGTTGACATTCGGCGAGGTCCGTTGTCCCGCGGCGACGTTCTCAGAGCCGTACATAAGCTTCGGCAAGCAAGAGATCGGAGGGAGCAGTACCCTGTCGGTCGATCTTTCCAATGGGGGGGCGAGCGGTAGCACGCTCAACGTATCGAACATTGCGCTGGACCCGGCGGGCGCGCCCTTCACGATCACCGGTGGAAGTATGCCGCCTACGCTCTCGACCAGCGATTCGCCGCACACCATTACGCTGCAGTACGCGCCCACGTCGGGCACCACGATCGGCTCCCCCGATGAGACAGAGCTCGTCATTGCGAGCAACGATCCCGGCAATAGCGAGACGCGCCTCCCCGTGCAGGGTCATGCGCGGGACGCCATCCAGTTCGTCTTCATCCTCGACCAGTCGGGCAGTATGCTGGGCAACGTGGACGGGGTTCAGAAATGGGACGCGACCAAATGGGCGACCAACGTCGCGTACGAAAGCATGCGGTTGTACAGCGCCGATAACGACCGGGTGGGGAGCGTCTGGTTTGGCGGGCCGAGCAGTACACCGCAATCCGGGGTGCTCTCTGCGCTGGCCCCGTTTGGTACAAACCCGCTCGACTACGCGGGGACATTCACCCAGCAGGCGCAGTCAAATTTCTTTACGCCGATTGGTTTTGGATTGGAAGAGGGGCACGATCTATTTAGCGGAACGGTGCGCCACGTAGGACTGCTCATGAGTGACGGGCTGCATAACCGTCCGACGCCGACGAGCGGGGCCGAGGTGGTTGCCGATCTGAACTTGCCGAGTGCGGTCCAGAACAATACCAAGTCGATGGAGATATTCACCGTCGCCTTTGGAACCGAGTCCAGCGTCTCGACCGAGCTGCTCGATGACATCCGGCAGCATTATCAACCGCCAGGAAGTGGCACTACGTACAACATCCAAGAAGTGCCCGAAAACTTGGCGGAGGCGTTCATCGAGCCCTTTATGGAGCCGATGATTGTAAACCGGATTGCACCGACGAGTACGGCATCGCCGTTCGATTTTCCCGTCGAGCAAAACGCGGAAGCCGTCGT
Organism: uncultured Rhodothermales bacterium; assembly: GCA_964345285.1. GTDB lineage: Bacteria > Bacteroidota > Rhodothermia > Rhodothermales > Salinibacteraceae > JAAAPH01. The sequence continues at coordinate 12,883 of CAYFQN010000061.1, forward strand.
CGGAATGGTCGTCTGGGGGCCGACGGATACACCGGCCGACATCAAGGTGGACGTGTTCGATGAAACGAATTCGACCCTGGTGAAGACATACACCAGCTCGTCGTCGGAGGCTACCTATCACAAGGGGAGCGGGTCAGGGCAGCCATACACCTACCTCTTTGTCGATGATGCCGAGGAGTTCGACCAAAACTATACGTGGCGCATTCGGACGCCGTCCGGCGCCATTCCGGGTACGGCTGCTACCCTTGCTGTTCCGGTCGTCCTCGTTGACTTGAATGTGCGGGCGCTGTTCGACGCCACACAAGACGAACGGGCCGGGACCGGTGATGTCTATCGCCTCACGGCCGACTTGGAGGAGGTAGGCCGGCCCATCACTGGCAGCTCAGTGGACGTGCGAGCCCAGCTCCGCAAGCCAGGGGAAGGGTTGGGTACGCTGGCGTCGACCGTCAACCTGGATGACTGCTCGGTGCGTGAACCGTCTCTGCCGCCACCGATCAAAGTGACCGACGACGTGGTTCTCAATGATGATGTGATCCAGCAACTGATTCAGCGGCGACTCAGTGCCCGTTCAATGCGATTCGATACACGCCGGGCGGTGGCGGCAACAGCACAACAAGCCGACCCGGCGTCCTATCGCATCGCCTGGGCTACGGCGTACGAGGCGCGGTGCGGCCCGCTTGCCCAGCAGGTTGACCCAGGACTTCCGCTCGTGGACGACGGAACGCACGGCGACGCCGTGGCCGGAGACGGCGTGCACACCCTCGACTATACGAGTACGGATTATGAGGGAACGTACGTGGTGACGTTCACTGCCCGGGGAGAGACGCCCACCGGGGCTCGCTTTAGCCGCACGCGCACCATGGCGAGCTACGTACCGGTGATGGTTGATCCGCTCGTGTCGCAGTTCGATTGGCGGGACCTCGGTGAGTCTAATAACATCGTCCTGCGCGAATACTTTGTCGTGCCGCAGAGTACGGCGGGCGAGTACCTCGGCCCCGACAAAGGATCGTTTGTGTCGTTCACGATTGACGGGCCCAATGGTACCTTTGCGAGCGACTTGGTCGACTACCGAAACGGCATCTATGCGCAGTTGGTGCGCTACGACAAGCGGCAAGGTGCCCCCGACGTTGCAGTCACCGTCCGTGGCACGACCATTACCGAACCAACGCGTGGCACCCGTGGCGCTGAACTGGTTTTCTTTGCCGGTCGGACGCTCTTCGATGATGCACTACGTCTGGAGAATGGATGGGGGCTTGGGGGGCGTGTTGGGTTTCCACTCTTCAGATCGCGAAAGGTGTTCGGCGAGATTGAGCTTGCATCCACACTCACTAACGTGACGTCCGCTGATACCGTCCGGCTTGCGCACGTCGTGGGCAATCTCCGTTACGACCTGATAGCGACGCGGCCGCAAACCCTGTCGCCATTCGTCACAGTAGGGGGCGGCATAGGCCGGGTGTGGGGAGAAGGCGCAGATGAAACGGTGGCGCTGCTGCATGCCGGAGGGGGGCTGTCGTACTTCTTCTCCCGACGGCTCGGCGTCCGCGCTACGGCACGCGCACTGCGGTTGAGCAGCGTTCGGGGAGCCGATGCGCCGATCAACCTGCAGCTCACCGCCGGCATAGTGTTTCGACCGCGTCCCTAGTCCCTCTGCCGCATCATGATTACCAATGCCTTTGCTAGCTACGTTGCGCAACTTCTGGACGCCGCGGGTGGCTTCGTGCTGGCTGTTGGGTACGGCTCAGCATCATGGGGCACCTCACCCCCTTTACCCGATGCCACGCGAATGGGGCTTGAGGACGAACGTGCGCGGGTACTTATTCCACCGTCTGGCGTCGTTTTTCTTGATGATAGCGGCAATGTCTCAGAAGGCCTCACACCGCGCATGCAGCTTACTGCAACGATGTCGGGTGTCGAAGGAGCCCTTCGGGAAGTGGGTTGGTTCGCCGGCGGGACCGAGGCTGTGGGATCCGGTACGCTTCTCGTGATCCGGCGGCACCCGCGCGTGGACGCGACGGCCTCGCTGCAGATAACACGCACCGTACAGCTTGATCTCCGGGGTACAGGAGGCGCACAGTCCGAAACGCGGTATGTTGGCAACACGCGTACGGGCGAGTTACACGATCTGCAGCGTCTAACGGTCAACTGTCAAATCGACGAGATCCGTATTGACCACCGGTATGGCTTCGCGCGGAGTGCCGACGCGCTCGCGATGGGGTACGACCGGTGCGCGTACTGCTTTGGACGGGACCAATCCGCACGGTAGAGATAGTGATCGGATCGATCTGAAGACCACCAGTCCTTCTTGTAGCAAGGACTGGTGCTTCGTGTGGCATCACCCCGCCACTACCTGTGCGAAAGATTGTCGTGCCGGTTGCAAGGGAGTGCGCGCGCCGCTCGCAGTCTGCCGGTGTGGAGCCAGGCTGGGGTCTACCTGATTACAGGACAACCCAAGGAGGGTCTTGTTAACGTTGCGGTGGGCCGTACCGGGCCGGCTGGCCGTCTTCGGGGATGGACTG
>CAYFQN010000062.1:0-11939 GCA_964345285.1 uncultured Rhodothermales bacterium
CGTGGCGATGGCACGGCCTCGGCCCAGTTGTCGTTCGGTGACTGGGCACCAACGCAAACGCTCGTCGCCGACCTCTCGGATGACTTCGCGCTGGGGCTCGCCCCCCTCGGCATTCAGCAAGGGCAAGTGGATCTTGCGTACGAGGGCACCTCCATCGGGTACGTGGACGCCACGGGCTACCACCCCGATCCATCACAATTGGTGTCAGAAATTCCGGATCGGCTCCCACTCCCCACCGAGCAGGTCGCATATCTTCAGCTGAAGCGGAACGGCGCGCCGCTCGTCACGCTCTCGGACGCGTCGGGCGGCACGGTCCGGATCGAGACGAAGCCAGGCGAGACGTTGGATCTGGTGGTGCCAGCCCTCCAGGGCACGCCCGCGCTGCAGGCGCAGCTTCAGAACCTGCGCGTCAGCACGTCGGGCCCGCTCAGCTACGAGTCGGGCACGGTGACCGCCAGCGTGCGCGGCGGCCCCATCGACCTCACGCAGCAGGACGTGCCAATGCACCTGCAAGCCGTCAGCTACGGCCCGGTCACTGTGGGCACTACCTCTCGAACGGGCCTTTTCTTGGAGGGCACGCTGTCGCTGTTCGGGCAAAACACGGGTTCGGACGGCGCCATCACGCTGGCCGTGAACGAGAGCGGCGACGTCAGCGGCGCAGTCGAATTGTCGAACCTGAACGAGCGCATCTCGCTGGCCGGTGGCGGAAAGGCCGCGCTGACGATTCAGAGCGTCAGCGGCTCGGTGGATGCCCCCGCAGTCGGCGCGCCGAGCTACGACCTGTCGCTCGGGAGTACCTTCACGCTACAGAGCGACGGCACCACGCGAGCTCGTGCCGAGGTGGACCTACGCCTCACCGAGCAAAGCCTGTCGGTCGAGCAGTTTTCGGCGGATTCTGACCTCGATACGCCGCCGTTGCAGGTGGGCGGCTTCGGGCTGGACGTGCAGGGCGTCCTGGCGCTCAAGACGCTCGACTATTCGCAAGCTAACGGCTTTGACTTCCGTCTGGGCCTGGACCTGGCGCTGCAACTCGGCACGCCGTCGGGGCGCACGTTTACAGTGCCGCTCAAGGGCGTCGAGGTCTTCCGCAACGCACAGACCGGCAACGCCGGCATCACGCTGCCGAGCCAGCAGATCCACGCAGGCACAAAGCCCGCGCTCGACGATCAGCAGACCCTGACCCTTGGTCCCGCCGACCTGCGCCTCTTCAACGTCAACCTGACGCAGGACGTGACCATTGACTGGTTCAACGCCCCGCAGCGCGCCGCCCAAGCGCTTAGTGCCCTGCAGATGGACTTGGGCGTGCGAATCAACGCGTATCCGCCGCTTTCCGGCGAGGAGCTTTCCATCTACGATGCCGGCTTCAACGACGGCGTCTTCACCGGCCAACTGGATGCCTTCTCGTTCCAGCCGGGCCAGGAGAAAACGATCACGCTGGGCGGCACAGCCGGCATCAAGGTCATGACCATCAGCGGCGGGTTGACCAACGACGGCACCCCCCAGAATCCCACGCAGGGATTCGACATTGAGGTGGAGGGCGAGTTCGACCTGCCCGATGTATTTGCCAGCGACCCCTCGGCCAGCTGCCCGCCGATGGATGTGTCGGCGCGCCTCACCAGCACCGGTGGGCTGGACGGCCGCGTCGCGAACTTCGCCGCCTGCGGAAGCATCGCCTTCGGGCCGGCCACGCTCACGTTTCCCTCCTCCGTGCTGGAGCTCGCCGTCGACAACACCGGTGCCCAGGAGGCCACTTTGAGCGGCACGGCCGAGGCCACGCTGACCGGCCTCAACGGCGCCTCGCTCTCGGCCACCGGAACGGCCGAGCTCGACCTCATCACCGGCGAGTTGCTCTCCAGCAGCCTCGCCTTCAACGGGACGTTTGACTACGGCGTGCCGCAGCAGGACCCCCTCTTCACCTTCCGCGTGCAGCAGGCGCGCCTCAACGCCGCGGGCCTGACCCTCACGGGCAGCGGATCACTCCGGACGGAGCAGGACCAGCAGGTAGCCAGCGTAGCGTTCAACCAGTTCACCGTCCACCCCGACAGCGGCATCGTCAGCGGATCGGTGACGCTGCAGGGCGAGTCGGGGCTGGAGTTCGGCCTGCAGGCCGGAAGCAGCCAGCCCGTGCGCGTCATCCAACCTAGCGCGCCTACGCCGCAGAACCCGGCGCTGCGCCTGACGCTGCCGGCCCGCCTGACGCTCGACAAAGACGGCCTCGCCGTAAACGGCTCCACCACGGCCAGCTTCACCTTCAACGGCGAGACATTCGCGTCGCTCACGGCCGACTTCAGCAACTTCCTGTTCGGCCTCGACCCCGTGGGCGCTGCGGGCGGGCGGATTGACTTCCTGACACAGGACGGCACCCGCGTGGCCTACTACACGGATCGCTTTCATCCCGACTTTGCCGGCGCGGCCGTCGCCAGCGTACCCAAGAAGCTGCCCCTGCCCAGCACCGACATCGCCTACCTCACGCTCCGCGATGACAATGACAATGTGCTGATCGACTACGAGCCGGCCCAAGGCGGGGGAGTTGAGCTCTCCAGCACCGTGCAGAACGGCACACCTCAACCCATCACGCTCCACCTGGCCGCCATCGAATCGGACGGCAGCCATCCCACCTTCGACATCACCATTCCCAAGAGCAATCCGCTCACCGTGGACGAGGCCTTCCAGGCCGTCCGCTCGGGCCGCCTGGAGGTGACTGTCGACGAACCGCTCCGCACGCAGTACGACCTGCCGCTGCGTCTGCAGACGTTGCTCTTCGAGCGGGGCCAAGACGGCACCTACACGCTCACCGCAGGCGGCACCGTAGATCTCCCGGAAGGCCTGGGCGGCGAACAGGTGACCTTCCGCGACCTCGGCTTCGCTGACGGCGGCGTGAGCGGCACCATCGAGGGCGGCGCGTTCAAAGGTCCCGGCGCCGTCACCGCCTCGTGCAGCGATGTGCCCAAGAGCTCCGTCGATCCGCTGGCCGCCGCGGCCTATTCGGGCGGCAGCCTGCAGGCGGACCCCTCCACAAGTGACATCAACAGCGCCGACCTTGGGCTGCGCCTCAAGGGCTTGGAGCTTGCGTTCGACCCGGGCGGCAACCACACGTTCGCCCTCGTAGGCGACGTGACGAGCCGCCTCCTGAAGGACCCGAGCGCCCCCGAGGCGCTGCCCGACAGCATCACATTTTCGGCGGGCTATTCCGGCGGTACGTGGCGGGCCGATCTGTGCACGGAGACGCTCACTCCCAACGCCAACGGCGACAAAACCGTCCAGCTCCAGCTGGCCCAACTGGAGCCCAATGATAACGTGGGCGCCGGGATAGGCCTGGAGATAGGCCCCAACACGACGAACCTGATCCTCTCGGGGACGGTGACCTTTCCGGACGTGCTCGGCGAAGACTTCACGGCCACCGTGCAGAATCTGAAGATGGGCTCAGACCCCATCAGCGTAGACCGGGCCGAAGCCGCCACCGGCGGACAGGAGTTTACGCTGTTGAACGAGGAACTGAAGGTCGCAACCGACGAGCCCCCGCAGGGCTTCGGGGTAGGATGGAACAGCGAGGCGCAGGCGCTTGCGCTCTCGATGAGCGGCAACCTCTGGCTTACCAGCCTCATGTGCGACGGCAATGCCAGCCAGTGCGCAGAGGCGGATGCCGTTCGCATCGAAGAATTTACGGTCAACACGAACGGCGACGTAGGCCTCGGCTCGGCCAGTGCCAACTTATTGGCAAACAAGGAGCCGATCGCCGTCATCGGCGACAAACCCGACGCGACGCTGGAGCTCGACGAACTGCGGCTGGAAACGCCCCAAGATGCAGCGCTGGCGCTCGGGCTCGGCGGCACGATCCACCTGCCTGACCTCATGGAAGACGCGCCGCCTTCAGAGTTTGGCGCGACTATCACCAGCGATGGTACAATCACCACCGATAGCCCGCTGCGAGCACGCTTCGTGCCCGAGCCGAGCGGCTCCAGCGACCAAGTGGATGCCCTGGGCGATAACACGCCAGCAGACACCGAGATCGCATTCGGTGACATCGCCACGCTGGACGTGAAGGAAGCCGGCGTGCACTTCAACGGTAACCAAATCAGCGAGCCGGCGGTCTACGCAAACGGCGCGGCCTACATCCAACCGCAGGGCAGCCAGATTGACGACCTCATCCGCTTCGGTACGCTGGGGTCGAAAACCAGCTCCAGCGCCGGGCTCTACGTAAGCGCGACGCAGCCTCCGAGCGTCAACGCCTCGGCGCAGATTGAGGATCTCAGCCTGCTCGGCTTCTTGACCTTCAGCGTCGACGATCCAAACGCCATCAGCGTAGAGCCGGATAAGATCGTCCTGGGCGGCACCGTGGGCGCCCAAATCGAAGGCGTGAGCGGATCGGCCGGCTGGCAGGGTCTCACCATCAGCCGGACGGAGGGCGTCGAAGACTGGGGCCAGCCCGATGGCACCTTCAGTCTCACCCTTGTCAAGGTGGTCGACCTCAAGGTGGATGACATCGACTTTGGCAGCGGCTCGTTCACCTACGAGGGCGGCGACGCCGACTCCACCGTCACCGCCGATCAGTACTTCAAGCTCATCGGGCCCGAGCTCACCCTATCGGACCTGGGCAGCGGCCGCATCGACGAGGCCTATTACTACCGCGCAGATGGCGCCTCGTCGCTCCGGTTGTACGGCGCTGAAATCAACGTGAAGGAGGTCACTACGATTCATGCCAGCCTGGCGTACGAGAAGCGGAAACTCGACCCCGACCGGTACGACCAGGATCACGCGATCAAGCTGTTTGCTGCGGGCTACGCGTCCTTTTCCGGTCAGCGGCTGACCGTTAGCGGAGCGTTTGAAAACACGGGCGGCACGCTTCGCTACGGGCTCTTTGCCAGCCTCCGCAGCAGTGCTGGTATTACCGTAGCCCCAGGCGTCAACTTGACGGGTGTGGGCGGCGGATTCTTCTACAATCCCCGAAAGAGCTGGTTAGGCACCATCCGAAGTACAGCCCTCGAATCCGAGGAGCTCATTCCCGGCGAGCCCAAGTCATCAGGAGACTTAACGTTTGCAGCTTACCTCTACGGCAGCGCCCTCTTGGGCGGCAGCGGGCAAGGCATCCAGACAGAAGCGCTCATTGAGATCACCAACCAGCACGCGTCGCTCTACGGCACCGGGCACATGAAAAACATGAAGGAGCAGGTGAATGCCGGCCTGCGGCTCTCCGTCCATTACGGCGATCGCGGCGGCGTGGATGGCGGCGTCCTCGTCGATGTGACGTATCCGACGGTGGTCAACGGACGGGCACAGCTCAACTTTGCCGCGTTCGAGAATCCCGACAGCAATACGCCGCCCGTCCACTGGTTCGTCGAGGGCGAGCTGGGCGTAGATCGTGACTTCCGCATCATGACGATTTACGAGGCGCGCGGCTCGTTCATCGCCAGTAACAGCGGCTTGCTGCTCCGCAAGCTGACGGTCGCGCTGGGCACGCCCGACCTCGGCCCCCTCAGCCTTGAGGCGGGAGCTACGGCGTCGTTCTGGGTCGTCCCCCAGGAGGACCTGGGCGCGTACGCTGAGATCTTCGCCCGCGCCAAGCTGTTCGGCGGCGCGGCCAAGCTGGAGGCCAACATGAAGGGCGCCTACATCCGGCAGGATAAACTGATTTACGTGGCCGCCGAAGGCCGGGTCGATGTCGTGGCTGTCTTCCACGGTAGAGTAGGCATCTGGGCGGCCATTGAGGACGGCGACGTGCGCGGCGGCACCGGTATCAACGAGCGCTACAACGATATGGTGGCCGATGCCCGGCGGCAGGCCGACCGGATGATTTCGAAAGCCAAGGCGGCCGCGCAGCAGATGGAGGAGCTACAGAAGCCGCAATTGGCTGCCAGTGACGAAGAGCTCGAGGAAGCCGGTGTGAATGCCGTTCACCCCGAGTCGGACCTTCCGCGCAGCAAAGTCCGAAGCGTCTTCAGCGATCTGAAAGACACCGAGTCGATGGTCCTTTCCGAGTCAGAACTCGACAACCTCACCTACGCGCTTGACCATCTTGTCAACGCAGACGATAAACCCACTCCTGACCAGGCAGAAAGTACGCTGCAAGACGCCCAGGACACACGCAGCACAGCTAACAATCGGATCGACGCCGTGCTGGATCACCTGGAGGACCTTGAATCCAAACAGATCGAGTGGAGCGACGAAGCCTCCGAGACGCTCCGAAAGATGGAGCTTGGCTCGCCTGTCAGCAATGTTCAGGAAGCCCAGTATAGCGGATCCGGTGATAGCCGGCGGCTGACGCAATCGCCCTCCTGGAATGTGGACGAGAACAAAGCCAGCCAGCAATCTCAAAGTGTGGCGGACTTGAAGGAAAGCACCGATCAGCTTAACGAGCAGTACCAGCAAAGCATCGCTGCCGTGGAAGACAACCTGACGGAGGCCAACCAGCTCTTCAAAGAAGACATCCGCTTCGAGGGCGAGACGGAAGCTGCATCCGGCCAAAGCAAAACCACCATCGACGAACTGGCGGGCCTCTACACCGACGCTGAGGCGTTGACCCGCCAGTATTACGCCGAGCGGGCCAACTACCTCTGGAACCTGAGCGGATGGGCTGCCGCCGAGCACGCCACGCTGGTCAGCAAGGAAGGCGACATCGTGCAGTCGTTCGTGAACGCGCACGAGTCGCGGCTCAATAGCGTACTGTCAGCCCGCCACAATGCCCTGAAGCAGTTGGCCCCAGAAACGTGCTGCAGCGTCAGCGAGGGCGATTTTCCCGAGGCGTCTTCTGCCAATCCATCGCAGCACTTTCGAGACACCTATCAGACCTGGAAGAAGAATCTGTGGTACGACATCTTTGACCTCGGGCTGCCGGTTATCGAAGAAGAAGCGGAGACCGGCGCAAAATCCTTAGGCCAACAGCTACGAAGCGATACAGGGAGCGATGCGCACGCGCAGTTTACCGAGCAAATCGATGAAGCGTACGCCGCCAAGCATCAACTGCTGACCACGTACTACGGGATGGTCGAGGCGTACCGGGGCTGGCGCAAGGACATGGACCTCGAATCAACCGTCCCGATGGGCGGTGGATCGACCTCCGATGACGACAATACATTCGATACAGGATCCGATTATGCGCTGGAGTTGCCCAAAGACCGGTGGCTGGGCATGAAGTTGGGCATGGTAGAAAACCTTCTGGAGCCGCCGCAGATCAGCAGCGTCAGCGTAGATCGCTCTCGTGACGGGTGGACGGCGACGGCCGACCTTACGGTGCAGGCCCGCCACGGAAACGGGGACGCCGCTGAGATCAGCTATGACGTCGATCGCGGCACCAGCACAGACGTGTACTCCGGAGGTCCGTTCTACAGCATCGGAGACCGCACCGAGATCACCCTTCACACCTTTGCGGAGGAACGTGACCAGCAGACGCAGGACCTCAGCGTGGCCGTCCGCGCCCGCGGGCCGGGCGGTGCCACCCTTGCGCGGCGAGCCAACTTTACGCTTGCCGTCAATGGGGATGGCGAAGATACCGCCCCAGACGGCACAGTGCCCGACGCGATCGAAGAAGACTCCTCGCCCCCCACCCAGCTGAGCCTTAGCATGTTGGGCCTGAGCTACGGCACGGAAACTGAATATGAGCGCGTTTCCATCAGTGGTCTTGGAAGCGGGCGCTTGCCAACCGAGGTGGAGCGTCTGTGGACCCCATCCTCCTCCGTGCTGCGCATGGAGATCAAAGCCCAGGACCGAGACTCCGACATCGCCGGCTTCGACTACAAAATCGGCACCGAGCAGGGAACGGGCGACGTGCGCGACTGGACGCCCGCGCAAGGCAGCTCCGAAAGGCGCGATATTCAAGCCTTTGGACAAGACCCCGCGAACAACACCTTGCGGGCCGTAGTCCGAGGCCTCAGTCTGAAGGAAGACACGCCGTACTACGTGAGTGTTCGCGCCCGCAACGGCGCCGGGCTAACGACGGTCTACGAGCACGATATCGCCATCGTCTACGACGGCACGCCTCCCGCCCCCCCAACTTCGGCTGATGATCCCTTCGACGAAGGCGCGGAGCCGAAGCCCCAAAACGTCGTCGCAACGTATGACGCCGTCACGAGCCCGCCATCCAGGAAGAGCACATCGGGCACGTCCGGCGACCCTGCTACGCCATCGGTTACCGTGCGGTGGAAGCCAGGAAGCGACGAATCGGGGCTCCGCGACTATTACGAATACGTCGTGACCCAAGGCAACCCCGAGCAGCCGTTCGCGTCGGTCAGTGAGGGCCAGCGGTTCCTTCAAGCCTACGGGACCCGTGAGACCATCCGGGACGATCAGCTGAGCTATCCCGAGGTCAAAAGCGATCGGCTCAGCTTCACCGACTCGACGTGGGTGCACGTGCGCGCCATCGACTATGCCGGCAATGCCAGCGAGCCGCTCACCATCGGCCCGGTGCTGCCTACGGATCCGTCCATGCCCACGTTGCCCGATGTGCGCGCCATGGTCGTCCAGGATGGCGTCCGGCTCTACCTCAAGAAAGCCGCGCAAGACCCCGAGTCGCGCATCCGGGGCTACCAGTACGAAATCTACCGGGCAAATACCGGGCAGACGCTGAAGAGCTATCCGCCGGGCGCCGCCCGCGACATTGGCGTGGGCTGCCTTCGGATGAGGGATAGGACCGCTGGCTCGCTCCCGACCCTCGACCTGTCCGACGCTGGCCAGCCCCCGCTGCAGTGGCAGGGATGCCCGCAGATGAATCTCACCAGCACCACTTACGCCGGGTTCGGAACGGGCCAAAGCGGCGCTGGAGATGAGAGCGAGAGCAACGAGCCCAGCACGGCGCCGTACGTCCTGATTCCTATCAGCGATCTGCCGCTGGGCGTGCCCCTCAAGATTGACGTGACAGCCGTGAACGGGCAGGGCTTCCGCGACCAGGGCACCCGCACCGGCGGCCAGGGTCCCGTCGTGCTCGGCCCGCTGCTGCTCGACGACTCTGCTCCTACCGTCAGCGCCTCGGCCTCCCGCGCGTCAGGAAGCTCGGAGATTGACGTCACCATCCACGAGGCCCACGACCCCGAGACGGGCATCGCCAGGGTAGAGTACGGAAGCGGCTACCAGCAGTGGACCGAGGTAGATGCCTCGCCCAATCCGCCGACGACGCCCCAGTCCTACGGCTTCACCTTCACCCCCAGTGGCCTGGCTACAGCCGGCGGCGGCCTGTCGACCGTCACAGTGCGTGTCACCAACGGCGCCGGGCAGCAAACCACCAAGACCGTGATGATCAACACGGGCGTTTCCAGCGATCAAGACGAGACGAACTGGAGCGCGGGCGATTTCTCCTTCTGAGCTTCCAGCTCTGTGCCACTGACGTGCTCTCCAGCCCGCTTCTCACCCAACTGCTTCGCGCTATGCATGCCCTAACGCGCCGCCTACCCTTTCATGCGCTCTGCTGGCTCGCCGCCGTGGGCGTCGCCGCCCTCCTGGTTGCCCCCCGTTCGGCCCACGCCCAGCCCGACCCCCAGATCCGCACAGCAGTGCGGGGCGACAGCGTGTACGTCTACCACACGAAGCGCCTCCCGAGCGGCCACGGCTTCAACGTGTACCGCCAGCAGGGCGGCGACTTCGTGCAGGTCAACGACGCGCCGGTCCGCGGCATTCAGCGGGCGAACCAACTTCCCGCCGTACTGGGCGATCGCTACGACTGGCTGGCAACGCGCTATGAGGAGGACACACCGGCTGGCGTGTACTACACGATGCGGGGCGACTGGACGAACGGGCTGTTTGCTGCCTTTCTGGATCCGGCCGTTGCGCGGGCGCTTGGCTTGCTCTTCGTGGACGAGGACGCGCCGATGGGCGAGACGGCCACGTACCGCGTCGCCTTCGTCAACGACCAGGGATCGCCCACTGGCGAGGAGTTGACCGAAACCGTCACGCTCGAACCCACCCCCGCGCCGACGCCCGACGAACTCAGCGCCGACAATGAGGGCCGACAGGTGACGCTCACCTGGACCTATCCCACCACTTCCCGCGCGGAGGATGACAAGATCATCCGGTTCGATGTCTACCGCGTGACCGGCGACGACGAAGCCGAGCGCGTTAACGGCCGCGACGTGATCCTGCGCAACAACGCCGAGACGACGTTTTCGTATGACTTCACCGTGCCGCATACCGGTCGCGAGGAAACCTTCTTCGTGGCGGCGGTCGACATCACCGGCACGGCAAAAACCCTCAGCGACCGGCTCACCTACCGGGTGGTTGACAACAAGCCGCCAGCGCCCGTGAACGGGCTGGAGGTCTACACCAGCGAAAGCGGCCAGGCGCAAGTCACCTGGTCGGTGCCGGCTGCGCCCGATGTCGCGGGCTACCATATCTACCGCGTCCCCCGGATCGAAGCCGAGTTCCAACGTATCAACGACGCGCCCCTCGGCCGCCTGACAACGAGCTATGTGGACACCGCCGTAACCGGGCGCCGCACCTACCACTACAGCGTGACCGCCATCGACTCGGCCGGAAACGAAAGCCCCATGAGCACGGCCGTCATGGCGCAGGTAATGGACTACGAGCCGCCGCCTTCGCCGCGCACCCTGACGGCTTCTTTCGACACGACCGGCAGTGCGCCGCGCGTTCAACTCGACTGGTCGGTGGACCACATCCCGGCCGACCTGCAGACGTTTCGGGTGCTTCGCCGCCGGCAGGGCGGCCCCACCGCCGCGTCCACCTACGCACAGGCCAACGATGCCCCGGTGCGCACCACGGCCTTCAGCGACCGGGCGGGCCGCGAGGGCGTGCGGTTTGCCGAGGGCGCCTTCTACCGATACGCTGTGGTGGCCATAGACAGTGCTCGCAACGCGAGCGACACCACCTTTGCCCGCCTCCAGATTCCAGACCGCACCCCGCCCGATCCGCCGGCGCGAGTGCAAGCCCTGAACGAGGACGGCGTGCGCGCCCTGGTGCGGTGGAGCCCATCGCCCGCGCTCGACGTGACCACGTACCGGGTCTACCGCCAGGTTCGTTCGGGGACCGACTCGCTCTGGCGAACGGTGCCCCACGATACGCAGCACCTGCCCGACGACGCCGTGCAGCCCGGCCAGCGCTACCAGTACGCCATCAGCGCAGTCGACTCGCTGGGCAATGAAGGCCCCCGCTCGGACCCGGCCCCCCTCACCATGCGCGACTTCAGCGCCCCGGCCGCCGTGCGTAACGTCCAGGCCCAGGCGCGTCCGCAGGGCGGCGTGCGCGTCCGGTGGGAGCCGGTCTCTGCCGAGGACGCAATCGGCTACCGCGTGTACCGTACGGCCGAAATTCCGACCGGCGCCTACACGCCTGTCCACGACGAGACCGTATCGGACGCCGTGTTCGTCGACCCGGAGGGCGAGCCGGGCATGTGGTACCGCGTGCGGGCGATCGACACCTCGGGGAACGAGAGCCGCCCCAGCGAGCCAGTCCGCGCCCTACCGGTTCCTCAGCAGTAGACGCAAACACACTTCTGGATCATGCACGATTTGAGCAGTTGCGTCGCTTCAGCCTGTGCAGGCATGCTTGGGGGGAAGGCCTGAAGGGAGATCGTGTAGTGCTTGAACCCCATATGAAGGCCATTTGCCAGAGCAGCATCGTTTCACACAAGCGTCATATTTCATCACACTTCACCGTGTCGGGGTTTTGGGAGGGGGCGAACCCGTGTTCACCAGTGAGTGCCACTCTCTTTCTTCTACGCAGTTTCTTCTCCATCTACGGATTCAACTGCCCATGCATATGCCATTTGTCCGCACCGCCTTTTCCACTTCGTTCGTGTTCATCTTTCTCAGCAGCGCCCTCTTGACGCTCACGCCCCGGGCGGCCCAGGCCCAATTGCCAGTTACCGAGATTGAGGCCAGCGACGGCACTACGCTGATGCAGCTCTTCGACGATTCCGGCTTAGTGGTGCTGGGCGAGAGCGGTGCTGGCGCGATTCCGGCGGAGGCGCCGGCACCAAAGCCACCGCAGGCGCCGAGCGC
>CAYFQN010000062.1:12039-13283 GCA_964345285.1 uncultured Rhodothermales bacterium
GGCGGATGGCTTCTCGGCGAGCTCGTGCTGATCGGCGGCCTGCTGGCCTGGCGCCGCCAGTTGGCGGGATAAGCACCTCCTCCTGCTACTCACGCGCATGGCCGCACCGCTTCACCCGCCCGAGCACCTCATCTGCTTAATCACTTCATCCGTGTTTCGTTATGCGCCTGCTTGTTATCCGAATGATGCGTGCGCTTCGCTCGCGCCGAGCGCGATACCGGTCCCTCGTCGCTTCCTGCGCGCTTTTTACCTGCTGTGCGCTCCTGGTCGTCTTGACCGCTCCGGCGTCGGCCCAGACGGTTGCCGTCGAAAACGGCGGCACCATCGAGATGGACAACGGCGGCGTCTGGAACCTGAATGGCACCACCGTGGACCTCGGCGGCACCGGCAGTGCCGCATCGATCACAGAGACGGGCGGAGGCCGCTTCTATAACGGCCAACTCACCGCCACGCGCGACCTCAGCGCCCCCTCCCAGGCCAACCCAGCGGGCCTCGGCATCGAGATCAGTTCGGGCGAGAACCTCGGCGCCACAACCGTCACGCGCGGCCACGCCGTCCAGACGGCTCCAAATAGCAACGAGTCGATCGCGCGCTACTACGACATTTCGCCGACGAACAACGGCGGCCTCAATGCCACGCTCACATTCAACTATTTGGATGCGGAGCTCAACGGCCTCTCGGAGAGCGCCCTAGAGTTTTTCCGCTCCACCGATAGCGGCTCCACCTGGTCGAAAGAGGGCCACGACGGCCGCGACGCGAATGCGAATAAGGTGACGCTCAGCGGCATCGACGCGCTCAGCCGCTGGACGCTCGGCAGTGAAAACAGCCCGCTCCCGGTGGAGCTGACTGCCTTCAACGTCCAGGTTGATGGCCAGGCGGTGCAGCTCTCCTGGGAAACGGTCTCGGAAACCAACAACGCCGGCTTCAACGTCCAGCGCACACGTTCCGGGACAGAGGGCTGGACGAAGGTCGGCTTCGTCGAAGGCCACGGCACCACGTCCGAGCTGCAGACCTACCGCTTCGAAGACACGAGCCTGCTCTACGAAGCGGACTCGCTGCGTTACCGCCTGAAGCAAGTTGACCTCGATGGCGGATTCGAGTACTCCCCGACCGTCGAAGTTGCCCTCGGCGTCCCCGACAAGCTGGCGCTCCACGGCAACTTCCCCAATCCGTTCACCGAGCAGACGACGATCCACTACGAGGTGCCGCGGAGTGGGAATGTTCGCCTGGCAGTCTACGATGTG
>CAYFQN010000062.1:13383-15300 GCA_964345285.1 uncultured Rhodothermales bacterium
ATGTGGCCGGCGAGGCGACATCCGCGGTGGTGAATGTCATTGGCCGGCCGCGGTTCTTTGCGTACGTGTGGGCGGTTTTGATCGGCGGCCTTCGGCTTTCATGACTGTTTCCCTGTTCGGTTCGGTCTCGATGCACATGCTCCTGAGCGCGCTCATGCTTGCCCCCGCTGCGCCCCCAGGCCGGGGCGACGGGATGCTCTGGGGCCTCTTCGCGCTCGTGTTTCTGGGGATTGGCCTCGGGATGCTGTACACCGGCGTGCTCGAATACCGGCGGTATTGGTACGCCCAAGACCTACCGACTTCGCCCGTGCGTAGCGCGGCCGCCGGCCTCGTCGAAGTGAAGGGGCGCGCCGTGGCCGCCGGCGAGACGCTCACCTCGCCGTTTGCGGAGCGCGCGTGCCTGCTGTGCCAGTATGTGATTCACTCGTCATCGTCGAGCGACGAATCTCCATTTCCGGCGGACTTCGGGGTGGTCGGCGTGCCGTTCTACGTCGAGGACGATACGGGTCGGATGCTCGTCCGCCCGGCGGGGGCCGAGATCAATCTGCCGCACCGGCTGGCCCAGCTCAGCACGAAGCGGTCCCTCGATCGCTCCGCATCTCACAATGACGCGCCTCACCTTTTCGGCGAGCGCCTCCGCACCGATGGTCCGCGCCTACAGCACCACGTGGCGCGGCGGGACGAATGGCACCACCGGTACGGCCTGCCCGAGGGCATGGGCAAACTCTTCGCGCTGCTCAACAAGATTCCGGGCCTAACGATAAAGCGCCACCGCAGCCTGTCCAAGTCCGACCCGTGCCGCGTGGTGGAAGCCCGGCTGGAGGAAGGCGACTCCGTGTACGTGCTGGGCACGGCTCAGCCGCTGGCTGCCGAGGACACCCCTCGCGATGAGCCCGCAAAAAACGCGTCTAATCTCTTCATCGGGCGCGATCCTTCGACGAGCTACTTCCTCTCGTATTCGTCGGATGCCCAGTCGGTCTTCCTGATTTCAATCCGTAGCGAAGACGCAATCATCGCGGCGCGCAAGGACCGCGTGTGGCGGCAACTCGGCTGGGGCTTCCTGATTTTCCTCACCGGCCTGCTCGTCCTCGCCCTCGGCATCGCGCAGGTGGGCATGACGTGACGGAGCCCGGGTAGGGGCGTTCGTTCACCGTCGGTGCGCACGGTTTTCTTCGAATTGACTCCTCCAAAACATCATGGTCTGGCTCAGCAGCATGCTCCTCCTTCTCGGGTTCTCGCTCGTAGTCACCGTCGTCGCGGGCTCGTTCCTCATCTCTCGGTACAACAGCTTCGTGCAAGTGCACGAGAACGTGGACAAGGCGTGGGCCAACATCGAGGTGATGCTCAAACAGCGCAGCGACGAACTCCCCAAGCTCATCGATACGGCGACGCACTTCCTGGCCAAGGAGCGCGCGGTGCTGCAGGAGCTCACCGCGGCGCGCGCCGCCGTGCAACAGGCCGAGGGGCCGCACGCCGAGGCCGAGGCCGACCAGCAGCTGCGCGGGGCGCTCAGCAACCTGTTTGCCGTGGCCGAAGACTATCCCGAGCTGCAGGCGAGCGAGCAGTTCCAGCAGCTCCAGGCGCGCATCTCATCGCTGGAGGAGCGCATCGCGGACCGGCGTGAGTTCTACAACGAGTCGGCCACGCGCTTCAACGCACGCTCTCGCCAGATCCCCGACGTCGTGTTCGCCCGCGCGCTCGACCTGGACTCGCGCGAACTGTTTCAGGTCGATGAGGGCGATCTGCGCGACGTGGATGTAGGGGCTCGCCTCGCTGATGAATAGGTACGCTTCGCACGTCTCGCCGTCTCGTGAAACGGGGGATCATCGACATTGAAGATACGCAGGGGCGCCTGAAGCGGATCTTCTCCGACGCACACCGGCATGGGACCGTTCGGTGCACAACAGAAAAACGGCC